>JBBQCV010000103.1:0-12197 GCA_038319115.1 Burkholderiales bacterium | reverse complement strand
ATGGGCTCGGGCGCCCCCTTGAGGCGGAAATGCCAGATCTCGGTGAGGGTCTTGTTCACGCCGAGCGGCCGCACCGCGCGCAACTGCTGCAGCGGCGACTGCACCGACAGGCCCGGGTAGATCAGCACGTGGTGGATGTTGGTCGAGAGGATCGCCTCCTTCCTCTTCTCGCCGTACGCCTTGGTGAGGGCCTTCTCGTAGGCGAGCGTGTCGGGATCCTGCGGGCGCAGGCCCATGTAGCCGGTCAGGATGCAGTGGCCGTTGGGATAGTTGATGGTCTGGAAGTTGTCCCACTTGTCGATGGTCACGGTCGCGAACGCCGACAGCATGTGGTACGAAAGCGGGATCTTGCCGGTCTCTTTTTCGATCTCCACTTCCACCTCGCGCGCGGCGCGGCCGGTCGACTGGTGGGTCACCGACGGGTGCAACGCGTCGAGCTGGTTCTCGAGGAAGATCTTCCAGTTCGAATTCTGGATCATACGAAAGCACGTCGGCACCACCTCGACTTCGCCCTCGGGCGCGCGGTCGCAGATGTCGTCGAAGGCGACCTTCGAGGGTCCGAGGAACTCGAGCAGCGTGGGGCCGTCGGCCGCAAGGCTCGCGAACACGAAGCCGCGGTAGTTCTCCACCCGCGCGGCCTGCTTCATGTTGCAGTCGGGGTTGTCGCGCGTCCAGCGCGTGCCCTGGTAGCCTGATTCCATCATTGGGATGTTCTTCAGCTTGCCGTCGTGGTTGAAAGTCCACGCGTGGTACGAGCAGCGGAAGAATTCGCCGGTATTGCCGCTGCGATCGCCGCAGATCATCGAGCCCCGATGGGGGCAGCGGTTGTAGAGCACGTTCACCTTGCCGTCGCCTGCCCGCACCATGATCATGGGCTGGCGGCCGATCTGAACGGTGTAGTAGTCGCCGGGCTTCCTGACCTGGGTCTCGTGGCCGCAGTAGATCCAGACGCGCTCGTGGATGCGCTCCATCTCGAGGTTGAACAGTTGCTCGTCGGTGTACACCGACTTGTGCACGCGGTCGGGCTCGACCAGCGTGGCGATGTCGGGGATGGTTTCTTGGAGCATGGGGCCTCCGGGCAGGGGCATCAGGGTGGAAAGGGTAGGGGGGTGGTGCGCTCAGGCGCTGGATGCGGTCTGCGCGGGCCCGGCGCGGCCCGCATCGAGGTTGGCGCGCATGCGCTCGAGCGTCCAGCGCAACAGGTCCGGCGCGCCATCGGGCAGTCCTGCCAGTGCGGCACGGTTGAGCGATTCCACCGCCGGCCACACCCGCGCGAACAGCTTTTCGCCCGCGGCGGTGGGGGCGAGGCGGGTGACGCGCATGTCCTGCGCATCCGACAGTCGCGTGACCCAGCCCGCGTGCTGCATGCGGTCGACGATGCGGGTGAGCGTGGAGCGCTCGATCGAGGCGAGGTCGGCCAGCTCGCTCATCGAGCAGCGCTGGCGCGCGTGCAGCGTGGCGAGCACGCGCCACTCCGGCGCGCGCAGGTCGTGCGCGCCGAGGGCCTCTGCGAGGCGGCGGTCGCGACTGGAGATCACCTGCGTCATCCAGAAGAATGCATGCTTCTCGAGTTCGAACGCGGCCATGCGGCAAATTACGCCGCATTGGTTGCGTTTGCAAGGATTAGCACGACGCTGCGCTGGTGCAATGCACCACACCAACTGTGCTAAGAGTTAATTGTCGTGCGCCTCTCGCGCCAAGCCAAAGTGCGTGACGACAGCGCTCCATGCACCAAATTTGCTTCCATTCGCACGCAGTTTGCGCCTCGTTCCCACTAAAGCGGGGCACACGTTCGATGCGGTGAAACACCGCCCGTTCGGGCTTGCCTGGACCGGGCCCTGCCCGCACCATCGAAGTGTGCCGCCTACTTCCCCTCTGCTCTTGCCCGCGCTGAACAACGGGCCCAACGCGCTGCGATTGCGACGGGCCGGCCTCGAACCGAGCGGGCCCTGGATCGAAATCGACGTGGACGGCAAGGCGGTTCGCGCGCTGGCGGGCGAAAGCCTTGCCGCCACGCTCACCGCCGCCGGCCATCTGGACCTGCGCAGGCATGCCTCGGGCGCGACGCGCGGCGTGTACTGCGGCATGGGGGTGTGCTTCGACTGCCGCGTGAGCATCGACGGTCGCCCGGGCGAGCGCGCCTGCCTGGCCACGGTGAAACCCGGGCTCCGGGTCCGGACCGGCGCGGAGGCCGACACGTTCGGCGCCGCGCCGGGCGCGGAACCCGGCCTGCGGCGCGATGAAACCCAGGTGCTCGTGATCGGCGCCGGCCCCGCGGGGCTGGCTGCGGCCGAGGCGGCGGCGGCGGCCGGGCTCAGCGTCGTCGTCATCGACGAGCGCAGCGCGCCGGGCGGACAGTATTTCAAGCCCGTGGCCACCAGCCACCGGCAGACGGGAGCGGCGCCCGACGGCCAGTTCGCCGCCGGTGCCGCGCTCGTGGCGCGTGTGCAGGCCCTCGGCGTGCGCTTCTACAACCTGTGCACGGTGTGGGACGCCCGGGCGCTCTGCGCAGGCGGCGACGATGCGACCGGCGACCAGGGCATCACCGTGCATGCGCATGACCGCGAGGGGGTGCTCGAGGTTTCGGCGTTGCGCGTGGTGGTCGCCACGGGCGCCTATGAAAAGGCGTGGGCCGTGCCGGGATGGACCTTGCCGGGGGTGATGAACACCGGCGCCGCGCAGACCCTCGCGCGCGCCTATCAGGTCGCGCCGGGCCGGCGCGTGCTGGTGGCGGGCAACGGGCCGCTCAATTTGCAGGTTGCGGCCGACCTGGTGCGCAACGGCGTGGAGGTGGTTGCCGTGGCCGAGGCCGCGCGCTCGCCGCTGCACGCGCCCTGGAAAGACCTGCTCGCGATGGCTCGCCTGCGCCCGGACCTGCTGCGCGCGGGTATCGGTTATCTCGCCACACTGCGCCGCTACGGCGTGCCGGTATTGCACGGGCATGTGCTGGCGCGCGTTGAAGGCGAAGGCCGTGCCGAGCGCGCTGTTCTCGCGGCAGTGGGAGTCGGTGGCGCGCTGCGCCAGGGGAGCGGCACGACGCGTGGGGCGGATTCGCGTGGCGAAACCGGGTTCGATGTCGACGTGGTGTGCACCGGCTATGGCTTTGCGCCGTCGACCGAAATCACCCGCTTGCTGGGCTGCCGGCATGAAGTCGATGCCCGCCAGGCGCTGGTCGCGGTGCGCGACAAGAACATGCGCACTTCCATCGTCAGCGTGTTTGTCGCCGGCGACGCAGGCGGGCCGTGGGGCGCGCACGCGGCCTTGCACCAGGGCCGGCTCGCCGGCCTGGCCGCCGCGCGCGACCTGGCCGGTGAAGACGCGGAGCGCAATGCGCAGGCGCAGGTGGCTGCGGCGGGGCTCGGCCGCGAAACCGCCTTCCAGCGCAGCCTCTGGCGCGCGTTCGCGGCGCCCGATTGCGCATCCAGCCTCGCGCGCGACGACACCCTGCTGTGCCGCTGCGAAGGCGTGCCCTTCGGCCCGGTGCGCGCCGAGATCGCGGGCGGCGCAAAAGACCTCGCGTCGATCAAGCGCGCGACGCGCTGCGGCATGGGCCACTGCCAGGGACGCTATTGCTCCCCGGCCATCGTGCGCCTGCTGGCCGAGGCCGGTGCCGCCGCGCCCACCGAAGCCACGTGGTTTCGAGTGCAGGCGCCCCTGAGACCGATGCCGATGGATTCGCTCGCCCGCACCCAGGCCGGCATCGATGTGATGGCGCCGCTGCAGGAGTCCGCGCCTGCGTCCGCACGCGATTGCCGCGAGAAGCTCGACGAAGTCGACACCGTCGTGATCGGCGGCGGCGTGGTGGGGTTGTGCACCGCGCGCGAATTGGCCCGCGCGGGCCAGTCGGTGGCGGTGCTCGAGCGCCACCAGCCGCACGCGGAGGCTTCAGGCGTCAACGCGGGCAGCCTGCACGTGCAGTTCCAGACGTTCGGGTTCGCCGACCTGACCTCCGAAGCCGCCGTGCGCTCGCCGGTCTCCACCCTGGCCATGCAGCGCGACTCGGTCTACCTGTGGGACGAATTCGCGAGCGAAACCGGAACCGACATCGAAATCGGCATCGAAGGCGGGCTCACGGTCGCCGACGACGAGGCGAGCCTCACGCACCTGCGGCGCAAGGTCGCGTGGGAGCGCGAAGCCGGGCTGGAAATCCACATGCTCGGCGGCGACGAGGCGCGCTCGCTCGCGCCTTACCTTTCGCCCGGCGTGATCGCCGCATCGCTTTCGCGCGACGAAGGCAAGATCAACCCGATGAAGGCCGCGCCGGCCATGCTCGCCGCGGCGCTCGCCGCCGGCGTCAGGGTGCACGCCGATACGCGGGTCGTGAAGATCGCCAAGACCGGCAGCGGGTTCGTGGTCGAGACCACGCGCGGAAGGGTGGTCGCCCGTCGCGTAGTGAATGCAGCCGGCGCGTGGGCCGGCGCGATCGGCGCGCTGGCCGGTGACGCGCTGCCGGTGCGCCCCAACCCGATCCAGATGCTGGTGACCGAAGCGCTTCCGCCGACGATTCCGTATCACCTCGCGCATGCGACGCGACGCCTGACGCTGAAGCAGGCCGCCAGCGGCAACCTCATCATCGGTGGCGGCTGGCGCGCATCGTGGGACGCGCACGCGCAGCGCATGCGCCCATCGTTGCAAGGGATCTCGGGTAACCTCGCGGTGGTGACCCGCATGCTGCCCGGCCTGGGCGCGCTGCTGGTGCTGCGCTCCTGGACCGGCACCGCGTTCGTCACGCCGCCGGTCATCGGCGAGTCTGGCAGGGTGGCGGGGCTTTTTCATGCGGTCACGCAGAACGGGATGACGCTGGCGCCGGCGGTGGGCCGCCTGTGCGCCGACCTGATCCTTGGCCGCCCGACGCGCCGCGATGCGCGACCGTTTTCGCCGGCGCGGCTTCCATGACGCCGCAGCTTGCAACCACAACACGAATCTACGAGAGGGAACTTGCCATGCCAGTCACTGGAAGCGGATTGCAAAAACTGAACCATGCCGCGCGCGTCGTGGCCCTCGCCGCGGCAGCGATATTCGCGGCCGCGCCGAAAACCGCAAAATCATGGGACCTCATGCGCCGCGCCGGGGTCGCGCCGCAATGAAGGAAGGCGCGAAGACCCATCTTGAAACCGACGTGCTCGTCATCGGCGCGGGCGGCGCCGGGATGTACGCCGCCATCGAGGCCGCGCGCGGCGGGGCCAGCGTGATCGTCGCCGACCGCAGCCTGATCGGGCGCGGCGGGGCGACCATCATGGCGCAGATGACCGTGGCGGTCGCGCTGGGCGAACAGGAACCCGACCACTGGGAGCATCACTACGCCGACACGCTGGCGGCAGGGCGCGGCCTGTGCGACCCGGTGCTCGCGCGCCTGCTGTGCGAGGAAGGCCCGGAGGTCATCCGCGAGTTGGATGCCTGGGGCGTGGGCTGGGCGCGCCAGGAAGGCGGTGCCAGCGATCGCATGAAACAGGCGCACGCGCCCGGCCACGACCGGCCGCGTTGTGTGTACGTCGATTTCCTCAACACCGGACCGGCGGTGTCGAAGACGCTGCGCACGCGCCTCATCCGCACGCCGGAGATCCGCCGCATTGGCGACCTGCTCGTGACCGAGCTGGCGATGCGGGACGGCGAATGCGTGGGCGCCACCGCGCTCCATCTTTCGAGCGGCGCGCCGGTGACCATCGCCGCCGGCGCGACCATCGTCGCCACCGGCGGCCTCACACGGATGTACCAGCGCAACAGCGCCTCGGCCAACATGAGCGGCGACGGCTACGCGCTTTGCCTGGCCGCGGGAGCGGAGCTGGTGGACATGGAGTTCGTGCAGTTCTTCCCCATCGGCCACCTCGCGCCGCGCCTGATCGGCATGGACCCGATCATGTGGGACCCGTTCCGTTACAAGCTCGGCGGGCGCCTGCTCAACGGCAGGCGCGAGGAGTTCGTGCAGAACTACGGCGCAAGCGACGACGGCAAATACGTGGTGACGCGCGACCGGGCCACCTACGCCA
The DNA here is from genome assembly GCA_038319115.1 of Burkholderiales bacterium. Lineage (GTDB taxonomy): Bacteria > Pseudomonadota > Gammaproteobacteria > Burkholderiales > SG8-39 > SZAS-79. Next base: position 6,210 of record JBBQCV010000103.1, on the reverse strand, counting down.
TCGTCAAGGAAGTCGAAGCCGGGCGGGGTTCGCCGCATGGTGGCGCGTGGCTTTCGTTCGAGCACCTGCCCGAGGCCGAGCTGCGCGCTGCGGCCGGGCCGGTGATCGATCGGCTGGCGAAGAACGGCATCGATCTCACCCGCCAGGCGGTCGAAGTGGCGCCGATAGCGCACTATCACATGGGCGGCGTGCGCGCCGACGCTGCCATGGCGACGCGCGTGCCGGGCCTGTTTGCCGCCGGCGAAGCAGTCGGCGGGGCCAACGGAGCCAACCGCCTGTCGGGCAACGCCATCACCGAGGCGCTCGTCTTCGGGCGCAAGGCGGGACGCAACGCCGCGGCACATGCAAAGAAAGCGGCAGCCAGCCGCGCCGCAGCCGGCGCGTTTGGCGATGCGGTGGATCGGTTACGCCAGGGCAGCGGCATGCCGGGGGACAATCCCGCGGCGATGGTGGAGGAGCTGCAGGCCGTGATGCAAAAGGAAGTGGGGCCGTTTCGCACCGGCGCCGGGCTCACGCGTGCGCTCGCGCGCATCGATGCGATGGGGAAAGCGTTGCCCGCAATGAAACCCGCGGCAGGCACCGCCTACGACACCGCCCTTGCCGACTGGCTCGACTTGTCCACCATGCTCACCGTGGCCCGTTGCGTGGCGTCGTCTGCACTGTCGCGGACTGAAAGCCGTGGTGCGCACCAGCGTGAGGACTTTCCCGGCATGGACCCGGCGTGGCAGAAAAACCAGGTGATCGCATGAGCGAAGTGGTGAAACTTAAAATTGCGCGTGGCGGGGCGGGTGAGCCGTTGCGCGAGGAAATCCATCAAGTCCCGTTCGAACCGGGCCAGTCGGTGCTCGATGCGCTGCGCTGGATCCGCGCCCACCGTGACGCCACGCTGGCGATCCGCTATTCGTGCACCAGCGCCAATACGTGCAAGGAGTGCATGGTGTCGGTGGATGGCAAGACGGTCTATGCATGCACCGCGCGGCTGGAGGCGCGCGAGATGCGCGTGGCGCCGTTGCCGAACAAAAAGCTGGTGCGCGACCTCGTCACCGAAATCGCGCCACCGGATGAACGGCTGTAAGTCGTCGCGTAAGAGCCGCCGCAGTTGCATGGGATCCGCCACCCCATAAAAAAACCCTGCAGGCGGATGCCATGCAGGGCTTTTCCGGGCCGGGCGGATCGAATCACCGCGAATGGCCGTGTGGCGGGGTGCGGGTCAGTGCTTGTCGTGACCTTTGCCCTTCCCTTTTGCGTGGCCCTTGCCGTTTCCCTTGCCATGCTCATGCCAGTCATCATTGTCGGGCCCGTGAGCGTAGTGCTTGTCCTTCTTGGGCTTCTTCTCCTTCTTGACCTTTTCCCAGCGGTAACCGGGGTCACGTGCCCACTGGCCGGCGTGGCGGTAATAGTGCCCGTCGCGGCTCTCCCAGCGGTCGGGTTCCCATCGATAGCCGGGACGCTGCACAACTTGCCGGCCGCGGACCCAGATGTAGCGGTCGCCGTTATACCCCCAGTAGCCGGGTGCCCATACGTAGCCGGGCGCAACCGCAGGCGCCGGCTCGACCAGCGGCGCCGGGGGCGCCAGGCTGATATTGACGTTGATCTGCGCGAGCGCCGTGCCCGCCCCGGTACCGGCGGCGAGCACGAGCGTCAGCAAAACTCCGCGTATTACGCGCAGGTTTTGCATGTGTTACTTGATGCGCATGTCGTTCTTGACCGAAGTCACGCCCTTGATGCCGCGCGCGAGGCGAACCGCTTCGTTCATCGCCGTCTGCGAGCTCACAAAGCCGCTGAGCTGGACCGCGCCCTTGAACGTCTCGACATTGACCTCGGTCGCCTTGACGACGGGGCTGTCGACCAGGACGGTTTTCACCTTGGTGGTGATCCAGGTGTCGGTCACGTACTCGCCGGTGCTCTCCTGGGTGGCCGTGCCGGCGCAACCTGCGACCGCGACCATCATCGCGGCCAGGAACAAAGTGATAAAGCGCTTGAATTGGTTCATTTCATCTCTCCAGTTGGGGAATAAATCCAACCGGATTGTGTCCAAAACCAACCCGTTCTTCTGTGCGTTGGCGTACCAAGCAAGCGCTCGCCGCGCCATTCATGGGTGGGCCGCCCGCCGCCCGCGGCAGCTCCTAGGGCGATCGCGCGCTCGGGCCGGCCTGTGCTGGCCTGCGCGCCATGCCCGCTTCCGGTTTCAGGCCACGAAGCGGGGCACGAATCCGCCGGCCTTGGGCTCGATGCGGCAGGCGAAGGGCGCGCCAAAGTGCGCCGGCATGAGCAGCGCGCCGGCGGCGCAATCCTCCAGCACGCGCCGGCGGATCAGGCGCGCGTTGTCGGCGTCGGCGCAAGCGAAGCTGTTCCATTGCGGGCGGTACACCTGCAGCGCGTGGTGCAGGATGTCGCCGCAGAACACGGCGCGCTCGCCACGCGACTCCAGCTTGATCGCGATGGTGCCCGGCGTGTGGCCGGGGGCGGGCTCGACCGACAGGTGCTCGTCGATCGCCTGCGCGCCCGAGACCATCTGCGCGAGGCCCGCCTCGAGCACCGGCAGCACCGAGTCGCGGAACGAGCCCATGTTGGCCGGGCCTTTGTCGGGATCGAGGTCGACCGCGAGGTAGTGGTTGTAATCCTCGCGGCTGAAAACGTAGCGCGCATTCGGGAAAGTCGGCACCCAGCGTCCATTCTCCAGTCGCGTGTTCCAGCCGACGTGGTCGACATGCAGGTGCGTGCACATCACCATGTCGATGTCCTCGGGTTTCGCGCCGGCGGCGGCAAGGCGGGCGAGGTAGGGCGTGTCCTGCATGTGCCACATCGGGCGTGCGGCGCGCGGCTTGTGGTTGCCCACGCAGGCGTCGATGAGGATTCGCTTGCCCCCGACGCCCAGCAGCCAGCTGTGCACGCTGAGCTTGAGGAATCCCGAGCCCGGGTCATAGTGGGCCGGGGCCAGCCAGCCCTTGTGCTCTTCCAGCACCGCGGGGTCCCAGTCGGGGAAGAACTTCGCCGCGTTGAAGTTAGGCTCGTAGCTCTCCTCGATGCGCGCCGCGGTGGCGGCGCCGATAGCCAGCCGCACGCTCAATCCTGCGCGTACGGCCGCGTCACGCTCATGCGCACGCGCAGGTCGCAGCGCAGCGCGATGCGCACCAGCGCCTCGAGGCTGAATGCCTGCGCCGTGCCGCTGGCGAGCTGGTGCAGCCGGGAGCGCGACAGTCCCAGTTGCTCGGCAAGTTCGGCCTGCTTCATCTCGCCGAAATGCGCCAGGCGCACGCGGATTGCAGCCAGGGTTTGTTTGCGCAACGCAAGGACGGGATCGGCGGCCATGCTTCCTCCAGGGCGGTGAATGTACCGGTAACGATACACGAATTGGCGGGAGAGGGGCGCGGATACTGGGTCTTGCTGAACGAAAGTTGCGAATTAGGGGATTCAGACCCCCAGATAACGGTGCCAGAGGGCGTGGTCGGCGTCGAGCTCGGCCGAGGTCCCCTGCCACGCCACGCGCCCGCGCTCGATGATGGTGTGGCGGTCGGCCAGCCGAATAAGCCGCTCGACGTACTTGTCGATCACGAGGATGGTCTGGCCCTCGCGGCGCAGCCCGGCAAGGCAGGCCCAGATCTCCTCGCGGATGAGCGGGGCGAGCCCTTCGGTCGACTCGTCGAGGATGATAAGGTGCGGATTGTTGACCAGCGCGCGTCCGATTGAGAGCATCTGCTGCTCGCCGCCGGAGAGCTGGTTGCCCATGTTGCCGGCGCGTTCGGCCAGGCGCGGGAAAAGGCGGAAGACCTTTTCCACTGTCCAAGGGCTTGCACTGCCATTGCGGTTGCCGGCAAAGGCCTCCAGGTTCTCGCGCACCGTGAGGTTGGGAAAGATCTGCCGCCCCTCGGGTACCAAGGCTACGCCCGAGCGTGCGATTGCGTCCGGGGCCGCGCGCTCGATGCGCTTGCCGCGGAGCTCGATTGTCCCGCCGTTGGCCCGCGTGAGCCCCATGATCGAGCGCACCGTGGTGGTCTTGCCCATGCCGTTGCGTCCGAGGAGCGCCACGACTTCGCCCGCGCGGATCTCCATGTCGATGCCGAACAGCACCTGGCTCTGGCCGTAGGCCGTCTCCAGGCCCGTCAGCCGGAGCAGGGTGTCGCTCACGCCGCAACCTCATCGCCAAGGTAGGCGCGGCGGACTTCGGCATTTGTGCGGATCTCGTCGGGTGAACCGGTGGCGATGACCGTCCCGCTGACCAGCACCGAGATGCGGTCGGCGAGCTGGAACACCGCATCCATATCGTGCTCGACCAGCAGGACCGACACGGATTCGCGCAGGCGGTGAATGAGGGCGATCATGCGTTGGGACTCGTCGGGTCCCATGCCCGCCATGGGTTCGTCGAGCAGGAGCAGTTTGGGGTTGGTCGCAAGCGCCAGGCCGACTTCGAGGCTGCGCTGCTCGGCGTGCGCGAGGCTCCCTGCGGCGATTTCGAGGCGCTCCTCCAGCCCGACCTCGGCCGCGATCCGGCGCGCTTCGTCGACGAGCGCGGTTTCTCGCTCCACCGGCTGCCAGAACGAGAAACTCGAGCCGCTGCGTGCCTGCACCGCGAGCGCCAGGTTCTGCGCCACGCTGAAGCGCCGGAAGATGCTGGTGATCTGGAAGCTGCGTGCAAGACCCTTGGCGACCCGCGAATGCTGCGCGAGGTCGGTAATGTCGGCCCCGCCGAACACTATGCGCCCGCTATCGGGGGCGAGGCTGCCGGAGATCTGCGCGATGAGCGTCGTCTTGCCCGCGCCGTTGGGGCCGATGAGCGCATGAACCTGGCCGCGCGCCACCTCGAGCGCTACGCCGTCCGTGGCGACCACGCCGCCGAAGCGCTTGCGCAGGCCGCGGAGGGACAGCAGGGGCTCAGCCATGGTTGCGCGGCCGCCGCGAAAACAGGCCCGCCAGCCCCTGCGGCGCGTAAAGCACCACCGCCAGCATCACCAGGCCGACGGCGAGCAGCGAGTGCTGCTGGTAGTTCGGGTACAAGTCGGCGAGCCAGCCGATCTTGTGGTTGGCGAGCAGTTCTTCGAGCCCGAGCAGGCCCACCGCGCCGAGCACGCCGCCGTACAGGTGGCCCACGCCGCCGAGGATCACCATGATCATGAGCTTGCCTGACTCGGTCCAGTGCAGGATGCCGGGATTGACATAGCTGTTCTGGTTGGCCAGCAGCGCGCCGGCCAGCCCGCCGAGGGCGCCGGCGAGCGCGAAGGTCGCCAGCTTGAAGCGGAACGTGGGGAAGCCGATCGCCTCCATGCGCGCTTCGTTCTCGCGGATCGCCTGGATCACGCGGCCGAAGCGCGCGTTGACCAGCCGCGAGATGAGGAACAGCGACCCCGCGAGGAGCGTGAGCACCACATAGTAGAAGGTGGCATCGTCGCGCAGGTCGAGGCCCGGCCCGAGCGTCGCGCGCTGCGTGAGCGTCAGGCCTTCGTCGCCGCCGTAGGCCTTCATCGAGATGGTGAGGTAGTAGATCATCTGCGCAAAGGCCAGCGTGATCATGATGAAGTACACGCCGCGGGTGCGCAGGGAAATCGCGCCGATCGCGAGGGCGAGCAGGCCCGCCACCCCCATGGCGAGCGGCCAAGCCACCCAGGCGTTGGGCACGCCTTCGACGATCATGACCGAGGCGGTGTAGGCGCCCGCGCCCACGAACGCCGCGTGGCCGAACGAGATCATCCCGCCGAAGCCCAGCACGATGTTCAGGCTGGTGGCGGCGAGCGCGTAGACGAGGATCCGGCTGGCCATGGTGATGTAGTAGGCCTGGTCGAGCGCCTGCATCACGGGCGGCAAGGCAATGGCGGCGATGAGCGCGACGAGGGCGAGGGCGCGGTGCATCGACCTAGCCGCGCGCAGGGAACAGGCCCTGCGGGCGCCAGAACAGCACCCCGGCCATGACCACGTAGATGAGGATCGAGGCGAGCGCGGGGCCGGTCGCGCTCGCGAACGCCGGGGTGAGGAACTCGCGCAGCAGGGCCGGCAGGAACGCGCGGCCCATGGTGTCGACCATGCCGACCAGGATCGAGCCGACCAGCGCGCCGCGGATCGAGCCGATGCCGCCGATCACGATCACCACGAAGGCGAGGATCAGGATGTTCTCGCCCATGCCCACCTGCACCGCGAAGATCGGCGCGAGCAGGGCGCCCGCGATGGCGCACAGCGCTGCGCCGAAGCCGAACACCAGGGTGAACAGCCTTTTGATGT
>JBBQCV010000102.1:0-12367 GCA_038319115.1 Burkholderiales bacterium | reverse complement strand
GTGGGCGGGCGCGTGATCGAACCCTCGCTCATCTTCGGCGTGCTCGCCTACATGCTCATGTATGGGGCGACGATCATCGTGATGATGATGCTGCTCATGGCAAGCGGCCTGGACATCGTGACCGCGGTGTCGGCCACCATTGCCGCGATCAACAACCTCGGCCCCGGGCTGGGACTGGTGGGGCCGGCGTCGACCTACGCGCCGCTGACCGATTTCCAGACCTGGGTGTGCACCCTCACCATGCTGCTCGGGCGGCTGGAGCTGTTCGCCATCATCGTGCTGTTCACGCCCGCCTTCTGGCGCAAGTAGGCGAGCACGCCGCCGCTGACGACTTTCGCGGGCGAAATCTCCTGAGGGCCGGCGGGCGGCTAGAATCGAGGCACTGAAACCGGACGGAGCCGCGCCCATGCAAGCCTCGATGCTCGAAGAGATCGTCCAGAATCCCAACCCCTACCCCATCGTGGCGGAACTGCAGCTGCCCGACGTGTGGCAGTTGTGCCAACAGGCGCGAGACCTCGCCTGGGATCCGGCCAAGCTCGACTACTCCGACCTGCGCGAGGCCAACCTGCCGGACGAAGTGCGCCGCGCCGGCGCCGAATGGTGGAGCCTGCGTGCGTGGATGGAGCATGGCGCCACGCCGTACGGGGCCGAGCGGTATCGCGAAGCGGTGGCCTCGCACCAGCCGTTCGAGGTCAAGCAGCACCTGGTCAACTTCATCGCCGAGGAATTGCGCCACCACGAGGCGTCGTTCCGCGTGGCCGACGCGATCGGCGGCAGCGTGGCGGGCTACGAGGCGGTCCCGCGCGCGGACTATTTCCAGACCATCATCCCCAAGTTCCACGACGAAAAGGACGAGAAGGCGATGTCGTTCTTCGCGGGCCTGGCGGTCAACACGCTGTTCGAGCAGCTCTCGGGTGAACTCCTGCAGGCGCGCTACGAGAACGCGCGCTTCGAGTCGATCCGCGAAGCGTGCAAGCTGATCCTGCGCGACGAAGCGCGCCACATCCAGTTCGGGCGCATCGTGATGCGGCGTTTCTTCTCGCAGCTCTCCACCCAGGAGAAGACCGTCCTCGGCGCGAAGGTGTCGAAGAAGCTGCGCGGATCACTCCTGAACGGGGTTTACTCGGTGGTGAACCTGCCCGAAGACGAGCGCAAACGCTCGGCGCGCAACCGCGCGCTGGCGGCGGAATACGGCCTGGGCGCGACCCACCCTGACGAGGAGATCGGCATCATCAAGGCCGCGCTCGACAAGATCCGCGCCGACGTCGCGCCGTGGGAGGTGCCGATTCCGGAAATTCCGGAAGTCGACGGCGCGCAGGTCACGCGCAGGGCGGCGGCTTGAGCGCCATGAGACTCGATTCAGGCGCTGCCATGCGGCCCGATTTGCGCGCAGCCCTATTGCGGCCGCTGTTCGCCGCGGCGCTGCTCGTCCTCGCGGGCAGCGCCCTGGCGCAGGCCTGGCCGTCCAAGCCGGTGCGCCTCATCGTCCCCTACCCGCCCGGCGGCTCGGCCGACATCCTGGCGCGCGCGATCGGGCAGAAGCTGGCCGAAGGCCTGGGCCAGCAGGTGGTGATCGACAACCGCCCCGGCGCGGGCACCGCCATCGGCGCCGAAGCCACCGCCAAGGCCGCACCCGACGGCTACACCGTCATGCTCGGCACGGTGAGCTCGCACGCCATCAACCCGGCGCTGACACCGGGGCTCAAGTACGACCCGGTGCGCGATTTCGCGCCGGTGTCGCTGGTGGCGTCGATCCCGTTCGCCCTGATCGTGCACCCGTCCCTGCCGGTGCACTCGGTGAAAGAGCTCATCGCACTGGCGAAATCGAAACCGGGCGCGCTCAATTTCTCCTCCGCCGGCAACGGCACCTCCAACCACCTCGCGGGCGAACTGTTCAAGAGCATGACCGGCACGTACATGGTCCACATCCCTTACAAGGGCAGCGCCCCGGCGTTGAACGACCTCATCGCGGGGCAGGTGCAGCTCATGTTCGACCTCGTGCTCACCACTGCGCCGCATGTGAAGTCGGGCGCCGTGCGCGCGCTGGCAGTCACCGGGCGCGAGCGCTCAGCGGCCCTTCCTGGTGTGCCCACGGTGGCCGAGTCGGGCGTGCCAGGATACGAGGTCAGCGCGTGGTTCGGGATTTTCGCGCCGGCCGGCACGCCGACCGCGGTGATCGGTACCCTCAATGCCGAAACGGTCAAGGCCCTGCGCCAGCCCGACCTGCGCGAGCGCATGGCCAGCCAGGGCGCGGAGCCGGTGACCAGCACGCCCGAACAGTTCACCGCTTACGTGAAGGAAGAACTCGCCAAGTGGACGCGCGTGGTCAGGGCCTCGGGCATGAAAGTCGACTGAGGCAACGACCGGGAGACGCGCACCGGCTGGCCCAGGAAATACTGCCAACTTTTGCAACTGGCCCAGCATTGGCGCGCCTCACAGGGCAAAATACTGCCAACCGCCTCGACCGCCCCACATTCGCAGTAAGCTGGGCGCCCGAGCGCGACTCGGCGCTCATTGCTCTATTTTCACGCCGCGCCAGAACGCGACGTGGTCCTTGATGTGGCCCGCTTCGGCCTTGGGGTCGGGATAGAACCACGCCGCGTCCTCGTTGACCTCGCCGTCGACCACCACGTTGTAGTAGCTGGCAATGCCTTTCCAGTGGCAGTCGGTGCGCGTGTCGCTCGGGCCGAAATGCTCCTTGCGGATGGCGCCCGGCGGGAAGTAGGTATTGCCCTCGACGATCTCGACCCGTTCGGATTCGGCGATCACCTTGTCTTTCCAGAGTGCTTTCGGCATGCGGATTCTCCTTTCGGCTAATAGTGGAATTCGGCGATGACCACGTGACCCTCCCCCGCCGGCCAGTTCTGCACCGTGATCGCCTCGTCGTTGAAGCGCGCCGGCACGGCGCGCAGGACGCCCGGCGGCAGCACCAGCTTGCCGGTCGAAGTCCCCGGCACACCGGTGTTGATCCCCGCCGGCACCTTGCCGTCGAGCGTGAACACGTCGCGCCCATGGCCGAAGTAGCCGCGCGGCCGGCTCATCGTGATCACGCTGCCTGCGCCCGCGTCGGCCTTGGCGAGGTCGGCGGGGCGAAGGTGCACCACGCTGCTCGAGCGCGGGAACGGCGAGCGGTAGATGTGCGTGATCGCGTGCCCGGGGGCGGCGATGACGAATTCATACGCGGTGTCGAGTTGCGCCTCGAACGCTCCCCACAGGCCGTCGGGACCGGTGCGCCTGGTGTGCACTGCGCGCCCGATGCGCGCGCCCGTGTCGCGCGAGACTTCATAGACCTCGACCGTCGCCCCGGCCACCGGCAGGTTGGTGGACACGCCGCCCTCCACGCCGCTCACCTTGCCGTTGAGTACCGGCCGCTGCTCGCTCGCTATCGCCAGCTGCGCCGGGGGATGGCCGGTGATGAAACGGTACATTTCGGCGAAGGCGCTCGGGTCGAACGCGGCTTCGCGATGGTCGATCGCCTGGATCACCACGTTCTCCGCGCCCTTGAGTTCGGGGCCGTCGAACCCCACGCCGGTGGGCCGGCCGGGCTTGCCGAGGAACGCCCCGTCGGGCTGCGCGTACTTGTCGTTGCCGTCGCTGCGGATGGTCATGAAGCGCACGCCATCGACCACCTCGAGGGGCCCGGCGTTGAGCTGGGTAAGGAATGCGCCCTTGCGGTTGAACTCGCTGCCGCGCGTTTCCTCCCAGTCGAACACGCCGTGGTTCACCCCGCCGCCGAGGATCACATGCGACACCCTGGCCGCGCCACCACCGTTCTTGACGTAATTGCGGATCGCATTGGCGCCGCGTGAGTTGCCCACCAGCACCACCTTGTCGCGGCCGGTCAGGCGGCGCACCTCGTCGACTTTTGCCGCCAGTTCCTGCATCGCCTCGGCGGTGGAGGAGCGCAGGGGCTGGGGCTTGGCGTCGTCGCTGCGCGCCAGCGGGTAGCGGAAATCGACCGTGTGCAACAGGCTGCGGTCGTAACCATTGGATTCGAACCGCCACAGGGTGGTGATCCACAGCGCGGCGGTATCGCCGTTGCCGTGAACGAACACGATCGGCGGTCGCGAGGCGTCGGCCGCCGGCGGCGCGACGGCAATCGGGGCGCAGGCGCCCAGGGCGAGTACGAGGAGGATGCACAGGCAGCGCAGTACGAAAGGCATTGGGGGGACTCCGGGTGCGATGCAGGAGATATAGCAGATTTGCGCCGGGTATACACGGCTCGCGGCCGCGAGGAAAGGACGGTGTAAGGATTGGCTGCGAGCGGCGACGAATTGGCGGACACTGCGGTTTCCGCTTACCGCCTGAGGCAACGCCCCATGACCCAAAAGTTCGACGCGATCGTGATCGGCACCGGCCAGTCCGGGCCCGCCCTCGCCGTGCGCCTGGGCGCCGCCGGCCGCAAGGTTGCGATCCTCGAGAGAAGCCGTTTCGGCGGCACCTGCGTGAACACCGGCTGCATCCCGACCAAGGCGCTGGTGGCGAGCGCCTACGCGGCGCATCTCGCCGCGCGCGCCGAGGACTACGGCGTGATGATCGATACGCCGGCGCGCGTGGACATGCAGCGCGTCAAGGCGCGCAAGGACAGAATAGCCGGCGACGCCAGCCGCAACGTGGAGAAGTGGCTGCGCGGCGCCTCGAACGTGACGGTCATCGAGGGCCATGCGCGGTTCACCTCGGCCACCACGCTAGGCGTCGGGGGCGAGGTCCTGGAAACCCACCAGGTCTTCATCAACGTCGGCGCGCGCGCGATGGTGCCGCCCATTCCCGGGCTCGACGGCGTGGAATACCTCACCAATTCGAGCATCATGGAGGTGAACGTCGTACCCGAACACCTCGTCATCGTCGGCGGCAGCTATATCGGCCTGGAATTCGCGCAGATGTACCGGCGCTTCGGCGCGCGCGTCACGGTGATCGAGAAGGGCGAGGAAATCATCAGTCGCGAGGACCCGGAAGTCTCGCAGGCGATCCGCGCCATCCTCGGCAAGGAAGGCGTGGCATTTGAATGCGGCTTCGACACCATGAGCGTTGCGGGCGATGCGGATGGGATCGCGGTGAAGATCGAACGCAAAGGCGGCGCCACGACGGTCAAGGGCTCGCACCTGCTTGTCGCAGTCGGGCGGGTGCCCAACACCGACGACCTGGGCCTCGACAAAGCCGGGATCAAGACCGACTCGCGCGGCTATATCGAAGTCGACGACCGGCTCGCCACGAGCGTGCAGGGCGTCTGGGCGATCGGCGACTGCAACGGCTGCGGCGCCTTTACGCACACCTCGTACAACGATTACGAGATCGTCGCCGACAACCTCCTCGAGGGCGACTCGCGCTCGGTGCGCGACCGGATCACCACCTACGGGCTGTTCATTGATCCGCCGCTCGGGCGCGCGGGCATGACCGATGCCGAGATCCGCAAATCAGGACGGCGAGCGCTGGTCGGGCGGCGGCCAATGTCGCGCGTGGGACGCGCGATCGAAAAAGGCGAGACCGAAGGCTTCATGAAGATCACCGTCGACGCCGATACCAAGGAGATCCTCGGCGCCGCGCTGCTGGGCACGGGCGCGGACGAGGCGATCCACTGCATCCTCGACACCATGTACGCGAAGGCGCCCTATACAGTGCTGCAACGCGCGGTGCATATCCACCCCACCGTGGCCGAGCTCATCCCCACCCTGCTGGGCGAGCTCGCGCCGATGCAATGAGCGAGATGGCCGCAAGCACCCAGCTGCCGACGGTGACCGAGGCGCTCCCGGCCCGTCGGCGCCTGGGCGGCTGGCTGACCGGCGCGGAACTGGGCGCGCTGCCCACCCACGTGCAGCGCGAGCTCGACCTGCAGCGCCAGAGGAACGAGATCCTCGCCGGGTGGATCCAGGCGAGCCTCGTGCTGGTGTTCGCGGTCTTCTATTCGCTCTCGCGCAAGACGTTTTCGGACGACACCATCCTGCGCCCGGTGCCGTGGGCGCTGGGCATTTACGCGGCCTTCACCGCCTGGCGCCTGTACCTCGCCTACCGCGGCAAGCTCGGCCACCCGATGCTGATGCTGTCGGTGATTGTCGACGTGGCGGTGCTGATGGTCACCATCTGGAGCTTCCACATCCAGTACGGCCAGGCGCCGGCGTTCTACCTGAAGTCGCCGACCCTGCTGTATGTATTCATCTTCATCGCGCTGCGCGCGCTCAGCCTGATGCCCGTCTACGTGCTGTTCGCAGGGGTGACCGCGGCCGTGGGGTGGCTCACGCTGGTGGCCATCGCCATCATGGCGCCGGGCGGTCACGACCTCATCACACGCGATTACGTCACCTACATGACCTCGTTGCACATCCTGATCGGCGGCGAAGTGGACAAGATCATCTCCATCCTGATGGTGTCGGTGCTGCTGGCGGTGGCGGCCTCGCGTGCGCGCTCGCTCCTCTACCGCGCGGTCGCCGAGCAGGCCGCGGCCCAGCAGCTCGCGCGCTTTTTTTCCCCCGAGATCGCCGCCACCATCGTGGGCTCGGACGAGATCCTGCAGCCCGGGCAAGGCCGCCAGACCGAAGCCGCGGCGATGTTCGTCGACATGCGCGGGTTCACGCGCCTGGCCGCCGCGCTGCCGCCGCGCGAGCTCATCGCCTTGCTGGGCGAATACCAGCGCATCGCTGTCCCCGTCATCCAGAAGAACGGCGGCAGCATCACCACCTACCTCGGCGACGGCATCATGGTGACTTTCGGCGCCACGCGCATCACGCAGACCTACGCCGCCGACGCACTGCGCACGGCCGAGCAGCTGCTCGATGCATTGACGGCCTGGGCGCAGACGCGCGAGGCCGCCGGCCTGCCCGCGCCGGGTGTGGGCATCGGCACCCATGTGGGCACGGTCACCTGCGGGGCGATCGGCGACGAAGGGCGCCTGGAATACGCCGTGATCGGCGACCCGGTCAACCGCGCGGCCAAGCTGCAGAACCACACCAAGGCCGAAAAGGTGCGCGCGCTCACCACCCCGTCGGCGGTGCGAGCGGCGGTGAAGCAGGGCTACGACGCCCGCCGCGCCTCCCAGGTGCGGCAGGCATGCAAGGTGGCGGGCATCGAGGAGCCGCTCGACGTGGTGGTCATCGAGTGAGCCCGCCTGGCAGCGCGGCTTGCGCGAGGGTGGCGTGCGTGGGACGGGCTTGCGCGGGACGGGCTTACGCGGGGCTGGCTTGCGCTCGCCCGGCCAAAGCCATAGATTCCCCCGCTTCCCCCCTCCTCTCGAAGCACGCAAATGGCCCAGGACTCCCCCGGCGCGCTGGACGCGAAGGACTTCGACCAGCACCGGCCGCAGCTCATGAAGTACGCCATGCTCCAGCTGCGCAACCCCGCGCACGCCGAGGACGCGGTGCAGGAGACGCTGGTCGCGGCGATCCGCGGCGCGGCCTCGTTTGCCGGCGGCTCCTCGGTGCGCACCTGGCTCATCGGCATCCTCAAGCACAAGATCATCGAAGCGATCCGCAAGTCGAGCCGCGAGCAAAGCCTCGACCAGTTCGAGACTTCCACCGAGGACATGGACGGCCTGTTCCGGCCCGATGGCCACTACGAGGACAAGCCCGCTCACTGGGGCAACCCCGAGGAGGCCCTGTCAAGGCGCCGCTTCTTCGAGGTCATGGAGCTGTGCATGGCGAGCCTGCCCAAGGCCACGGCGCAGGCGTTCGCGATGCGTGAAGTCATGGGTCTGGGGACGAGCGAGATCTGCGCCAACCTCAACATCACTACCTCGAACTGCTGGGTGCTGCTGTATCGTGCCCGCATGAAGCTGCGCGAGTGCCTGGAGAAGAACTGGATCAAGGCGGGCGGGCGATGATCGGGCTCTCGTGCAAGGATTCCAGCCGGCTGATGTCGCTGGCGCAGGACCAACCGCTCACCCTGGGCCAGCGCATCGCGTTGCGCCTGCACCTCGTAATCTGCACGGCGTGCTCGCGCGTGAAGACCCAGTTCGCCTTCATGCATCGGGCCGCGCGGGACTACCCCGGCCCCGAGAACGACGACCCTCCCCACCGGCACTGAAGGAGCAACCATGCAGGTCAAGGCACTTACGTTCGACACCGGCGGCACCATCCTCGACTGGCATGGCGGCATCAGCCGCGCCTTCGCCGCCGCGGGCGAAAAGCACGCCCTCAAAGCCGAATGGGGCGCCATCACCAACGACTACCGCCGCCGCTCGCTCAAGGCCATCGTCGGGCAGGTGAACCCGGAATTCAACTTCGACGACGTGCACCGCACGATGCTCGATGCCGTCATTGCCGACCACAAGCTCGACGCCCTCGACGAGGCGGACCGCGACGCGATCTGGCGCACCTGGCACGCGCTCGATGCCTGGCCCGATTTCGCCCCCGCGCTGGCCGACCTGCGCAAACGCTACGTGGCGGCCTCCTTCACGCTGCTCACGACCTCGCTCGTGATCGACGTGTCGCGCAAGAACGGGTTCGACTGGGACGCGATCATTTCGTGCGAAATGTTCGGCATCTACAAGACCCGGCCCGAGGCCTACCTGCGCGCGGCCAAGCTGCTGCAGTTGCAGCCGGCCGAAATCATGATGGTCGCCTGCCATAACTTCGACCTGAACGCGGCGCTTGCGTGCGGCTACAAGACCGCGTTCGTGCGCAGGCCCACCGAGTGGGGCAGCGAGGGCCCCCCCGACCCGGTGCCCAACCCGGCGCATACGCTGGTCGTCGACACCTTTCCGGAACTGGCGAAACTTCTCTCGGCGTAAACCGGGCGGGCGCCGCGGCTTTCCTTACACGCCTGCCGAAGGACTAGAATCTCAGGAAACAGGCTCCTTCCCGCGCCCTATTTCCGAGAATCCCCATCGATCCGTCCGCCGCCCTGCTGCTAGCGCGCGCCCAGTTCGGGCTCAACATCGCGTTCCACATCCTGTTCCCGACGCTGACCATCGCGCTGGCGTGGTTCCTCGTGTACTTCCGCGTGCGCCACTACCGCTCCGGCGACCCGCTTTGGATGGATGCCTACAAGCTCTGGGTCAAGGTGTTCGCGCTGTCGTTCGCGATGGGCGTGGTGTCGGGTGTCACGATG
Source organism: Burkholderiales bacterium (assembly GCA_038319115.1). Lineage (GTDB taxonomy): Bacteria > Pseudomonadota > Gammaproteobacteria > Burkholderiales > SG8-39 > SZAS-79. The sequence continues at coordinate 3,328 of JBBQCV010000102.1, read as the reverse complement.
TCGTTCCAGTTCGGCACCAACTGGCCGGGCTACATGGCCAAAGTGGGCAACATCGCCGGGCCGCTGCTCGCCTACGAGATCCTGTTCGCATTCTTTCTCGAGGCGACTTTCCTCGGTGTGATGCTGTTCGGCACCAACCGCGTCTCGCCCGGGGTGCACCTCTTCTCCACCATCATGGTGGCCGTGGGCACGTCGCTGTCGGCGTTCTGGATCCTTGCGCTCAACTCGTGGATGCAGACCCCGGCGGGCCACGTGATCGCCGACGGCCAGCTCATCGCCGGGAGCTGGGTGGACGTGATCTTCAACCCGTCGTTTCCCTATCGCATCACGCACATGAGCCTCGCCTCGGGGCTCACCGCCGCGTTCGTGATCTGCGGCCTGTCGGCGTGGCGGCTGCTGCGGGCGCCGCGCGACGCGGTGGCGATGCGCACGTTGCGCACCGCCTTGTACGTGGCCGCCGTGCTCACGCCGGTGCAGATCTTCGTCGGCGACCTGCATGGGCTCAACACGCTCGAGCACCAGCCGGCCAAGATCGCCGCCGTGGAAGCGTTGTGGAAAACCGAAAAGGGCGCGCCGCTCGTGCTGTTCGCGATCCCGAACGAAACCACGCGGCAGAACGACTTTTCGGTGGAGGTGCCCAGGCTCGCCAGCCTGATCCTGAAGCACGACGCTGACGGCGAGATCCGCGGGCTCGAAGCTTTCGCGCCCGACACGCCGCCGGTGGCGCCGGTGTTCTTTGCCTTTCGCGCCATGGTGGGACTGGGCATGCTGATGCTGGCGATGGCCTGGGGGGGCGTGTGGTTCCTGCGCCACGGGCGCCAGCCGCCCCGCTGGCTGCTGTGGGCCTTCGCGGGCTGCACCTTCATCGGCTGGATGGCGACGCTGTGCGGCTGGCTGGTGACCGAGATCGGCCGCCAGCCGTGGCTGGTCACGGGGATCCTGCGCACGGCCGACGCGCTCGGCCCGGCCTCGGAGGGCTCGCTGGGTGCGAGCCTCACCGCCTACGCGGCCACCTACGCGCTGATGTTCGTCGCGTACATGGTGGTCCTCACCCACATGGCCGGCAAGGGATCGCAATGAACCTCGACCTGCCGCTGGTCTTCACCGGCCTGATGGGGTTCGCGATCCTCATGTACGTGGTGCTCGATGGCTACGACCTCGGCGTGGGCATGCTCATGCCGGGCGGTACCGAAGAGGAGCAGGGCCTCATGGTCGCCTCGATCGGCCCGTTCTGGGACGCCAACGAGACCTGGCTGGTGCTGGGCATTGGCCTGCTGCTATCGGCCTTTCCCATCGCGCACGGCATCATCCTGGTCGCGCTCTACCTGCCGGTGGCGGCGATGCTGGTGGGCCTGATGCTGCGCGGCGTCGCTTTCGAGCTGCGCGTGAAAGCCGACGGCTGGCACCGCGAACTGTGGAACTGGCTGTTCTGGTTTGGCTCGTTCCTCACCGCCTTCGCACAGGGCTTCATGCTCGGGCGCTATATCACCGGTTTTGCGCCCGGCTTCGGCTATTTCGTGTTCGCGCTGCTCACCGGCGCCGCCTTGTGCGGCGGCTATGTCCTTCTGGGCGCCACATGGCTCATCCTGCGCACCGAAAGCGAACTGCAGAAGAAGGCCGTCGCATGGGCGCGCTGGGGGTTGCTGTGGGTGGCGCTCGGGGTGGCGCTGGTGAGCATCGCCACGCCGCTGGTAAGCCAGACTGTGCGCGCCAAGTGGTTCGATTTTCCCAGCACCCTGTGGCTCATGACGCTCCCCGCCGCGAGCGTGGCGGCGTGGATCTGGGTGTGGCGCTCGACTTCGCGCTTCTCCCGTTCACAGTCGATTTCGGAATGGTCGCCATTCGCGGCCAGCGTCGCCATCTTCCTGCTCGCCTTCCTGGGCCTGGCCTACAGCCTGTTCCCGTTCGTGGTGATCGACCGGCTCACCATCTGGGAGGCCGCCGCGCATCCTTCGGCGCTATGGATGCTGTTCTACGGCGTGGCGGTGGTGATGCCCTTCCTCACCGGGTACACGTTCTTCGCCTACCGCGTGTTCGGCGGCAAGGTGCGCGCGCTGACGTACTACTAATCTCTAGCGCTCTAGAAGGTGCTTCTTTTCGCTGATCTTGGCCCACTCGTCGGCATCGGCGGGGGCGTCCTTGCGCTCGATGATGGGCTTCCATTGCGCCGCCAGCTCGGCATTGAGCGCGATGAAAGCGCGCTGCGTGTCCGGCACGTCGTCCTCGGCGAAAATCGCCTCGACCGGGCACTCGGGCACGCACAGGGTGCAGTCGATGCACTCGTCGGGATCGATCACGAGGATGTTGGGACCCTCGCGGAAACAGTCGACCGGGCAGACGTCCACACAGTCGGTGTACTTGCACTTGATGCAGGATTCGGTGACGACGAAGGTCATTTTGGATGCGTGAGAACGCGAATGTTGGGCGGAAATACGGTTAGGAATCCGCAGTTTAGCATGCGCCCCTTGCGTTCCCCGGGGTCGCCCCCATAATTGACCCTCCAGAGTCCCGTGCCCACGGCCTCCCCATCCACCCCGAGGAATCATGAGCAGTTCATCCATTCACCACATCACCGACGACAGCTTCGAACCCGACGTCCTCAAATCCGACGTTCCCGTCCTGCTGGACTACTGGGCCGAGTGGTGCGGCCCGTGCAAGTCGATCGCGCCTATCCTCGAGGAAGTCGCCAAGGACTACGAAGGCCGCGTCAAGATCGCCAAGATCAACGTCGACGAGAACCAGGCGATCCCGGCCAAGTTCGGCATCCGTGGCATCCCCACGCTGATGCTGTTCAAGAACGGCAACGTCGAGGCCACCAAGGTCGGCGCGCTGTCGAAATCGCAGCTTACGGCGTTTCTTGACAGCAATATCTAAAGGTCTTACGCTTAAGCACTGAATCGCCGCGCCGCCGGACGCAATAAGAGTCTGGCAAAACCAAGTCTGGCCAAGTCTGGTAAAAGTGGGTCCGCCTTCGGCGCGGCCGCGAGCGAAGCAGGTTCCCTGGCAATACCGGCAAGACCAGCACCAGCTAGACTGAGCAGGACCAGGCAGGTCCCAGCACCTCCGGTGCCTCCCTCCTTCGAAACACTCCGCGTCCCACGCATCCTCCTTTTCGGCGTTCGCCATGCATTTATCTGAACTGAAAACCCAGCACGTCACGCAGCTTGTCGATCTTGCGGTCACCAACGAAATCGAGGGGGCCAACCGCCTGCGCAAGCAGGACCTGATCTTCGCGATCCTCAAGAACCGCGCCAAGAAGGGCGACTCGATCTTCGGCGACGGCACGCTCGAGGTGCTGCCCGACGGCTTCGGCTTCCTGCGTTCGCCC
>JBBQCV010000101.1:0-12368 GCA_038319115.1 Burkholderiales bacterium | reverse complement strand
ACGCTTGGCTTGTACCCCACGACCGACGAGTAGCACGCTGGCGTCTGGATGGAGTTCTGCGTCTCGCTGCCGATCGCGAACATGCACAGCGATGCTGCCACCGAAGCGGCGGACCCGACGCTCGAACCCTGCCCGCGGCCGTATTCGATGCCGTGCGGGTTCTTCACTACGCCGCCTGCGCCGCTGTAGCCGGAGGGCATGACGTCGGACACGAAGTCGGCGAATTCGGTGAGGTTGGTCTTGCCGAGCACGATCGCCCCGGAGGCGCGCAGCCGCTGCACGAGCACGGCGTCGCGTTTGGGGCGGAACGCGGCCAGCGCCGCCGCGCCGGCGGCCGCACCCATGCCGGCTGTGAGGATGTTGTCCTTCAGCAGCACCGGGATGCCGTGCAGCGGGCCGTGGGCCTGGTCGGCGGCAAGCACCGCATCGGCGAGGCGCGCCTCCTCCATGGCGTGCGGCGAAACCTCGCGCACCGCGTTGATCGCCGCGCCGGACCGGCTGACCTTGTCGATGCGCGAAAGGAACCACGTTACCGCGTCGGCGACCGAGAGCCTCCTCTCGGCGTAGTGCGCGCGCAGCTCGGCGATCGAACCCTGCAGCAGCGTGCGCTCGAGGTCGTTTGTGCTCATTTCTTCACCTTTTCCCGGTCATGTCTCTTCGACATCCACATTATCGATCCAGTCCGGGTCCACTTCGGGCAGGGGGATCGCGCGCAGGAGCGCCCTCGTGTACGGGTGCTGCGGCGAGGTGAACACCGCGGCCGACGCGCCGGCTTCGACCACGCGGCCGTGCTGCATGATGACGACTCGCTCGCACAGCGCGCGCACCACCGACAGGTCGTGGCTGATGAGCACCAGCGCCATGCCGGTTTCGGCCCGCAGGGTTCGCAACAGGTCCAGCACCTGCGCCTGCACCGACACGTCCAGGCCGGAGACGATTTCGTCGGCGATCACCAGCGCCGGGTCGAGTGCAATCGCACGCGCGATGCCGACGCGCTGGCGCTGCCCGCCGGAGAGCTGGTGGGGGTAGCGGCCGGCGAAGCCGGCGTCGAGGCCGACGCGCTCGAGCAGCCCTTCGGCCAGTTTGCGCGCCTCGCGCGAGCTTTTTGCGCGCCCGTAGGAGAGGAAAGGCTCGGCGAGCGCGGTGCCGATGGCCAGGCGCGGGTTGAGCGCCGACTGGGAATCCTGGAACACGATCTGCATCCGCGCGCGCAACGGCCGCAGCGCCGCCTCGTCCAGCGTCGTGATGTCGCGGCCCTCGAACACGATGCGGCCCGCGCTCAGCGGCACCAGCCGCATCAGCGCGCGCGCAAGTGTGCTCTTGCCCGAGCCCGACTCGCCCACCAGCCCGATGGTCTCGCCGGGCGACACCGAAAGATCGATGTCCTTGAGGATTTCGATCATGGGCGCGCGCCCGAACACCGGCTGGCGGCCGCGATCGGGCAAGGCGACGCGCAGGCCCGAGGCCTCAAGCACGGGCGGCCTCGCGTGCTGTTTGCTCATTGCGATCGAACTCGGCGGTTTCGCGCTCGAGTTGCGCGCGCAATTCGGGCGACACCGGGCGCAGCGCCGATTCGGGCCGGTCGTAGCGTGGCGCCGCGTCCAGCAGAGCCTCGGTGTAGGGGTGCCGGTCGCCGGAGAAGATGCGCCCGACCGGCCCGGCGTCGAGGATCCGGCCGGCGTGGATTACGCTGACCGCGTCGCACACCTTGGCCACAACGCCGAGGTCGTGCGTAATGAAGAGCACCGCGGTGCCGGTCTTTCGCTGCAGGTCGCGGATGAGGCGCAGGATCTGGTGCTGAACGGTCACATCCAGCGCCGTGGTCGGCTCGTCGGCGATGATGAGCCGCGGCGCACAGGAGAAGGCGATCGAGATCACCACCCGCTGGCACATGCCGCCGGAAAGCTCGTGGGGATAGAGGCGCAGCACGCGCTCGGGCGCGCGGATGTGCACCGAGTCCAGCAGCTCGAGCGCGCGCTGGCGCGCTTCGGCGCGGCCCAGCCCCGCATGCAGGCGCAGCACGTCGGTGACCTGGTCGCCGATGCGGTACGCCGGGTTGAGCGCTGTCATCGGGTTCTGCAGGATCGTAGCGATCGACCCGCCCAGCAGCGCCCTGCGCTCGCGTGGGGGCAGGCAAAGCAGGTCGCGCCCCTCGAACCGGATCGCACCGGCTTCGATCCGCGCGCTGTCGGGCAGCACGCCGAGGATCGCCTTGCCCACCATCGTCTTGCCACCGCCCGACTCACCGACCAGCCCGAGGATCCGCCCGGCCTCGAGCTTGAGGCCCACGCCGCGCAGCACCGGCGTGCGCGCGCCTCGCGCATGGATGGCGACACGCAGGTTCTCGATTTCCAGGAGGGGCGCGTCCGCGCTCATCGTTGCAGCACCGGGTCGGTCGCCTGGCGCAGGCCGTCGCCCAGTGCATTGAGGCCGAGCACGGCCACGATGATGGCCACGATCGGGTAGGTCATCGCCCACCAGGCCTGGTTGATGTACGAGCGCGAGTCCGCGATGATCGAGCCCCAGGTGGCCAGGCCGCTCGAGCTGAAGCCGATGAAGCTCATGATCGCCTCGACCACGATCGCGCGGCCCATTTCGAGCCCCAGCAGCACGATCACCAGCGGCAGCAGGTTGGGCAGCAGCTCGTGGAACAGGATGCGCGCGCGCGACACGCCCAGGGTGCGGGCCGAGGTGACGAACTCCTGCTCGCGCAGCGCCAGCACCTCGCCGCGCACCACGCGGCAGAACCGCGTCCAGCCGATCAGCACCACCGAAACCACCACCGTGGCGAGCCCCGGTCCCATCGCCGCGGCCAGCACGATCGCCAGCAGCATCGGCGGGAAGGCCATGAACGTGTCCACGGTGCGCGACACCAGCGTGTCGAGCCAGCCGCCGAAGAAGCCCGCCAGCATGCCGAGCACCACACCCGCCAGGCCAGAGAGGGTCGCGCCGAGCACCATCACCAGCAGTGCAGGGCGCGTGCCGTAGATCATGCGCGAGAGCAGGTCGCGCCCGAGCGTGTCGGTGCCGAGCAGGTAGGCGGGATCCCCGCCCTTCACCCAGCGCGGCGGTAGCAGCTGGTCGAGCAGGCTTTGCGCCATCGGGTCGTGCGGCGCGAGCCAGGGCGCGAACGCGGCGACCAGCACCAGCGTGAGGAGCACCGTCGCGCCGAACACGAAGCGTGGGTTGCGGGCGAGCGACCGAAAGGCCTTGCGCGCCATCAGCGCCTCAGGCGCGGGTTGGCGAGCGCATAAGTGAGCTCGATTGCGATGTTGAGCAGGATGAAGAGCATCGCAAAGACGAGCGTCACGCCCTGGATGAGCGGCAAGTCCCGATTGGAGGCTGCCCCGTAAAGCATGTTGCCGATGCCCGGGTAAGCAAATATGAGCTCGACCAGCACCGTGCCGCCGACGAGAAAGATGAAGTGCACGCCGGTCAGCGTGATCGTGGGCAGCAGCGCGTTCGGCAGCGCTTCACGCGTCAGGATGCGCAGGTCGCTGAACCCCTTCACGCGGGCGAGCAGGATGTAGTCTTGCACCATGACCTCCTGCAGCGAAGCCTTGAGCACCCGGGCGATCACCGCGGTCAACGGCAGCGCGAGCGATACCGCCGGCAGCGCGAGGTGGCCCAGGAGTTCGCGCGCGAGCGCGAATTCACCCCTGGCGAGACTCTCGAGCAGGTAGAACTGGGTGGTGAACTCGGTCGCGCGCATCGGGTCGATGCGCCCGGAGATCGGGAACAACGGCAGCAGCACCGCGAACGCGAGGATCAGCAGCATCGCCCACAGGAACTCGGGGATCGCCAGCGCGATCGAATTCAGCGCGTCGACCGCGCTCTCGATCCACGAACCGCGCCAGTAGGTCGCCGCCAGTGCCAACGCGAAGCCGCAGGCCAGCGCGAGCGTGATCGCCACGCCGGCCAGCTCGAGCGTAGCCGGCAGCCGGCCGAGCACCAGCCCGAGCACCTCCTGCTTGAGCGAGATCGATACGCCGAAGTCGCCGCGCGCGAGCTGCCCGAGGTAGAGCCCGAACTGCACCACGATCGACTTGTCGAGGCCGTAGCTCGCGCGCAGGCGCGCTACGTCCTCGGGCGTGGCCTCTCCCGGGACCATCATGGCGATCGGGTCGCCGGGCACTACACGCAGGAGGACGAAAACCACCACCGCGACCCCGAACAGGGTCGGGATCGCCAGCAGCAGCCGTCGCAGGAGGGCGGCCGCGGACATGGCTGGTAAGCTGCCTCGCCCTCGGCCGGCGCGTGCTAGCGGCCCGCGCGGCCGATCGATTGCGGCAGGATGAACCCGGCCAGGTGCGGCTTGAAGGTGATCGACGTCTTGTAGACCACCGGCTGGTAGAACTGGAACAGCGGCAGGATGTAGGCGTTTTCGGCAATGGTGCGGTTGAGCGCCTTGTAGCCCGCCAGGCGCTTGGCCTCGTCCTTCTCGATGAACAGCGCCGAGAGGGTGGCGTCGACTTCGCCGCCTTTCCACGATGTGTGCGGCGACTTGCTGAACATGGCCGAGCCGAGCGAGCTTTCCGGGTCGGCGGTGGCGTTGCCCCAGTTGTAGAACGCCGCCGGCGCGAGCTTGTGCTGGGTTCGCAGTTCGAAATGCTTGGCGATCTCGTACACCTCGATGGTCGCCTTGATGCCCACGCGGCGCCACATCTCGACGATCGCCTGCACCGTCTCGTAGTCCTTGGGCTTGTAGCCGCGCGTGGTCTGGATGGTGAACTCGACCGGCTTGTCCCGCGAGTAGCCCGACTTCGCCAACAGCTCGGCGGCGAGCTTCGGGTCGTACGCGGTGGCAATGGAGGCGTCGTAGCCCTTGTACTGCGGTGCGAGCAGGGTGTCGATGGGCTTGGCATAGCCGCGCTGGATGCGCTCGACGATCAGCTTCTTGTCGATTGCGTGCGCCGCCGCCTTGCGCACGTTGGGGTCGGCCATGACGCCCACGTTATGCAGGAAAATCATCGCAATGTCGGTGGTCGGGTGCGCCACGCCGGCCAGACCCGGCCGGGCGCGCAGGCGGTCGAACTCCTCCCACGGCATGTCGAGCGCGAGGTCGGATGAGCCGCGCTCGATCTCCGCGATGCGCGTCGCCGCGTCGGTGGCGAACTTGAACACCACGGTGTCGAACGCGGGCGCGCCGCCCCAGTAGCCCTTGTAGGCCTTGAGCCGCAGGAAAGAACCACGCTCGAACTGGTCGATCATGTAGGGGCCCGAGCCCATCGGCGCCTTCTCGAAGCCCTCCTTGCCGACCTTCTCGTAATAGTGCGGCGGCAGCAGGTAGCAGCCGAGGAATGTCAGCCGCTCGAGCATGTTGGCGCGCCACGGGGTCACGTCGAAGGAGACGTTGTCGCCGGCGACCTTGATGTTCTTGATGCTGGCGAAGATCGACTGCAGCGGCGCGGGCAGCGTGCTCAGTCGGTTGAGGTTCCACGCCACATCGGCGGGGGTGAGCGCGCGGCCGTCGTGCCAGGTGACGCCTTTCCTCACCCGCAGCGTGATGGCGCTCTTGTCGGCATTCCAGGCGAACTGGTCGCACACGCCCGGGGCGAGCGACAGGTCCTCGCGCTGCACGATGTACGGGTCGTAGATCGAGCGGAAAATGCTCGACAGCCCGGGGCTGACCGACGAGGGGCCGGTGTTCGGGTCCCAGCTCGGCGGGCTCACGTTGTAGGCGATCGTGAGCGTGTCGCCCGCCTGCGCCCAGGCGGTGCCCGGCCGCAAGAAGGTGTGCAGCGCCGGTGCGCCCAGCGCGGTGGCAGCGGCGGCCGCGCGCAGGAAGCCGCGCCGGCTGGTGCTGCGCGAGGATTGGTCGTTGTTGCGATCGTCGGAACTGCGGTCGTCGTTGCTCATGGCGGCGGTCCTCCCGGAGGAAATTTTAGGGTGGGGCGGTTCGTCAGGCGGAATTGGTTGCGCTATTCAAGTATTGTGCCACGCAAGTGTTTACGCGAGAATCGGTGCTTGAGTGCACCTCGCGGGTGCGGTTGCCGGCAGCATACTTGCGGAGATTGGTCGATGCAGCACCACCAGGGGGCGCACGCAGACGCCGCCATCCGGATCGACGAGGACAGCGGGCGCTTTCGCGTGGCCCGCTCGAGCTACACCGACCCGGACCTGCACGCCGCCGAGATGGAGGCGATCTTCGCGCGCTGCTGGCTGTTCGTGGGGCACGATTCCGAGTTGCCCAAACCCAACGATTTCGTCGCTCGTTCTGTCGCCGGCCGCCCGGTGATCTTCCTGCGCGACCGGGACAGGACGGTGCGCTGCCTGCTCAACATCTGCCCGCATCGCGGCGCGCAGGTGTGCCGGCAAAAAAAGGGCAGCGCAAAGCTGTTCAGCTGCATCTACCACGGGTGGGCCTTTGAGAACACCGGGCGGGTGATCAGCATCGCCGAGGCGGAAACCTACCACCCGTCGTTCAACGACCGCACCTGCAACGCGGGGGCCAACGACCTCGTGGCGGTGCCGCGCTTCGAGTCCTACCGCGGGCTGTGGTTCCTCAATTTCGATCCGCAGGCCGGCAGCCTGCACGACTACCTCGGCGGCGCGCGTGAATACATCGACATCGTCATGGACCAGGCCGACGAGGGCATGCGTGTGGTGGGCGAGGTGCAGGAGTACAGCGCGCGCGCCAACTGGAAGCTGCTGGCCGAGAACAGCACCGACATCCTGCACGTGGTCACGCTGCATCCGACCTACCTGGACCTGGTCAAGACCAACTCCGCCGGCACGATGGTGCGTGGCAAGGTGCGGGGAAAAAGCATCGACCTCGGCAACGGCCACGCGGTGGTCGAGCGGGAGGCCTCCTACGGCCGGCCGATCGCGAAATGGATGCCGATGTGGGGCGAGCAGGCCCGGGTGGAGATCGACGCCATCTATGCGCGGCTGGTGGCCCGTTACGGGGAAGAGCGTGCCCTGCGCATGGCCACCTGCGCGCGCAACCTGCTCATTTTCCCCAACCTCGTCATCAACGACATCATGTCGGTCACGCTGCGCACGTTCCAGCCCGCCGCGGTGGACTACATGGAGATCAGCGTATGGGCCATCGCGCCGGGCGAAGAGTTCGGTAAGCCTGCGCTCGCGCGGCGGCTCACCAACTTCCTCGAGTTCCTCGGGCCGGGCGGGTTCGCGACGCCCGATGACATCGAAGCACTCGAATCCTGCCAGCGTGCTTTCGCGGCGAGCCGCGAGGCGCCGTGGAACGACCTGTCCAAGGGGCTGGGCCGCGCGCCCGACCCGACCGACGAACTGCCGCAGCGCGCGTTCTGGCTGCAGTGGCGCGACAGGCTCATGCAGCGGGCGCTCTAGCGTGGTGGTGCTCGAGGCGCTGACGCGGTCCGAGGTCGAGGACTTCCTGATCCTGGAGGCGTCGCTACTGAACGAGTGGCGGCTGGAGGAGTGGCGCGCCCTGTTCACGCAGGATTGCAGTTACCTCGTGCCGAACATGAACGGCGACCCGTATGCGCCGCCCGACGCCTCGCTCTACCTGATCGCCGACGACGGCCACCACCTCACCGAGCGGGTCAAGCGCCTGGGCAAGAAAACCGCGCATGCCGAGTTCCCGCGCTCGCGCACCCGTCGGCTCATCAGCAACGTGAGGTTCCTTGCGCGCAGCCCCGCGCAGGTGAAGGTCGAGAGCAGCTTCATCACCTACCGCGCCGCGCAGGGCGTGACCGACACGTTCTACGGCCGGCACGAATACTGCATCGTCGAGCAGGCAGGCGGGTTGCGTATCCACGAGAAGCGCACCATCCTCGACATGGAAGCCCTGCGTCCGCAGGGACGCCTTTCGATCATCGTATGACGGGGGATACTGCAATGAAGGGCATCAGCGGCAGGGTCGCGATCGTCACCGGCGGGGCCAGCGGGATCGGCGCGGGCCTTGCGCGCGCGTTTGTCTCGGCCGGCGCCAAGGTGGTGTCGGCCGACATCCTCGCGGAGCAGGGCGCCGCGCTGGCGGCGGAACTCGGCCAGGCGTGCGCATTCAAGCGCACCGACCTGCGCAGCGACGCGGACATCGAGGCGCTGGTGGCCTTCGCGGTGGAAAAATTCGGCGCCATCGATTTTCTCGTCAATTCGGCCTGCACCTATGCCGACAAGGGCGGCGAATCCGACCGCGCGGCCTGGCAGGCCGGGTTCGACGTCAACCTGTTCGGGGGCATCGTGCTCATGCAGAAGGCGCTGCCGCACCTGCGTGAGTCCGCGTGGCCGTGCATCGTCAATTTCAGCAGCGAGGCCGCGCATGTGGGACTGCCTTCGCGCTGGGTTTACCCGGCCACCAAGGCGGCCATCGAGCAGGTCACGCGCAGCCAGGCCATGGACCTCGCAGTCCACGGTATCCGGGTCAACGCGGTGATGCCCGGATGGACGGCCAAGCCCTGGCAGGCTGCCGCGCCCAAGGAGACCCAGGAGCAATACGCCTATTGGGGAAACCGCCTGCACATGCTGGGGCGGGTCGGGAAGATGGAAGAGGTCACAGACGCAGTGCTGTTTCTTTGCTCGGAGCATGCCGGCTTCATGACCGGCAGCTGCCTGCGTGTCGATGGCGGCCACAGCGCCATGGGCCCGCAGGGACGCGATGTCGTTCTGCCGACCACCCTGCGCAAGGGGACGTCGGCGGCCCAACCGAAGGAGAACTGAGATGCGATCGATCCGTTTCGCCCTGGCAGTCTTCACCATGGTTTTTGCCGGGTTCGCGCTCGCGCAGCCCTATCCCAACCGGCCGGTGAGCATGGTGGTGCCTTTCCCACCCGGCGGCTCCGTGGACGCGGTGGCGCGCCAGGTGGCGGCCGCCATGGGCCACTACCTCGGCCAGAACGTGGTCGTCGAGAACAAGGCGGGCGCGGGTGGCACCATCGGCTCCGGGCTCGTTGCCAAGGCGTCGCCCGACGGCTATACGATCCTGCTGGGCACGACAAGCGCGCTCGCGGTTTCGCCCGTCACCTACAAGAGCGTGCCGTACGATTCGCTGACCTCGTTCGTGCCGATCATCGAGGTGACTCGCGGGCCGTTCGTGCTGTCGGTGAAGAACTCGCTTCCGGTGGCCAATCTGCACGAACTCGTCGACCTCGCCAGGAAAAGCCCGGGCAAACTCAATGCGGGCTCCGCCGGGCAGGGCAGCGTGCATCATCTGGCCCTCGAAATGTTCAAGCAGGCCGCCGGGGTGAACATCGTGCACGTGCCGTACAAGGGCGGCGCGCCTGCCTGGACAGCGGTCGTGGCCGGCGACATCGACATGCTGTTCGACAGCATGCCAGGGCCGCTCCTGTTCCAGGGCCGGGCGAAGCCCCTCGCCGTTGCGGGTCCGCGCCGGCTGGCCGGGCTGCCCGGCGTGCCTACCTTTGCCGAGGCCGGTTTCCCCGGCGTTGAAACCGTGTTTTTCTGGGCGATCCTCGCGCCCGCGGGGACGCCGCACGACATCGTCGCGAAGCTCAATTCGGCGCTCGGCCAGACGCTGCGCGATCCAGCCGTGCGGGCCGAATTTGCCAAACAGAGCATGGAAACCTCGCCCGGGACGGCGGAGGAAATCGCCCGCTTCATGGCCGAGGAAATCCCCCGCTGGCGACAGGCGGTGCTCAAGGCGGGACTCAAGCAGGAGTAATCACTTACGCCGTCGGTCCGGCCGTGGCGGGGCCTGCCGGCGGTGGGGCACTCACGATCGGGCGCGGATAGTGTAGGCTCGCGCGACATTCGCGCGGGAGTCCCATGAAAGTCCAGGCCAGCAGCCTCGATCTCGAGCACCGCACTGCGTATCGCTTTTCCCTCCTCGCCGCGCAGAGCACGCGCTGCATGGGAGAGCTTTACCGCAAAGTGGGGCTCACCGTCGGGGGCTGGCGCACGCTGTCAATCATCGGGCGCTACGAGCCAATCCACCCGGGCAGCATCGCCGAGCGCACCAGCGTCGACGCGGACAAGGTCACGCGTGCGGTGGATCGCCTCGTGGCGAAGGGGCTGGTAGCGCGCAAGGTTGATCCGGAGGACCGCCGGCGCATCGTGCTGACGCTGACTGCACGCGGACGCCGCGTTTACGCCTACATGGACCACGTCCGCCGGAGTATCGAGGAACAGTTCCTCAGTGTCCTCACGCTGGAGGAGCTGGCCGCCTTCAGCGCCACGCTCGACAAGCTCGAGACCCAGGCGCGCCGCATCTTCACGAGCAAGGCCTCTTGGCGCGAACTCGTGCAGGGGACGCTGGCGCCGCCAACGCCGCGCGCCAGGGGCGGCTCTGTCGCCGGGGAAGCGCGCCCGAGTCCCAAGTCGCCGCGCAACGGGGCGCCGCGGGCCAGGCGATGAAGACGGTGCTGGTCACCGGCGCTTCTGGCGATGTCGCCGCCCACCTGCGGCGCGGCCTCGCCGGGCGCTACCACCTGCGCCTGTCCGACCTGCGCCCGCTGCCCGATAAGGCGCGCAGCGAGACTTTTGCCAAAGCCGACATTTCGCGCATGGCCGACGCGCTGCGCATCACCAAAGGCGTGGACGCCGTCGTCCATCTCGGTGGCTATTCGGTCGAGGGGCCGTGGGAGGACATCCTGCAGGCCAACATCATCGGCTGCTACAACATCTTCGAGGCGGCGCGAAGGAACGGCGTGCGGCGCATGCTGTTCGCCACCAGCAACCACGCGGTCGGCTTCTACCCGCGCAGCGAGACCATCGACCACAAGGCCTACATCAAGCCCGACAGCCGCTATGGCGTGTCGAAGGTGTTCGGCGAAGCGCTCGGCAGCCTGTATGCCGACAAGTACGGCATGCAGGTGCTGCTGATCCGCATCGGCAACGTCAACCCCAAACCCATCGACAAGCGCCGCCTGTCCATCGTGCTAACGCCGGAGGACCTCACCCAACTCGTGACGATCGGCCTGGACCATCCCGACATCCGCTTCGAGATCGTGTACGGCGTCTCGGGCAACGCGCGCTCGTGGTACGACAATTCGAACGCCTACCGGCTGGGTTACCGGCCCAAGTACGACAGCGAGCTCGACGTTGCGCCGGTCCTCGCGCGCGAGCCCAAGGGCCATCCGGTCGGAGAGCAGTACCAGGGCGGAGCGTTCACGCACGTGGAAGCGGTGCCCAATCCCGCGCCGCTACCGAAGACGGGTGCACGAGGGACGGCGGGGACGAAGAAGAAACCGGCGGTCAAGCGCCGCGCTTAGGCCAGGCCGGCGGCGAAATCGGCCAGCAGCGCGTTCACTTTTTCGGGCGCTTCGAGCTGCGGGAAATGGCCGCTGCCGGGCACGATTTCGATGCGCGCGCCCGGCGCGCGCGCTTTTACCAGGTCGAGCCACGGCGAAGTCTGGTTGGCGGAGAGCGACACACGGATGCGCTCAGCGCTCATGGTGGTGCTTTGCACGATCATGAGCGGCACGCGCACTGCGGCCAGCGCCGCTTCCATGCGCCGCGCGTCCCAGCCCACCAGCCGCGGAAACAGCGTGCTGCCGATCTCGGAGCGCACCTGCAGGGCGCGGTCCATGAGGGTCGCCTTGAGCTTGGGGTCGCTCGACACGATGAACATCTCGTCGAACAGGCGGCGCGCGAATACCCCGTAGCCGGTCGCGCGCAGCTGCTCATTCATGACCCTTTCGGCCACCACCGGGTCGCCAAAGCCCAGCCGGCTGCCGTCGACGAGGACGATGCCGCAGACGCGCTCCGGTGCGTACAGGTAGGCCTGCAGGACCGCGCGGCAGCCCATGCTGTGGCCGACAAGGATGGCCGGCGGGTACTTGAGCTCGCCCATCAGCGCCGCCACGTCGGCGCCGTAGTTCTCGATCGAGCAGTCGGTGGCGTCGCCAGGGGAATCGCCGTGCCCGCGCAGGTCGCACGCGACCACCGCATGGGTGGGGGCGAAAAAGTCCACCTGCTGCTGCCAGTCTTCGTGCGTGCAGGCAAACCCGTGGACGAACACGATCGGGGGATTGCCCTGCCCTGCCTGTATGTAGTGCATCAGCCGTTGTCCGGTGGGACCCTGAAACCCATCTTACCCCTGTCGGGGCGCGGTCCCCGCCGAATTGCTGCGGGCCATCCCCTACAATCGGGCATGGCCTCCCCTACAATTCGGGCATGGCCCTCAAAGCAACCATTTTCCGCGCCGAGCTTGGCATCGCCGACATGGAGCGGAACTACTACGCGACCCACGCGCTGACCCTGGCCCGGCATCCGTCGGAAAACGACGAGCGCATGATGGTGCGGCTGCTCGCCTTTGCGCTCAACGCCCACGAGGCGCTGGCTTTCGGCGCCAGCATCGGCAGCGACGACGAGCCCGACCTGTGGCGCAAGGACCTCACCGGGGCGATTCGATTGTGGGTCGACGTGGGCCTGCCCGACGAAAAGCGCATCCGGCGCGCTTGCGGGCGCTCGCGGCGCGTGGT
>JBBQCV010000100.1:0-12593 GCA_038319115.1 Burkholderiales bacterium | reverse complement strand
CCGGGCGAGATCCGCGCGGGGCGGCTGACGTCGGTCATCTCGGCTATGACCAGGCCGGCGCCGCCGATGGCGCGGCTGCCCAGGTGCACCAGGTGCCAGTCGGTGGGCATCCCGTCCTCGGCCATGTACTGGTCCATCGGCGACACCACCACGCGGTTCTCGAGCTGCATGCCGCGCAGGCGAAAGGGCAGGAACATGGGCGCAGGCGGGTTGTCCGGGTCGACCCGGTCGTCGTGGTCCATGCCTTCGGCCTTGACCTTGAGGGCGAACCAGCGCGTCACGTCCGCAAGGAACCGGTCGTCTCGCAGGCGCAGGTTTTCGTAGGTGATCTGCTTGGAGCGCGACATCACGCCAAAGGCGAACTGCAGCGGGTCCATGCCCCAGTAGCGCGGCATGTTCTCGAACCACGACAGCGAAACGTCCGCTGCGTGCTGCGTCTTCTCGACGTCCTCGCGCCGCTGCGCATCGTAATGCGCAAGCGCGCCCTTGACCGCGCCCTCGTGGCGGAAGGCCTCGAACAGCGCGATCGCATCCTCCATCGCGAGCTTGGTGCCCGAACCGATGGAAAAATGCGCGGTGGCCTTGGCATCGCCCACCAGCACCACGTTGCCCATGACCCAGGTGGCGTTGCGGATGGTGGGGAAATTTCGCCACTGCGAGCGATTGGCGATCAGCCGGTGGCCCGCCAGCTCCTCGACAAAGATGGCCTCGATGGTCTGCAGCATCGCGGCCTCGTCCATGCGATCGAAGCCGATCTTCTCCCACGTGTCGGCGCCGGTCTCGATGACCCATGTCGAGGCGCCCTTCTCGTACTGGTAGCAGTGCGCAAGCACGATGCCCTGCGGCGTGTCGCGGAAAAAATACTTGAACGCGTCCATCGGCAGGGTCGAGCCCAGCCAGGTGAATTTGTTCGGCCGCAGGTCGACAGTGGGCCTGAAATGGTCCTTGTGGGCCTCGCGCACGCGCGAGTTGATCCCGTCGGCGGCCACGATCAGGTCGGCATCGGGGAAGTCCTCGACCCCGCCGACGTCGTGCTGGAAGCGCAGCGTGACGCCAAGCTCGCCCGCGCGCTCCTGCAGCAGGCGCAGCAGCGTCATGCGCGAGCACCCGCAAAAGCCGTTGCCTGCGCAGCGGATCGTTTCGCCCTTGTAGACCACGTCCACGTCGCC
The DNA here is from genome assembly GCA_038319115.1 of Burkholderiales bacterium. Taxonomy (GTDB): domain Bacteria; phylum Pseudomonadota; class Gammaproteobacteria; order Burkholderiales; family SG8-39; genus SZAS-79. The sequence goes on along the minus strand of JBBQCV010000100.1, from coordinate 11,424 downwards.
CCAGTAGGCGAAGGCGCGCCGGATGGCTTCGTACGAAGCCACGTCGTAGTCGCGGAAAGCGCCGAGCGTCTCATCGGAAAACACCACCCCGAAGCCGAAAGTGTCGTCGGCGCGGTTGCGTTCGTAGACCGTGATGTCCCACGCCGGCCATGCCTTCTTCGCGAGGACGGCGAAATAAAGCCCGCCGGGGCCGCCGCCGATGATGCTGACCTTGAACGGCCGGGCTGGATCGCGCTTCATGCGGGCACCACCGCCATGGCCTCGATCTCCAGGCGAGCCGCGTCCTCGACCAGGGCGCCGACCTGCACCACCGCCATCACCGGGAAATTGCGCCCCATGAGTTCCTTGTACGCCGCGCCCACTTCGGCGCCCGCGGCGAGATATTCCTGCTTGTCCACCACGTACCAGGTGAGGCGCACGATGTGCTCGGCACGCCCCCCGGCCTGGGCGAGAACGGCGAGGATGTTGGTGAGCGTCTGGCGAAACTGCCCGCCGAAGCCTTTCTCGACGAACTCGCATTGGGCGTTCCAGCCGATCTGGCCGGCGATGAACACCAGTTTGCCGCCCTCGGTCGCAATGCCGTTCGAGTAGCCTCGCGGCCGGGCCCAGCCCGGCGGTTGCAGCACCTGCATCATGTCGGCCTCCTCGCTATCGTGGCCGGCGCGGACATGCCGGCACCGGGGTAATAAAAATTCAAATCCGCCGCTCCTATCCGACCCTCAGCTTGAAACGCTGCAGTTTGCCGGTTTCGGTGCGCGGCAGCGCATCGACGAATTCGATCGCCCGCGGGTACTTGTAAGGCGCAATGGCGTTCTTTACGTGGTCCTGCAGCATGCGCGCGACCGCCTCGGTCCTGAGGTAGCCGGGCTTGAGCACCACGTAAGCCTTGACGATCTGGCCGCGCTCCTCGTCGGGCGCCCCGACCACAGCGCATTCGGCCACCGCGACCTGCGAGAGGAGCGCCCCTTCGACCTCGGGCCCGGCGATGTTGTAGCCCGCCGACACGATAATGTCGTCGGTGCGGGCCTGGTAGGAGAAATACCCGTCCTTGTCCATCGAATACGCGTCGCCGGTGACGTTCCAGCCCTTTTGCACGTAGGTCTGCTGGCGCTCGTCGGCCAGGTAGCGGCAGCCCGTGGGCCCCTTGACCGCCAGGCGCCCGACCACGCCGGGCAGGCATGGCCGGCCCATCGCGTCGAGCACCGTGGCACGGTAGCCCGGTATCGCATAGCCGGTTGCGCCGCGCCGCACCCTCTCGGGGGTGTGGGAGATGAAGATATGGATCATCTCGGTGGCGCCGATGCCATCGATGATCTCGATGCCGGTGGCGTTGCGAAACAGCTGCCGCGTCGCGTCCGGCAGCGCTTCGCCGGCCGAGACGCATTTCTTCAGGGTCTTGAGGTTGTGGCTCTTGGCGATCGAGGCCATCTGGCGGTAGAACGTCGGTGCCGTGAAGCAGATCGTGGCCTTGAAGCGATGGATGGCTTCGAGCAGCCCCTCGGGCGAAAGCCTTTCCAGCAGCACCGTCGAGGCGCCAAAGCGCAGCGGAAAGCACAACAGGCCGCCCAGCCCGAAAGTGAACGCGAGCGGTGGCGTGCCGCAGAACACGTCCTCCTTGGCCGGCTTGAGGCAGGAGCGCGGGAAGCAATCGCACATCGCGATCACGTCGCGGTGAAAATGCACCGTGCCTTTGGGCGTGCCGGTGGTTCCCGAAGTGAAGGCGATCAATGCCGGGTCCCCGGCCGCGGTGTCGACATTGTCGAAGCTGCCGGGCTTGGTTGCGCACAGGGCGTCCAGCGACTGGGCATCGTCGGCGTACCAGTACTTCACCTCGCGCAGGTTCGGGCATGCCGGCATCGCCGCCAGCAGGTCGGCTTCGAGGCGCTTGTCGCACAGCACATGCGTGACCTGCGCTTTGCGCACGATCTCGGTCAGTTCCTTGGCGCGCAGCAGCGGCATGGTGCCCACTACGATGCCGCCGGCCTTGAACACCCCGAACCAGCACGCCGCCATCATCGGGTTGTTGGGTCCGCGCAACAGCACGCGATTGCCCGGCTGCAGGCCCATGTCCTCGACCAACACGCGCGCAATGCGATTGGCCTGAGCAAGCAGCTCGCCATAGGTGCAGTGGCCGTCGGGGGCACGGATGGCGACGCGATCGCGCCAGCCGCGCGCCAGTGCGCCATCGAGCAGCTCGACCGCGCAGTTCATTCGCGCGGGGTATTGCAGCTCCGGCAGGTCGAACACCAGCTCCGGCCAGTCCTTGCGCGGTGGCAGGTTGTCGAGCGCGAACGTATCCACGTGCGCGGTCGGGCTCATGGCCTTCGCTCCTCGTCGCCCGGTGGGCCGGCTGCCGGCCTCAGCAGTTCGCGCGCGATGATCATCTTCTGCACCTCGGTGGCGCCTTCGTAGATGCGCAACGCCCTGACCTCGCGGTAAAGGCGCTCCACTGGATGGTCCTTGGTGACCCCGAGGCCGCCGAATATCTGCACTGCCGCATCAATCACCTGCTGCGCGGTCTCCGTGGCCTGCATCTTGGCCATGGCGGCTTCGCTGGTTACGCGGCGCTTTTGCACGTCGCGCACCCAGGCGGCGCGGTAGGTCAGGAGCGCGGCCGCTTCGATTCCAGTTGCCATATCGGCGAGCTTCGCCTGGGTGAGCTGGAAATCGGCCAATGTGTGGCCGAACATCTTGCGCGCGCGCGCGCGATCCAGGGACTCGGCAAGGGCGCGCCGTGCAAATCCCAGCGCGGCGCCCGCCACCGTGGTGCGGAAAATATCCAGGTTGCGCATGGCGAGCTTGAAGCCCCCGCCTTCGGCCCCGAGCAGGTTGGCCGCCGGAACGCGACAGTTGTCGAACCGCAGCGTTGCCATCGGGTGGGGCGCGATGATGTCGATGCGCTCGGCGGCCGAGAATCCCGGCGCATCGGCATCCACGACGATCGCCGAGATGCCCTTGGTGCCGGGCTCAGCGCCCGTGCGTGCGAACACCACGTAAAAATCCGCGATGCCGCCGTTCGAGATCCAGGTCTTGGCGCCGTCGATCACCCAGTGCGGACCGTCGCGCCGCGCCTTGGTGCTGAGCGCGCCCACATCGGAACCCGCCTCGGGTTCGGACAACGCGAGAGCCGCGATGGCTTCACCTTTTGCCACACGGGAGAGGTATTTCTGGCGCAGCGCCTCGCTGCCCTCGAGCGCGATGGGGCCGCTGCCCAGCCCCTGCATCACGAAAGCGAAATCCGCCAACCCTGCATGGAAGGCCAGCGTTTCGCGCACAAGCGCAATCGAGCGCACGTCGAACTCGGCTCCGCCGGGGACACAATGCCTGAGCAGGCCAGTTCGGCCGAGATCGGCCACGAGGCGCCGGCACACCGCGTCCGCGTCGTGGCCGTGCGCATAACCCAGGTTTGCCGCCCAGGCGTCGGCTTCGCGCGCGAGCACCGCGTGGCGGGGCTCGAAGAAGGGCCACTCGTAATGGGCGAAGCGGTCCATGCGCGGCCTAGTTGCCCTCGAAGACCGGCTTTTGCTTGGCCACGAAAGCGTTGTAGGCGCGGTGGAAATCCTGCGTCTGCATGCAGATCGCCTGGGCTTGCGCTTCCATCTCGATCGCCTCGTCGATGCCGACGGCCCATTCCTGGTGCAACATCTTCTTGGTCATGCCGTGCGCAAAAGTCGGGCCGCTGGCAAGCGTCTGGGCGGCGGCCATCGCCTTGACCAGCACGTCCTCGGCAGGCGCGAGGGCGTTGAAGAATCCCCAGGCCAGGCCTTCCTCGCCGGTCATGGCGCGGCCGAAGTAAAGCAACTCCGACGCACGCCCCTGCCCGATTACGCGGGGAAGCATCGCGCAGGCGCCCATGTCGCATCCCGCCAGCCCCACCCGGGTGAACAGGAACGCGACCCTGGCCGCAGGAGTGCCGTAGCGCAGGTCCGAGAACAGGGCGAGCATCGCACCGGCCCCGGCGCACACCCCATCGATCGCGCTGATTACGGGCTGGGGGCACGCTCGCATGGCCTTGATAAGGTCGCCGGTCATGCGCGTGAACTGCATGAGCTCGGGCATCGCCATGCGCGTGAGCGGGCCGATGATCTCGTGCACATCGCCCCCCGAGCAGAAGTTGCCCCCCGCGCCGGTAAGGACGATCACCTTGACGTCCTCGGCGTCCTGGAGGCTGCCAAAAAAGTCGCGCAATTCGGCGTACGACTCAAACGTGAGCGGGTTCTTCTTTTCCGGGCGGTCGATGGTAATGACCCCCACCTTGCCCTCGGTTCGCCAGCTGAAGTGGCGCGGCTTGTGCCCGGCCAGTGAAATGCGCGTGCCTTTCATTCGATCCTCCTCATCCGGCTTCCTTGCCCTGGCCGGCGCCTGTTGCGTGGAGCTTCACTTTGGCCAGCAGGACCAGCAGGTCCTGGTGTTCGCGCCGGTTCAGGCCGGAGAGCAGCCCGACGATCCAGGTTTCGTGCTCGCCCGCCATTTCGGCGAATGCCTTGCTCCCGGGGCGCGTGAGCCGGACACGAATGGCTCGCCGGTCGGCCGGCTGCGCGATACGCTCGACCAGCCCCTCTTTCACGAGCTGGTCGGTGATGCCGGTGACATTCCCGCCGCTGACCATCATGCGACGCGACAGTTCGTTCATCTTGAGGCCTTCAGGGTGCCTTTCCAGCTGCGACATGAGGTCGAATCGCGGCAGCGTGGTGCCGAAACGGATGCGAAGCGCGTTGCGAATGCTCCGCTCGATGAGTTGCGTGCAGGTCAGCATGCGCAACCATAACCGCAGGGCGCGGTGGTCGTCCGGGTGCGCCGCGGTTTCGCGGTCCGAGGCGCGCGCGGGCCGGCTGCGCGGAGGAGTGGGTTCCCTGAGCATGGCAGGTTCGGCGGGATCGGAAGAGTTAGAAGCTTACAATCTGAATAAAACAGGCCTAAAGCATTCTGGCATTGCCGCCCGGCCTTGTCACGCTGCGCCGCACCTAACGCCAGTGCTCGCCGTCGAGGGCGATTTCCGGGATGTTTCCGGATGTTGCGGGATGTGAGCAAATGTTCCCGCGATGGCCTTCGACGGTCACCGTGCGCTATAGTCCGACCTATGAAAAAACACCTCCGCACCACCCTGTTTTTGCTCCCGTTCGCCTTCGCGATGTCCGCGGGCGCCGCGCATGCCCAGTTCAAGGCGCCCACCAAGCCCCAGTCCAACGATCCACTCGGCAGCGGCATCGCGTCGCCGCTCGCCCCAGCAGCGCCGGCAGCCGGGGCGAGCGCGCCTGCTGGTGACGACAAGTCTTCGGCCGAGGCCGTCGTGCAGCAGATCGCCGACTGCGTGATGCAGGGCCTGCCGCCCGACTGGGCCAAGGCGCAGATCGACGTGCGCGAAGTGGGCCGTACCGACACGCAGCGCGACTTCGAGGCGATCTACTCCTACGAGGACAGCGCGGGCAAGGCGGGCGCCTTCACGCCGTGCGACAAGCGCGAGCCTGCCATGAACGTCTACAAGCTAAACGGCGCCCTCGAACCGGCCAAGCGCAACTGGGTGCGCGCGACGCTGGTGCTGTCGAAGGAAGGAAGGTTCGAGCTGCAGTACGACTACGCGCCGAACGACGCCGCGGCGAGCCCAGCCGCAGCGCCGGCACCCGCGGCGGCAAAGAAGGACGCCAAGAAAGCGCCGAAGAAGAACTGATTGGGCCGTGCGGGTGCGCGCGCCGCGCGCCCGATTGGCCGATCACCCGGGCAAAGTACGAAGCGCGCCGCGCGGGCCGGCGCGAGTCAGTCCGGGCGCAGGAAGTCGAAGTCGCAGCCGTCCTCGGCCTGCATCACGTGTTGCATGTACAACCTGGCATATCCGCGCGTGGGCATTTCGACCGGCGGTTTCCACTGCGCGCGCCGACGCGCCAGTTCCTCCTCCCCCACCATCAAGTCGATCCTGCGCGCGCTGATCGAGAGCTTGATGCGATCGCCGTTCCTCACCAAAGCGAGCGGGCCGCCGATGGCGGCTTCGGGTGACACATGCAGCACGATGGTGCCGAACGCCGTGCCACTCATTCGGGCATCCGAAATGCGCACCATGTCCTTGAGGCCCGCGCGGGCCAGCTTCTGCGGGATCGGCAGGTACCCCGATTCGGGCATCGCGTAACCGCTTTTCGGGCCGGCGTTCTGCAGGACCATGAAATCGTCCGGCTGGATGTCGAGTTCCGGCGTATCGACCCGCGCGGCGAGGTCGTCGAGCGAGGAAAACACGACCGCGCGCCCTTCGCGTTCGAACAGGGTCGGGTCGGCCGCCGAGCGCTTGAGGATTGCGCCGTTGGGCGCGAGCGTGCCGAACAACGCCACCAGCCCGCCTTCCTTCTGGTAGGGATCGGCAAATGTGCGCACCACCGAGCGGTCGACCCAGCCCGGCTCGCGCTCCAGGCGCTCGCCCATCGTCTCGCCGGTGATGGTCATGCAGTCCAGGTGCAGCAAGGGTTTTAACTCGCGCAGCACCGCCCCGAGCCCGCCGGCCGCATAGAGGTCGGACATGTAATGCTGGCCGGTCGGCTTGAGGTCCACCAGCACCGGGGTCGAATCGGAAAGCGCGTTCAGGCGATTGAGGTCGATCTTCACACCCACCCGGCCGGCAATGGCGGTCAGGTGCACGATCGCGTTGGTCGACCCGCCGATCGCGAGCAGGATGCGCATCGCATTCTCGATCGATTTTTCGGTGATGATCTGCGACGGCCGGATCGGGTCCTTGGCCAGTTCCACCGCGCGGCGGCCGCTTGCCTCGGCCGCGCGCAACCGGTCGGCGTGCACGGCTGGAATCGCCGCGGTGCCGGGCAACGCCATGCCGAGCGCCTCGGCGATCGACGCCATCGTGGACGCGGTGCCCATCACTGCGCAGGAGCCGGCCGTCGCGGCGAGGTTGCCCTCGATCTCGTCGATGCCGGCCTGGTCGACCTTGCCGGCGCGGTGCATGCCCCAGAAGCGGCGGCAGTCGGTGCAGGCGCCCAGCCGCTCGCCATGGAACATGTTCGGCATCATCGGGCCGACGATCTGCTGCACCGCCGGCAGGTCCGCCGAAGCGGCGCCCATGAGCTGCGCTGGAATCGTCTTGTCGCAGCCCCCGACGAGCACCACCGCATCCATGGGCTGCGCGCGGATCATCTCCTCGGTGTCCATGGCCATCATGTTGCGGAACATCATCGAAGTCGGATGCAGGAACACCTCGCCTAGCGACACGGTGGGAAAGGAAATCGGCAGGCCGCCGGCCGCCAGCACGCCGCGCTTGATCGCCTCGATCTGCTCGGGGACGTTGCGGTGGCAGTTGTTGAACCCGCTCGAGGTGTCCGTGATGCCCACCACCGGGCGGGCCAGCATCTCGCCCGAATAGCCCATGCTTTTTGCGAACGAGCGGCGCAGGTAGAGGGAGAAGTCCGCGTCACCGTAGTTGGTGAGACCGCGGGCAAGGCCGTGCTTCCTGGTTTCGGTCACTGGATTCCTTCGTTCAGGCCGGTTGGATCCGGCTGGTAAATACTGCCAATTTTCGTAAAACCCCTAGCATTGGCGCCTGTCCCAGGGCGAAATACTGCCATCGCCATTTTTCGGCTACCCCCAAATCCTGCGCGCCGCATCGACGCACAGCCGCAGCTTGGCCCGCTCGTCGGCCTCGGTGACCGGGTTGCCGCCCATCGTGCTCGCAAAGCCGCACTGGGGGCTGATTGCAAGCTGGGAGGCGTCCACGAACTGCGCGGCTTCGTCCGCGCGACGCTGCAGCGCATCCACCGATTCGAGTTGCGGGACCTTGGAGCTCACCAGCCCTAGCACGACGCCCTTGTTCTTCGGCATGAACCGGAGCGGTGCGAAATCGCCTGCGCGCGGCGTGTCGAATTCAAGCAGGAAGTGGTTGACGCGGGCGCGGTTGAAAAGCTTGTCGGCGATCGAATCGTAGCCGCCTTCCGACAGGTAGCGGCCTTTGTAGTTGCCCCGGCACATGTGCACGCCGATTACCATCCCCGCCGGCGCGTCCTTGACCGCCTGGTTGATCGCCTCGACGTACAAATCCACGAGCCTTTCCGGATCCTGCCCGCCTGCAGTGACGCGCGCCCGCGCCGCCGGGTCGCAGAGCATCGCCAGCGCGACTTCGTCGAGCTGGACGTAGCGGGCCCCGGCACGGGCGAGGTCGGCGATTTCCTGCTGGTAGATGCGCCCCAAGTCGGCAAAAAATTCCTCGGGGTCGGGATAAATGCCGGGCGCGGCGTAATCGCTGAACCGGTACAGGTGCATCGTCGAGGGCGCCGGCATGGTGATCTTGGGCACCGCGGACGTCAGGTCGCGCACGAACTCGAACTCGTCGAGCGTGATCGCCGCGCTGCGCGACACGCGGCCGGTTGCATAAGGCGCGGTGAAATCCGCCTCGTGACCATGGTCGTCGTGGAACTTGAACACTGCGTCCTTCACGCTGAGCCCGTCGGTGAGGCGGACGAACTTTTCCCAGTAGGAAATGCGCCGGAATTCGCCGTCGCTCACGACGCCCAAACCGCATTCCTCCTGCAGCTTCACGACATCCCGGATCGCGTCGTCCTGCACCGTCCGGAACGCCGCATCGGTCATATCCCCCGCTGCATGCTGGCGGAATGCATGGCGCAACCGGGGCGGGCGCAGCAGGCTGCCGATGTGGTCGGCGCGAAACGGCGGGCGCCCGGTGGGGGTGATTGTCGAAGCCGTGGCCATGGGGCGCGTTCCTTTTCTATCATGCTTTAGGTTCGAATTTTCGCATGGTCACCGTTGCGCGGGTCGGTACGGGAAACGCCGCGTCGAGGCGGGGATCTCCTCGTCCAGCCCTTAACCCTACGAATGAGAATTGCTGCCATTTTTTTTCTAATGTCCGCTTCTGCAGCTACCAACCGCCGATGCCCGCGAAAGATCTCTTGATTGAGTTCTACTCCTGACTGCGTTCCCGCTGGGCAAAACCGAACTGTCTGCCGGCTTGGGCCTCTCCGGCTAGCCGGGCAAGACGCGTGACCTAACCGTGTATATTTCCCATTATGATGTTAATATACACGGATGCACCCGCGATTAATCCAACCCAGCCTGACTCGGCTATTGGCTGAATTCCCTGCTGTGGTGCTGCTGGGGCCACGCCAGGCCGGCAAGACCACGCTCGCTCTGGCAGAGGCAAAGCGCAACAGCGATGCCTTGTATCTCGATCTGGAGCTGCCCTCCGCCCAACGCCAGCTCGAGGATGTGGAAGCTTTTTTGCTGGCGCACCGCAACCGGCTGGTGATTCTGGACGAGGTCCAGCGCCTGCCGGAGCTTTTCGCGGTGCTGCGCGGCGTGATCGACGTGCGCCGCCGCGCGGGCGAGGCGGCGGGACAGTTTCTGCTGCTTGGCTCGGCCAGCGGCGAACTGCTCAGGCAGGCAAGCGAAAGCCTCGCCGGCCGGGTGGCGCAGCTGGAGCTCACGCCTTTCCAGGCGCGGGAGCTGATGCCGGTAGATGCGCCGGTAACCGATCTGGCCAGCCAACTCAATGCGCTGTGGGTACGCGGCGGTTTTCCGCTGTCGTGGCTGGCGGCCGATGATGCGGCCAGCCTACGCTGGCGCGATGCCTTCATTGCCACCTGTCTGGAGCGGGATATTCCGGCCCTCGGCCCGCGCATTCCCGCCACCACCCTGCGGCGCTTGTGGACCATGCTGGCCCACGGCCAGGGCGGGCTGCTCAACCAGTCGCAACTGGCTGCATCGCTGGCGGTCAGCGGCCAGACCACGGCGCGTTACATCGACCTGCTCTGCGACCTGATGCTGGTGCGCCGTCTGCCGGCCTGGCACGGCAACGTCGGCAAGCGGCTGGTGCGCGCACCCAAGGTCTATGTGCGCGACAGTGGCATCGTGCATGCGCTGTTGGGCCTGGCGGACCTTCAAACCGTGTTGGCCCACCCGGTGGCCGGAGCCAGCTGGGAGGGTTTCGTGCTCGAACAGTTGCTCGCCGCCGCACCCACTGCCGAGGCCAGCTTCTACCGCACCTCGCATGGCGCTGAGGCCGATCTGGTGTTGAGCTTTCGCGATGGCGCAACCTGGGTGGTCGAGATCAAGCGTTCGTCGGCGCCCACGGTGTCAAAGGGTTTCCACCTGGCCGCCGCCGATGTGGGGGCCACGAGAAAACTGCTCGTCGCTCCGGTGGCCGCAAGCTATCCCCAGAGTTACGGCATCGAAGTGATGAACCCGCTGGCTGCTGCCAGGCTGTTGGCGTGAGGGCCCAAAATTGGACCGATCACGAACTCGCGACATTTCTGGGTCGTCGCCATTGTCGGGCGTACGGTAGGTTGGGGCTGGGCTGCTTGATCGCGTCATCGCCAGGCTCGACGCCGACAAGGCACGAAAGAAGGCCTGGGACGAACTGGCCGCTCAGCGCGACGCCGATCATCCGTTGGCTGGACAACCCGCAATTCGGCTCGGGCGCGGGATCGTGGAGAGGCAACAGGTGCTCGGTTGGGGAGACGCGGTCGTCGAGCAGGTTTCGGCGGTCTTGCAGGCCGTGTTGCCTTTAACCACCGGTTTTTCTCCACGTAATCTCCGCAGTGCGAAGTAGTTCTACCTCGCTTATGCTGATCCCACAATTTGGCTACAACCCGTAGCCAAATTAACCGGAGTTGAGGTCCGCATCACCGGCCGCATTTCCATGCGTACTACAACGAAGAGGCGGCGGTCTTCGCGCTCGACACGGTTGAATGCCTCGGCGGCAGCTTCTCGCGGCCTCAGCAAAGGCTGGTCGAGGCGTGGGCGGAGATTCACCGGGCGGAACTCCAGCGCGATTGGGACCTGTTGCAATCTGGTCAGCCCCCCGTCAAGATCGACCCACTGAGGTAGTGCCATGAACCATCCCATGCATCGCGTCCACCGCTTCGAGATCGAAGGACCCTACACGGTCGCCATTGAGTTCACCGATGGGACTGAACAACGCATTAACTTCCGCCTGGTACTCGAAGGGGCCCTGTTTGGCCCGTTGCAGGACTTGGCTCTTTTCAACGCGGTCACGCTCGATCCGGAAGCCGGAACGCTCGCGTGGCCAAACGGCGCAGACTTCGATCCCACAACGCTCCACGACTGGCCCTCAGTCAGCAGTGAACTCGTCGCACGCGCTCGGGTTTGGGCGGTCGAAGCCAGGACGGCTGCTCAAGCGGGCTAACTGTCGGTGGAACGGACGGGCTGCAAGCGACGTGCAAGCGTTGAACATCGTAACGGCCCGCCGTCCACCAAAACGTCAGGCAGGACAAAAGCGGGGCACGATGATGTTCGAAAGCAAGAATGACTGAACTCGACCCGTTCCCGAAACACTCGCCGCTTGCTCAATCTGTGACGCGAGATGGGAAGACTGTTCGCGTAGACATCTACGAAGATGGTGAAGGTGGCTGGCTCTTGGAGGTGGTTGATGAATACTGGAACTCCACCGTATGGGACGAGCCC
>JBBQCV010000099.1:0-12616 GCA_038319115.1 Burkholderiales bacterium | reverse complement strand
TGCCTTCGTCCCGAAAATCCCGCACGCGATTCCGCCCCATGCGCCGCACAGGCCGTGCAGCGGCCACACGCCGAGCACATCGTCGATCTTCCAGCGGTTCTGGGTCAGCGTGAACATGTACACGAACAGCCCGCCGGCCAGCGCACCCACCACGAAAGAGCCGACTGGATGCATGACGTCGGATCCGGCACAAACCGCCACTAGCCCCGCAAGAGGGCCGTTGTGCACGAACCCCGGGTCGTTCCGGCCCGCGATGAGCGCCGCCAGCGTCCCGCCCACCATAGCCATGAGCGAATTGACGGCCACCAGTCCCGACAGCTTGCCGATCTCCTGCGCCGACATCACGTTGAACCCGAACCAGCCGACCGCGAGAATCCACGCCCCCAAGGCGAGGAAAGGGATGGACGAGGGCGGGTGGGCCGCCGCGACGTGGCCGTCCTTCATGTAGCGCCCGCGGCGCGCACCGAGCAGCACCACCGCCACCAGCCCGATCCAGCCGCCGACGGCGTGGACCACGACCGAGCCGGCGAAATCGTGGAACTCGGCCCCGAATGCGCCCTTGAGCCAGGCCTGCACGCCGAAGTGCTGGTTCCACGCAATGCCCTCGAAGAACGGATAGACGAACGCCACCAGCAGCATCGAAGCGGCGAGCTGGGGATAGAACCGGGCGCGCTCGGCGATCCCGCCCGAAACGATGGCCGGGATGGCGGCGGCGAAAGTGAGCAGGAAGAAGAACTTGACCAACTCGTAGCCGTTCCTCTCCGCGAGCACTTCGGCACCAACAAAGAAATTCATGCCGTAGGCGATGCCGTAGCCGACGCAGAAGTACGCGACCGTCGATACCGCGAAGTCCGAGAGGATCTTGACCAGCGCGTTGACCTGGTTCTTGGAGCGCACCGTTCCCAGCTCGAGGAACGCAAAGCCGGCGTGCATCGCCAGCACCATGATTGCGCCCAGCAGCACGAACAGCGCGTCCGATCCGCCCTTGAGCGTCTCCATATAGTTCTCCCCTGAATTTAAGTGGTGCCCTCGCGGCCGATGTCGTGTCCCGGCCTGCCAGCGTAGCCTAACCGAAATCGAAACAAGGCAGCACTTGCCTAGTGCGCCCTGCGGCCCCTTGTTAGACTTCGGCACCCCTGAACGCACGCCAAGAGAACCCTTTCCGATGCCCTCCTCCGCCGAGTCCCAGAACCTGCGCGCATTCCTCGACCAGGTCGAACGCAACAATGCCAAGGACATCCTGCGCTTCAAGGACCGCATCGCCCTCGATTTCGACGCCACCGCGGTCGCCCTCGAACTCGAGCGCGGGCGCGCCTGGCAGGCGCCGGTGCTGTGGTTCGAGAACGTCGCCGACTCGGCGTTCCCGGTGGTGACCAACGTCTTCGCCACGCGCGGCCGCTATGCGCTCGCCCTCGGCGTGTCCGAGGAGCGCCTGATCGAGGAGTGGGCGTTGCGCGGCGACCGCGCCATCGAGCCGAAGCTGCATGAGCGGGGCCCGGTGCAGGAGGTGGTTTACAAGGGCGCCGACGTGGATCTCGCCCGCATTCCGATCAAGAAGCACTTCGAACGCGATGGCGGGCGCTACATCACCAACGGCATCATCATCGCCAAGGATCCGGAAACCGGCGTGCGCAACGCAAGCCACCATCGCATGCAGGTCAAGGGAAAGACCCGCCTGGGCACCAGCCTGCACAGCCGCCGCCACCTGTGGGACTACGTGCGCCGCGCCGAAGCGCTCAAGAAAGAGATCCCGGTCGCCATCGTGATCGGCGGCCATCCCCTCATGACCTTCGCCGGGCTGTGGAAAGGGTCGATGGGCGTGGACGAATTTTCCGTCGCCGGCGGGCTTGCCGGCCGCGCGCTCGACATCTCGCGCTGCGTGTCGGTACCGATCGAAGTCCCCGCCGAAGGCGAGATCGTGCTCGAGGGGCACATCCTGCCGGGCGTGCGCGAACCCGAGGGCCCGTTTGCCGAATTCACCGGATACCACTCCGAGCGCTCGACCGAGAACGTAATCGAAATCACCGCGATCACGCACCGCAAGAATGCGATCTACCAGGACGTGGTGGGCGGCATGTCGGACGAGCACTGCAGCATGCTCGCAGTCCCGCAGGAAGCGCGCCTGCTGAAGGCGCTGCGCTCGACGTTCTCGAACGTGACCAAGGTGTCGTATCCGAAATCGGGCACTTGCCGCTTTCACGCGGTGGTCGCCATGAAGAACCCGGTGCCCGGACAGCAGAAGAATGCAGCGATGATCGCCTTTGCCGAGGACATCAGCCTCAAGCTGGTGATCATCGTCGACGAGGACGTCGACGTGTTCGACGACCAGGACGTGTTCTGGGCGATGGCCACGCGCATGCAGGCCGACGACGACATCGACGTGATCCGCAACGCGTTCGGCGCGATCCTCGACCCGTCGAACGACAACGGCAAGACGGCCAAGATGATCATCGACGCGACCAAGCCGCGGCCGGATTTCTCGCAGCGCCACACGCTGCCGGCCGATGCGATCGAGCGCGCCCGCGCGCTCATCCGCAAGGTGCGGGGCTAGGCATGGCGGCCCCCCGCCTCATCGTCGGCATCACCGGCGCCTCCGGAACGGTGTATGCCATCCGGGCGCTGGAACTGCTGCGCAAGCTCGAGGTGGAAACCCACCTCGTCATGAGCCGCTCGGCGCAGGTGACGCTTGCCTACGAGACCGACCTCAAGGTGCGCGACATCGAAGCCCTGGCCAGCGTCACCTACCGCAACGAAGACATCGGCGCGGCGATCTCCTCGGGCTCGTTCAAGACCCTCGGCATGCTGGTGGCGCCCTGCTCGATCCGCAGCCTGTCGGAAATCGCCAGCGGCGTGACCGGCAGCCTCCTGTCACGCTCAGCCGACGTGGTCCTCAAGGAGCGCCGCAGGCTGGTGCTCATGGTGCGCGAGACGCCCAACCACCTCGGCCACCTGCGCAGCATGACCGCGGTCACCGAGATGGGCGCGATCGTGATGCCACCGGTGCCCGCTTTCTACGCCAAGCCCAAGACCATCGACGACATCGTCAACCACTCGGTGGGCCGGGCGCTCGATCTTTTCGGCCTGGACACGGGCGTGGTCAAGCGCTGGGGCGAGGATGTGGGGCCGAAGGGGCCGGCGCCGCAGGGGAAATGATTGCCTAATTTAGAAATTGAATCTGGCTGAGAGCCAATCCCGGCGCGGATCTGGGCAATCGAAAGATGGACTTTCTCGGCGCGGCCTTCGGGCAAGGCCCTAGTGACGGCCTTCCAGCATTTTCAATGCATCGATGGGCGACATGATGCGCAGGCCGGTTATCTTTGGCACCGTAAGCAAGTCCTGGTCTCCCGTTACGAGCCAGGGCGCCTCGGCAGCGAGTGCGGCGTGGATGAACCTGTCGTCCTCGGCATCGCGGCAAAATGTTCGGGACGCAGTCTCCGGCGGGACGTCCACCCAATAGGAAATCGAACCCGCATCGTGGAGGAAGGTCTTGCGTTCATCCATTCCCGCATAGCGATCGAATTTTGGGAGCCAGAGGCGGGTCTCGAGTTCGAAATAAGTCTGCGCTGAGAACACCGGTTGACCTTGCGCGAAAATCATATGGACGACCCGGGCGGGCACGCCGACCTTTTTTAGCGCGGCGCTGATCCAGACATTCGTGTCGATAACGACACGAAGACCGGATTCAGCTTTCATCGGCCAGCAGTTCGGCCAGTTTTTCCTCGGTCAAGCCAGCACGTTCGGCCTCATCGGCCATGCGGTCCATCGTCTGGCGCAGGCGGTCTGCGTAGAACTGCCGCATCGCCTCGTAGTCCTGCGCGCTGACCATCACGCCCACGACACGGTCGCGCCGCATCACGCGGACAGGGGCACGCTGCGCCTCATCTATGAACTCCCCAAAGCGGGTTTTGGCTTCATTGGCGGTGAAGGTTTTCATTCGAACCCCTCTGAATTCAATGGATTGAGAGCATTTTGACTGAATCGTCCGATTCAGTCAATTGGGGCGTTTGGTCCTTTCTGTCGTTGCCGCCATAGTGTTGGCGCTGATGCGGGACGGCGGAAATCCGGCGAATCGGGAAGGCCAGCTTTCTACTCTTCGCCCGCCGTCAGCAGCTCGAACTTCGTGCCGACATCCTCCTTCTCGGCGCGCTCGTAGATCCAGTTCCCCAGCACCACGTCGCTCACTGCGAAGCCGCGGTGCCAGAACACGATGGTGCCGTCACCGGCTTCGCGGCCGGGCTTGAGGCCTGCCACGATCTGGCCGATCTCGGCGTGCAGGTTCTGCTCGTTGAGGCGCCCATCGACGATCATCGGGTGGAGCGCGCCGCCCACCTTGCACTGCGCCCAGTCGTCAACGACGACCTTGGAGGCGCCGGTCACCACCGCCGGGTCGAGGGCCATCATCCAGCCGTAGGTGACCACGAGCGCGCCTTTCTTGACGGCGTAGTTTGGGATCAGCACCTCGGGTTTCTCCAGCCGCGTGGCTTCGATGACGATGTCGGCGCCGTCGATGGCCTCCGCCGCGCTGGCGAAAACCTTCGCGCGGATGCCGAGTTCCTCTTCCACACGCGCCACCAGCCGCTCGCGCGATTCGGCGCGTGCGCTGTTGATGCGCACCTCGCGCAGCTTGAACTTGCGCGCGAGCAAGCGGATGTTGGCGAACGCCGTCCCACGCGCGCCGATGTGCGCCACCACGGTCGAATCCTTCGGCGCGAGGTGCATCGCGCCCGCGCAGGTCACCGCGCCGGTGCGCTGCCAGGTGAGGCTGGTCGCGTCCATGATGCACACCGGCACGCCGATGGCCGGGTCGTACAGCGTGAGCATGCCGACCTCGGAGGGCAGTCCGTGGCGCCAGTTGTCGACGTAATCGCCGATCACCTTGATGCCCGCGCGCTTCACCGGCCCCACCCACGCCGACAGGATGTTGAAATGCCCGTTCACCACGTGGTCGAGTTGCAGGTGGCCCTTGGGCGGCATGACCACTTCCTTGCGGCCGTGCGCGGCGAGGCCCCCCGCCACCACGTCGATGAGTTCGTCGGGTCCGGGGCTGAGCGCTTCGACCTGCGCGCGGCTCAGCAGCCGGACCGTGATGGTTGTGTTCTGCATGTTCGCTCCAAACGTGGACGCACGGGAGGCGGGATGCTAACTTGCCCGTCCCCGCCGCGCGACGTGCGCAGCGAAACCCCGCCACCGTTGCGTCCCCCGATGAACCCCATCTACCTGCACTACCTCAACGCGCCGGATATCGAGGCCCTTGCGATGTCCGACCAGGAGATCCTCGACGCGGTCGAGGAAGGCCTGCGCGCCCAAGGCCTGGGCCGCACGGTCATCGAGCCGCGCATGCACCTCGTGCCCGACAAAGCCTACCCGGGCCACTTCAACGTGCTGCGGGGCTACATCGCGCCGCTCGGGATGGCGGGTGTCAAGGTGGTGGGCGACTTCTACGAGAACTACAAGCAGGGCCTGCCCTCCGAACTCGCCATGCTGTACCTGGCCGACCCGAAGAACGGCGCGCCGATTGCGATGATCGACGCCTCGGTGATCACCGACATGCGCACCGGCGCGGTCACCGCGCTGGGGGCCAAGTATCTCGCGCGCAAGAACAGCCGCGTGCTGGGCCACATCGGCGCGCGTGGCACCGCGTACTGGAACGTGCGCCTGCTGAACCATCTTTTCGACCTGAAGGAAATCCGCGTCCACTCGCGCCGCCCCGAGAGCCGCAACGCCTTCGGCGCGCAGCTCGAAAAAGACCTTGCGCGCCCGGTCACCGTCACCACGGACTGGGAGTCGTGCGTCAAAGGCGCCGACATCGTGGTCGAGGCCTCGCGCCTCGCCGCCCCCGCGCCGTTGCTGAAGACGGCGTGGATCAAGAAAGGCGCGCTGGTCATGCCCTACGGAACCATGAGCGCGATCGAGCTTTCGCTCACCGACATCATGGACAAGCTGGTGATGGACGACTGGGGCCAGGCGCGCTCGGGGCCATTCGGCGCGTTGCGTGCCCACGTGAATGCGGGCAAGTTGTCGGAGGCGACGCTGCATGCGGAACTCGGCCAGATCGTCGCGGGCGCAAAACCCGGCCGAGAGAACGACAAGGAGACCATCCTGTTCTGGCACCGCGGCTTGCCGCTGTCCGACATCGCGCTGGGGGCGGCAATGCTCGAGAAGGCCAAGCGCCTCGGTATCGGGCAGCGCCTGCGCTACCGCTGACGGCGCCGGGCCGGCGGGCACGCTACTCCAAAAAGGGGTGCGAACGCTCCGTCCTGGCGCGGGGCTGCGCGCGATTTGCGGCGCCCCAATCTGGTATGTTCCTTGCGTGGAATTCGAACTCATGTCCCGGAGAAAATAAATGAAGCTAATCGCAGCGCTGGTCCTTTCGGTTTCGGCCCTGGCGGCCTCGCACGCGGCGATGGCGCAGGGCTGGCCGACCAAGCCGGTGCGCATCATCAACGGGTTCGCGCCCGGCGGTCCTTCCGACCTCCTTTCGCGCGCCGTGGCCGACAAGCTGCAGGCTGCCTGGGGCCAGCCGGTGATCGTCGAAGCCAAGCCCGGGGCCGACGGCATCATCGCGATGGAGTACGCCGCCAAGTCCCCTCCCGACGGCTACACGCTGGTGACGATCCCAGTGGGCAACGCGGTCCTGCTGCCCAACCTGAAGCCGAAGCTGCCTTACGACGTGGCCCGCGACTTCACGCCCATCACCATGATGGCCACCGTGCAAAACGTACTCGTCGTGGGACCGAACGTGCAGGCGCGCGACCTGAAGGAGCTGATTGCGCTGTCCAAGGCCAATCCCGGCAAGTTCAGCTTCGCCTCGCCCGGCGTGGGAAGCTCACCGCATATCGCCGGTGAGATGCTCAAGGCCGCCACCGGCATGGACATGTTTCACGTGGCCTATAAGGGCACCGGGCCGGCGCTCAACGACGTCATGGGCGGCCAGGTGACGATGTTCTTCAGCCAGATGTCCTCGGCGCTGCCGCAGTTCAAGCAGGGCAAGCTCAAGGCCATCGGCGTGGCGAGCCTGCGGCGCCACCCCGCCGCCACCGACATCCCGACGCTAGCCGAACAGGGCCTGCCCGGCTTCCAGGCCACCGCGTGGTATGCGCTGTTCGCCCCTGCCGGCACGCCACCGGATATCGTGCACAAGATCGCCGCCGAGACGACCAAGGCGCTGCAGTTGCCGGAAGTACGCGAGAAGCTGGCCGCCCTCGGTGCCGACGCTGTCGGCGGCACGCCGGAGGAGTTCGCCGTGCGCCTGCAGCAGGAAAACGCGCGCTGGGGCGATGCGATACGGCGCGCCAACGTGAAGCTCAACGATTAGTCGCCGCAGGTACCAGCAATGATCGTCAATGCAAGGATGTATTCGGTGGCACCGGCGGCCAAGGCCGCTTGGCGCGAACTGCTCGAATGGGTGATCGAACGGGCCCAGGTGCGCATGGAATTCATCGACCAGGAACCGCCGGCGACCCTGTCCGACCTGTGGGCGCGCACCGACCTGGGCTGCGCAATGATGTGCGGGCTGCCCTACTCGCACCGCAGTCCCCGCCCGATCCTGCTGGCAGCGCCGGTCCCCTCGCCTGCACGCTATGCCAACCGCGCCGTGTATTTCACCGACATCGTGGTGCGCGCCGATGCACCGTTCCAATCCGTCGAGCAAACGTTCGGCCACGTGGTGGGTTACACGCTGACCGACTCGATGTCGGGGTGCGTGGCGCTGCGCCGCTACCTGCTGCCGCACCGCAAGCCCGGGGGTGCGCCCCTGTATCGCAAGGTGGTGGGTGAACTCGTCAACGCGCGCGGCATCATCCAGGCCCTGATCGAGCGCCGCATCGACGTCGGGCCGCTCGACGGCTACGTGCACGACCTTATCCGCCACAACGACCCGGAGTTCGCGGCCAACGTGCGCATCATCGCGGTGACCGATGCCGCGCCCATGCCGCCGCTGATCGCCACCGCCGCGCTCGACTGCGACACCCTCGGCCGGTTGCGCAGCGCGTTCGCCGCGGTCGAGGAGGCACCCGAGCTCGCGCGCGTGCGCGATGCGCTGCTGCTGCGCAGGTTCGCCCTGCCCGAGCCGTCCTCGTACGACGTGTTCGAGGGCATCCTCGCATCGTCCGAGCAGCACGCGGGGGTGTGGTGAAACGCGCCGCCGCTCCGTCGATGGGCTAACCGTCTACCGCATGGAGCGCCGCGACTTCATCCGGGTGTGCGCCACCGGCCTTGCCGGCGTCGGCCTGCCGGCGAGCCTCGCGGCGCAAAATCCCGCCGCGCACTTCTACGCGCGCGCAAAACTGCTCGACCCCCAGGGCAAGCCGTTGCGCGCCGCCGCCCTGCCCGAGCAGAAGAACCTCATCTTCCACTACCCCTTCGCGGCCACGCCGTGCTTCCTCATCAATCTCGGCAAGCCCGCCCGCACGCACGCCCAACTCAAGACCGTCGGCAACCAGGCCTACGAATGGACCGGCGGGGTCGGGCGCAACGGGTCGATCGTGGCCTATTCGGCGATCTGTGCGCACCAGCTCGCCTATCCGACGCGCCAGATCAGCTTCATCAGCTACCGGCCCGAGGCTAGCGCGCGCAACAAGCACGCGCAGGTGATCCATTGCTGCGCCGAGCACAGCCAGTACGACCCGGCAGCGGGCGGGCGCGTCGTGGCCGGCCCGGCGCCGCAGCCGCTGGCGGCGATCCTGCTCGAGCACGACCCGAAAACCGACGAGCTCACCGCCGTCGGCACCCTGGGCGGGGAACTATTCAACGAGTTCTTCGCCAAATACGAATTCAAGCTCGCCATGGAGCACAGCGGCGCCGCGCGCCAGGCGATAACCGGAACGACCGTGGTCACAGCGCTCGAAAACTACTGCCGCCAGCAGGTCCGCTGTTGAGTCCGTCTTCACAACGGTGCTGCGGGCCGGCCTCACATCGGCCCTGGGGGCCGGCCTCACACCTCCCCCGCGCGACCAACGTTCCGTGATTCCCTGGCTTGAACCCGACACGCCCTTCCCCCGCGTCGAAAATTCGCTCCGGCATCCCAATGGACTGCTCGCCGCCGGCGCCGACCTCTCGGTCGGGCGCCTGCTGCAAGCCTATCGGCACGGCATCTTTCCGTGGTTCTCCGACGGCGATCCGTTGCTGTGGTGGTCCCCCGACCCGCGCATGGTGCTGTTCACCGGCGAGCTCAACGTGTCGCGCTCGCTCGCCAAAAGCGTGCGCAACCGCGGCTACGAAGTGCGCGTCGACACAGCGTTCGCGCAGGTGCTTGACGGTTGCGCAGGCCCCCGGCGCACCCAGCCGGGCACCTGGCTGGGTCCCGCAATGCGCGAGGCGTACCTGCGGCTCCACCAGCTCGGATTCGCCCACAGCTTCGAAACCTGGCGCGATGGGACCCTCGAGGGTGGCCTGTACGGCATGGCGATCGGCCGCATGTTCTACGGCGAGTCGATGTTCTCGCGCGCGACCGACGCATCCAAGGTGGCGCTCGTCGGGCTCGCCGGCGAGCTGCGCGCGCGCGGCTTCCCGATGATCGACTGCCAGATGAATACCGGGCACCTGGCCTCGCTCGGGGCGCGCGAAATAAAGCGCGCCGAATTCCTGCGGGCGGTCTCGGCGTTGGTAAACTATGCCGAGCCGCCGGGGCCCTGGCAATTCACGGACCGCACGACCGAGCGGCTGGACGAGGCCCAATGTCAAGACTGAACGACCTGCCGCACGCAGTCCTGCAGTTCTACGTGACCGCGCCGTACCCGTGCAGTTACCTGCCCGACCGGATGGCGCGCTCGCAGGTGGCGACGCCCTCGCACCTCATCAACACCGACCTGTACGGCGACCTGGTGCGCGCCGGTTTTCGCCGCAGCGGCATCTTCACCTATCGCCCGCATTGCGACAGCTGCCGCGCCTGCGTGCCGGTGCGCATTCCGGTGGCCGAGTACGTCCCTGCCCGCGCCCAGAAGCGCGCCTGGAAACTGCATTCCGAACTCACCTCGCAGACCCAGCCGCTCAAGTTCCGGCTCGAGCACTACGCCCTTTACCTGCGCTACCAGTCCAAGCGCCACTCGGGCGGCGGCATGGACAACGACAGCCGCGACCAGTATTCGCATTTCCTGCTGCAGAGCCGGGTCGATACACGCTTGGTGGAATTCCGCGACCACGGCCAGCTGGTGATGGTGTCGATCGTCGACTTCCTGCCCGACGGCCTGTCGTCGGTCTACACCTTCTTCGAACCCGACCGGCGCGGGGCGAGCTTCGGCACCTACCACATCCTCGCCCAGATCGAGACCTGCAAGGCGCTCGGCCTGCCCTACCTGTACCTGGGCTACTGGATCCGCGAGAGCCCGAAGATGGCCTACAAGTCGCGCTTCCTGCCGATCGAGGGATTCGTCGGCGGCGAGTGGCGCCGCATGGACGAGCGCGACACCGGCTGAGGGCACGGCGGTAAAATGCGGCCATGCTCTACCGCGCCCTGCGTCCCCTCCTTTTTTCGCTTGATCCCGAAACCGCCCACCGCGCCACGCTGAAGGGCGCCGACTGGTTCGCGCGGCTGGCCGCCACCACGTTGCCGCCAGACCCGGTGCGCGTAATGGGCATCGATTTCCCCAATCCCGTCGGCCTCGCAGCCGGCCTCGACAAGGACGCCGCGCACATCGACGCACTGGCGGCGCTGGGGTTCGGCTTCATCGAGGCCGGTACCGTCACCCCGCGGCCCCAGCCCGGCAACCCGCGCCCGCGCGTGTTCCGCCTGCCCGCCGCCCAGGCGCTGGTCAACCGGTTCGGCTTCAACAACGTCGGTGTCGATGCGTTCCTTGCCAACGTCGCGCGCACGCGCTGGCGCGGCGTCCTCGGCATCAACATCGGCAAGAATTTCGATACGCCGATGGAAAACGCCGCCGACGATTACGTCACCTGCCTCGAAAAGGTGTACCAGGCGGCCACCTACGTCACCATCAACATCTCCTCCCCCAACACCAAGGGCCTGCGCGGCCTGCAGGAGAAGTCCGGCCTCGACGCGCTGCTCGGGCGCATCAATGCCACGCGTGAGCGGCTGGCCGAGCGCCATGGCAGGCGCGTGCCGCTGGCACTCAAGATCGCGCCCGACCTGGACGACACCCAGATCGCGGATATCGCCGCAGTGGTGCGCTCGCAGCGCATGGACGCGGTCATTGCCACCAATACATCGACTGCGCGCGACGGCGTCGAGGGATTGCCCCACGCCGAAGAGCAGGGCGGCCTGTCGGGTGCTCCGATCCGCGAGCGCGCAACTGCGGTGCTGGCCGCCATGTCGCGCGCACTGGCGGGCGAAGTGCCGCTCATCGGCGCGGGGGGCATTCTGGGCGGCGCCGACGCCCGGGAAAAATTCGCCGCCGGTGCCTCGCTGGTGCAGCTCTACACCGGGCTCATCTACCGCGGCCCGGCGCTGGTGGCCGAATGCGCCGAGGCGGCACGGACGCGATGAGCCGGACCACGGTCGCCGTCATCGACGAGTCGCGCTGCATCGGGTGCACGCTGTGCATGGCGGCATGCCCGGTGGACGCCATCGTGGGGGCGCGCGCATTGATGCACACGGTGGTCGAGGCCTACTGCATCGGCTGCGACCTGTGCGTGCCGCCGTGCCCGGTGGATTGCATCGCCATCGTGCCCGCAGGACACGCATGGACGACGGCCGATTCCGCGGCGGCAAGGCATCGCGCGCGCGCACGCAAGGCCCGGCTTGCCCGGCAAGCATCCATCCCGTCGGCACTGCCGGGAGAGCGGCGCCGTGTGGTGGCCGAAGCCATCGAGCGCGTGCACGCCCGGCGCGCCGCGCGCAGCGCCAAATGAAACTGCCGGCGGGGAAAGCGCGTTCGCCTCGGACGCCCGCGAGGGCCGCGACCACCCGTGGCGCGACTGCGGATGGACCGACCTCACACAGCGCGATCGCACGTAAAGCGCGCGCGTGAACCCGTCCAAGCGGCACGAGATCTTCAGCCGGCTGCGCGCGCAAAACCCGGAGCCGCGCACCGAACTGGCGTACGGCTCGCCCTACGAGCTGCTGGTGGCGGTGGTACTCTCTGCGCAGGCTACCGACAAGTCGGTCAACCTCGCCACCGCCCGGCTGTTCCCGGTGGCTAATACCCCAAAGGCAATGGTGGCCATGGGCGAGGAAAAACTCGCCGCGCATATTCGCACCATCGGCCTTTACCGCACCAAGGCGAAGAACGTGATCGCGCTCTCCGGCCTCCTCCTCTCCGAGCACGGCGGCAACGTGCCGGCGTCGCGCGAATCGCTCGAGGCGCTGCCCGGCGTGGGACGTAAAACCGCCAATGTCGTGCTCAACGTGGCCTTCGGCGAGCCGACCATCGCGGTCGATACGCACATCTTCCGCGTCGCGAACCGCACCGGTCTCGCACCGGGCAAGGACCCGCTCGAAGTCGAGGCAAGGCTGGTCAAGTTCACGCCGGACGCATTCAGGCAGCACGCGCACCACTGGCTCATCCTGCATGGACGCTACGTCTGCGTGGCGCGAAAGCCGCGTTGCCCCGAATGCATCATCGGCGACCTGTGCGAGTTCCGGCCCAAGACGAAGCCCTGAACGAGCCCGCCCCGTGTTCAACCCCAGCCGCGACCAGGTGCGCGATTTCTTCTTCGAGAC
>JBBQCV010000098.1:0-12688 GCA_038319115.1 Burkholderiales bacterium | reverse complement strand
GCTGCTCGTGCCGGAATGGCGGCGCAAGAACGTGCTGCCGGCGCTGCGGGATTTGTACGACGAAATCTGGATCTACGGCCTGCCGCAGATTTGCGACCCCCTCGAAGGGATCGCCCTTCCCACCAAAGTTCGCCAGAAGATCATCTACACGGGATACCTCCCGCGCGAGGTCTCTACGCGCGGAGCGCCTCCGCGCCTGCCGGAGATCACCAAGAAGCCGTACATCCTCGTCACCACCGGCGGTGGCGGGGATGGGGAAACCCTGATCGACTGGGTGTTGCGTGCCTACGAGCACGACCGGTTGCTGCCGTATCCGGCGCTCCTGGTGCTGGGGCCGTTCATGCAGCCCGAGCGCCAGGCCGAGTTCATGGACCGCGCATCGCGGCTCAAGCGCGTGGACGCGATCACCTTCCATAACCACCTCGAAACCCTCGTCGCCGGGGCCGCCGGCGTGGTTGCAATGGGTGGCTACAACACGTTCTGCGAAGTGCTGTCGCTCGACAAGCGTGCGCTGATCGTTCCCCGCACCACGCCACGCCTGGAGCAGTTTATCCGCGCTTCGAGCGCCGCCAAGCTGGGGTTGGTGAGTATGCTAAACGATGACGGCGCGTACGATCCGGCAGTGATGGCTTCGGCGCTGCGCTCGCTGACGCACCAGAACCGGCCTTCGGAAGTGGTCGTGCCCGGGTTGCTCGAAGGCCTGACCAACGTAGCGAGGCGCGTTGCGCCGTGGCTCGAGCCTGCAGAGAGCGAGGAACTGCCGGCCGTATCGCGCATCGGCTGAGCGGGTGATCCCGCGAAAGGGCGGGCGCGTCGCCTTCGTCCTCAAGGGTTATCCGCGGCTGTCCGAAACCTTCATCGCGCAGGAAATCCTCGCCCTCGAAAGGCGCGGCCTCGACATCGTCCTGGTGGCGCTGCGCAGGCCGACCGACAAGCAGCGCCATCCGGTGCATGCCGAAATCCGCGCGCCGATCGTTTACCTGCCCGAATACCTCCATCGCGGTCCGTTGCGTGTGGTGCGGGCTTGGCTCCGGCAGCGGCGCCGGCCGGGCTATCGGCAAGCGGTGAGTACCTGGCTGCGTGACCTTGCGCGCGATCCCACGCCTAACCGCATCAGGCGGTTCGGCCAGGCGCTGGTGCTGGCCGATGAGTTGCCCGAAGACGTGCATCGCCTGCATGCCCATTTCCTGCATACACCGGCCTCGGTCACGCGCTATGCATCGATATTGCGCGCGCTTCCGTGGACGGGATCGGCGCATGCAAAGGACATCTGGACCACGCCGGACTGGGAGCTGCGTGAAAAACTGGACTCGTGCGAGTGGCTGGTGACCTGCACAGAAACCAACCGTGCCCATTTGGCGGCGCTTGCGCCACCCGGCCGCGTGGAACTCGTTTACCACGGCCTTGACCTGCGACGGTTTGCGTCGATGGCGCCGGTGCGATTGCCGAACACCGGGCGGTCGATCGCGGACTGCGTGACCATACTGTCAGTGGGAAGGCTGGTGGAAAAAAAAGGCACGGATGTGCTCCTCGACGCGCTGGCAAGGCTGCCGGAGGGAGTGTGCTGGCGGCTGGTGCATGTCGGCGGTGGCCCGCTTGCGCGCGAACTTCGCGGTCGTGCCCAGCGCCTTGGCATTGCCGCGCGGATCGAATGGCGCGGCCCCATGGCGCAGACCGAACTGCTCGAAGAATATCGGTCCGCCGATATCTTCGCGCTGGCGAGCCGGGTCGCGCGCGATGGGGATCGCGACGGCCTGCCCAACGTGCTCATGGAAGCGCAGACGCAGGGGCTGGCCTGCGTGGCGACCGAGGTCTCGGCGATCCCCGAACTCATCATTGCGGGGGAAACCGGGCTGCTCGTGCCGCCGGAGGATCCTGCCGCGCTATGCGAGGCTCTCCTGGGGTTGATCAGTGACCCTCAAAAGCGCAAGGCGCTCGGAAAGGCTGCGCACAGCCGGGTGGTGATGCAGTTCGGCATGGACGCCAACGTCGAAAAGCTAGCCGCCAAATTCGGCCTGACCCAGCCGGAGATGCGTACGCTCGCCGAGGCTGGAGTCTAGGGGCTGCCGATGCGCGTCGCGTTCTACGCCCCGCTCAAGCCCCCGACGCATCCGGTGCCGTCGGGCGACCGGCGCGTCGGCCGGTTATTTGCCGCGCTCATCGAGCGTGCCGGTCACGAAGTCGACCTCGTGTCGACGACGCGCACCTATGACGCGATCGGAAATCCGGCGACGCAGGAAGGACTGCGTGATGAATCGATGCTGGAAGCGCGCGGCCTGCTTGCGCGTTGGGCGGCGTCCCCCGAGACCCGCCCGGACATCTGGTTCACCTACCACGTGTATTACAAGGCACCGGACTGGCTGGGCCCGTTCATTGCCAAGTCCCTCGGGATCCCGTACGTCATCGCCGAAGCCTCGTATGCGCCCAAGCGAACGAACGGTCCCTGGTCGCTGGGACACGAGGCCACCCGCAGCGCCATCCAGGCAGCGTCGCTGGTGCTTTGCCCCGCGCGTGACGATATCGAATGCGTTGCCGCGATCCTCCCGTCACGGGACCGCGTGAGGTGGTTTCCGCCGTTCATCGATTCGGCGCCGTACCAATCGGCCTTGCGGGATCGCGATGCGCACCGCAGAAACTACGCCTCGGCGCACGGGCTGGATGCGTCGGTACCCTGGATCGCGGTGGTTGCGATGATGCGGCCTGGTGACAAGGCCGCCTCCTATCGCAGGCTTGCGCAGGCTCTGAGCACGTTGGGCGATATTCCATGGCAACTGCTGGTGGCGGGCGATGGGGCGTCGCGCACCGAGATCCAGGCTATCCTGGAGCGTGCAGCCCCCGGACGTGTGTTTTGCCTGGGAGAGCTGGCGGACACTGACGTTGCGGCACTTTACGGTGCCTGCGACCTTTGCCTCTGGCCGGCCGTCAATGAAGCTTACGGCATGGCGATGCTCGAGGCACAGGCAGCCGGCGTGCCGGTGGTGTCGCGCAAGGTGCGTGGTGTCGCGGATGTCGTGAGCGACGGTCGGACCGGGTTGCTTTCCTCGCCCGACAGCGACGAAGAATTCGCCCAATTTGCGCGCGAACTGCTGACCCAGCGGGAGAGAAGGTCTGCGATGGGGCGGGCCGCCGCGCAATTCGCGGCCGGTGAGCGAGGCTTGGACGCTGCGGTCGAGCGGCTGGAGGCCGCATTTGCCAGCCTGGCGCCATCAGATAGCGGATGCACGAAGGAATGACGCTGATCGGATTCCTGCGGCATGGTGAAACACAGTGGAACCTCGAACGTCGCATCCAGGGGCATACCGACGTGCCGCTCACTGAATCAGCCCGGGCGCGTCTTGCGGCGTCATGCACCCCGGAGGAATGGCGCCGCGTCCGGGTCGTGTGCAGTCCGTTGGCACGCTGCATTGAAACCGCTGCTGCCTTGGAGCTTGGTTCGGTGGAGGTCGATGGGCGCCTGATCGAAATGAGATGGGGCGAATGGGAAGGGCGCCGGGTTGCCGACCTGCGAGCCGAGCTTGGCGAGGCGATGCAATCGAACGAGGACCGCGGTTGGGATTTCCAGCCACCAGGCGGCGAGAGCCCGCGGATGGTTTTCGAGCGGGTGCGCGGATTTCTAGCCGAAGTCCGCGCCGCTGGGGCGCCGGTGCTGGCGATCTCCCACCGCGGAGTCATGCAGTCGGTATTCGCCCGCGCCTTTGGCTGGGACATGCTCGGGCGTGCGCCGGTCAAGCTCGACTGGCGTGCGATCCAGGTCTTCTGCGCAGGTGAAGACGGCGCACCGGATGTCGTACGGCTCAACCTCGCGCTGCGGGAAAAGAACGCGTGTGGCGCGGCCCGATGAAAGCCGGGCGCGTTTTCCTTTACGTGCAGCACCTCCTTGGCATCGGGCACCTGAGGCGCACGGCGATTCTCGCCAATGCCCTTGCGCGACGGGGAAGCCAGGTGACCCTGGCCAGCGGCGGCTTCCCGGCGGGAAAGCTCAAACTCGACAGGGTCGAATTCGTGCAGCTGCCGCCTGCAGGCGCATCGGACGCAACCTTCAAGTCCCTCGTCGATGCACAGGGAAATCCTGTCGACGACCGATGGAAAGCGGCGCGGCGCGATTTCCTCGCCACGGAGTTCCTGCGAGCGGGCCCCGACTTGCTGGTGGTTGAACTCTTCCCGTTCGGCCGCCGCCAACTGCGTTTCGAGCTGGTCCCGTTACTCGACCTGGCCGTGCAGGCGGCACGCCGCCCCCTGATCGTGTCTTCGGTACGCGACATCCTGGGCTCGGGGCAGAAGGACCCGTCGAGACAGGACGAAATGCTGCGCATGTTCGACCAATACTTCGACCGAGTGCTCGTGCACGGTGATCCCGCGCTGATCCCGTTCTCGCGCACGTTTCGGCATGCGGACGCGATAGCCGGCAGGCTGCATTACACCGGTTATATCGTCGACGAGGCGGAGTCGACTCCGGCGTCGCCGTCGCGCAACGCGGATGAAGAGGAGGAAGTCCTCGTCTCGGCCGGCGGAGGCGCGGTTGGAATGAAGCTGCTGGAAACGGCGATTCGCGCCCGAACACACTCGGCGCTCGGGCGGCGGACATGGCGGGTTCTTGGCGGGGTGAACAGTGCGGCGAGTGAACTGGGGCGCTTGGCGAAAATTGCCGCTGATACCGCAGGTGGTGCGGTCGAAGTCGAGCGATCGCGCCCCGATTTTCCTGCTTTGCTGCGCAACTGCGCGGTGTCCGTAAACCAAGGCGGCTACAACACCGTGCTCGAGGTGATCCAGGCGCGCGCCCGCTCTGTCGTGGTTCCTTTCGCTGGCGAAGGGGAAACCGAGCAGTCGATTCGCGCCCATGCGTTTGCGCAGGCGGGGCTGCTCGACTGTATCGATGAGGAGGCGCTGAATCCCATCTCGCTTGCCGCCGCCATAGATCACGCCGCAACCCGTCCTCGCCCGCTACCCACAGCGGTGAATATGGGAGGCGCCGGTCGCTCCGCCGAATTGCTCGGTGCGTGGATGGCGGAGCGCGCGTGCTAGCCGGGCCATGGGCAGAGTTCTCCGCAGAGCTGGCCCGCTGGCGCGACCTGGGCAGGCAGGTCGATTTCTGGTGGCGCGACGACGACGCCGGTGGCCGCAGCGCGGCGCTCGACCGGCTGGCGGGGCTCGCGGCGGCCCGCAATGTTCCGCTCGCCCTGGCCGCCATTCCTGCCGAGGCCGACCGCGGCGCACTTTGCGCCCTCCCATCGCAAATTGCCCTGATCCAGCACGGGGTCGATCATCACAACCGGGCCCGTGGGGGAGAAAAGAAGTCCGAGTTCCCGCCGACGGAACCGGTCGACGTCATGCTCGCACACGCTGTTGCCGGGCGCGCAATGCTGGAAAAGTCAGCGCCGGGGCGGGTGATCCCGGTGTTGGCGCCCCCGTGGAACCGCATTTCCCCGGAGCTCGCGGGGCGCTTGGAAAGTGCCGGCTATTGCGGGCTGAGCACGTACGGTGTGAAAAAAGTCACAGTTTCGAGCCCACGTTTTGTGCAAATCAACACCCATGTCGACATTGTCGACTGGCGCGGGACGCGCGGATTCTGTGGTGTGCAGAGCGCTCTCTCGCAAGCCGTCCGTCACCTCGAAGCGCGCCGCCACGGCGAGGCGCCCGACGAGCCGACAGGGTGGCTGACGCATCACGCAGTGCACGACAGCGAATGCTGGGACTTCCTCGACGCGCTCTTCGACAAGACGTGCTCGCACGCTGGGGTCGCGTGGTGCTCACCCGCCGCAATATTCGGTTGCGAGCCTGCGTGAGCATAACGGCGACTCGCCGGTCGGAGGATCGGATAAACAGGTACGATGTTTCTCGTATACTGCCCGCTGCCAAAACTGGTTCTGCGCCTGAGCCGCAAATAATCTGGGGGAACATCCGTGGTTGCAACAGGAGGCTGCTTCGTGCGGCCCCCTGAGGAACAACTTGCACTCCGAATCCACCCGCTGACCTGAAAAATGCCCAACGTCCTCACGGTAACGGACCTGAAGGTGTACCTGAACGTCGATGCCGGCATCGTGAAGGCTGCCGACGGCGTCTCATTCCGCATTCCCGAAGGGCGCACGGTGGCCCTGGTGGGCGAATCCGGTTCGGGCAAGTCGATCATCGCCCAGACCATCATGGGCATCCTGCCGCGCATTGCGCGCATCGTAAGCGGGGAGATCCTGTTTTCCGATCCGGGCCAGCCGGGAACGGTGATCGATATCGCCAAGCTCGCGCCGCTCGATCCCGCCATGATGGCGATCCGCGGCGGCCGCATTTCCATCATCTTCCAGGAGCCGATGACCGCGCTTTCGCCCCTGCACACGATAGGCAACCAGATCGAGGAAGCCCTCTCCCTGCACCGGGACCTGGGCAAGGCGCAAAGGCGCGAAGCGGTGGTGGAGATGCTGCGGCTGGTGGGATTCCCGAATCCCGCGCGGGCGTTGCAGACCTACCCCTTCGAGCTCTCTGGCGGCCTGCGCCAGCGCGCGATGATCGCCATGGCCCTGGTTTGCCGGCCCGCCTTGCTCATCGCCGACGAGCCGACCACGGCGCTCGACGTCACGATCCAAGCGCAGATCCTCCAGCTGATCAACCAGCTCCAGGGCGAAATGCGCATGGCGGTCCTGATCATCACCCACGACCTGGGCGTAGTCGCCAACATGGCCGAGGAAGTGGTGGTGCTGTACCAGGGCAGGGTGGTCGAATCGGGTACGGTCGAGGCGATTTTCCGTGACCCGACGCACCCCTACCTGAAGGCGCTGATGCGCGCCGTGCCGCGCTTCAACATGGCACCCGGCGAGCGGCTCACCCCGTTGCGCGAAATCGAGGTTTCGACCCGCCACCTCCTTTCGGCGCGCCCTGCCCCGGCCGCGAGGGATGCCGACACGCCGCTGCTGACGGTGCGCAACCTGTGCAAGAGTTTCGGGACGCGTAAAACCTCCCTTCTCGGGGGCAAGCGCGCCAGCCTGGTCAAGGCGGTCGACGACGTGAGCTTCTCCGTGGCTGCCGGCGAATGCCTCGGCCTGGTGGGCGAATCGGGCTGCGGCAAGACCACCACCGCGAAGATGATCATGCGTTCGATCATGCCCGACAGCGGACAGATCATTTTCAATGACGATGGCGTCCCGCAGGATGTGCTGTCCCTGACGGGTGCCGAGCTGTTCGCGTATCGCCGCAAGGTGCAGTTCGTGTTCCAGGATCCCGTGGGCTCGCTCAACCCGCGCATGACCGCATTCGAGATCCTGAGCGAGCCGCTCATCATTCACGGCGTGGGCGATGCGGACGAGCGCTTCGAGCGGGTCAAGGAGCTCACCATGCTGGTGGGGCTGGACGTGCGCCACCTGCGCCGGTATCCACACAGTTTTTCCGGCGGGCAGCGGCAGCGGCTGGGTATCGCGCGCGCCCTCGCCCTGGGCCCGTCACTGTTGATCTGCGACGAGCCCGTCTCGGCGCTGGACGTGTCGGTCCAGGCGCAGGTGCTCAACCTGTTGCGCGACCTGCGCGACGCGCTCAACCTGACCTACATTTTCGTGTCGCACAACCTTGCCGTCGTGAACTACATCGCCGACCGCATCGCTGTCATGTGCGCGGGGCGCCTGGTCGAGATCGCGCCTTACGCGGAGCTCTTCCGCAATCCGGTCCATCCTTACACCAAGGCGCTGCTCGCGGCCGTCCCCAGCCCGGACCTGGACCGGAAGCTGGATTTCGCCGCCCTGATGGAGGGCCGCGCTTCCGACCCTACCGCGTGGCCGCAGCCTTTCCGCCTGGAAGGCACCGGCGCCACCACGATGATCGATATCGGCGAGAACCACCTTGTGCGCGCGAGCGCCAGCGTCAATCACTCGGAGTTGATGACATGACCGGGAATCACAAGTCGAAGCGCGCGAAGGCCGTGGCATTTGCAATGCTGGGCGCCATGATCACGTTTGCCGCGTGGGGCGCCGAGCCTGTCGAGACGGAGATGTTCCGCAAGGACGTGGCGGCCGGAAAAATGCCGCCGGTGCAAAAGCGCCTGCCCGTGAGCCCCCTTGTTTACCCGATGGACGGCGTCGAGCTGAAGCCGGGCAAGACCGGCGGGGACCTGAACATGCTGATTGGCCGGGCGCGCGACGTGCGGCTGCTGGTGGTATACGGCTACGCGCGCCTCGTCGGGTACGACCGCAAGCTCGGGCTCGTGCCCGACATCCTCGAGAGTTTCCAGTCACAGGACGACAAAGTCTTCACTTTGAAGCTGCGCAAGGGGCATCGCTGGTCCGATGGCCAGCCCTTCACCACGGAGGACTTCCGTTACTTCTGGGAGGATGTCGCCAACAACGTCGAACTAAGCCCTACGGGACCGCAAAGCGACTTGTTGGTCGATGGTGAGAAACCCAAGGTCGAGATCATCGACGCGACGACGGTGCGCTATTCGTGGAGCAAGCCCCATCGCGATTTCCTCGCCAGGCTGGCGGGCGCCTCGCCCCTTTACCTGTACCGGCCCGCGCACTACCTCAAGAAATTTCACAAGAAATACAACCCTAAAGTGGTCGACGGCGAAAGCAAGTCGGGCAGACGCGGATGGGCGTCGCAGCACAACAAGCAGGACAACATGTACCAGTTCGACAATCCCGACCTGCCGACGCTGGAGCCGTGGATGAATACGACCCGCCCGCCGGCGGACCGGTTTGTCGCAGTACGCAACCCGTATTTCCACCGCGTCGACCCGCAGGGCATCCAGCTCCCATACATCGATCGCGTCGTGATGGCCGTGGCTGAGGGCAAACTGATCCCGGCGAAGGCCGGTGCGGGCGAGTCGGATCTGCAGGCGCGGGACCTGCAATTCAACAATTTCACCTTCCTAAAGAAGAATGAAAAGATCAACAATTACCGCGCGCTGCTGTGGCGAACCGGCCTTGGCGCGCACTTCGCGTTGTTTCCCAACCTGAATGTCAACGACGAGGTCTGGCGCAAGGTCCTGCGAGACGTCCGGTTCCGGCGCGCCCTGTCGCTCGCCATCGATCGAAGCCTGATCAACCAGGTGCTGTATTTCGGTCTGGCCAAGGAGGCGAACAACACCGTCCTCCCCGAAAGCCCGCTGTTCAAGGAGGACTACCAGAAGCGCTGGACCAAGTTCGACAAGAAAGCGGCCGACAAGCTGCTCGATGAAATGGGCCTCAAGCGCGGGCCGGACGGCTTTCGCCGGCTGCCGGATGGGCGGCTACTCGAGCTCATCGTGGAAACCGCCGGGGAAAGCTCCGAGCAGTCCGATGTCCTCGAACTCATCCGCGTGACGTGGAAGGAAGTGGGGATCAAGCTGTTCACCAAGCCGTCGCAGCGCGAAGTCCTCAGGAACCGGGTCTTCGGCGGGGAGGCGCTGATGTCGGTGTGGAGCGGACTGGAGAACGGGTTACCTACGCCCGACATGAGCCCGGACGACTTGGCGCCACTGAGCCAGCAGCAACTGCAATGGCCCAGGTTCGGCCAGTACCACGAAACGGCGGGAAAGTCGGGTCTCGCCCCGGATTTTCCCGAAGCGATCCAGCTCGTGAAACTCAGCGCAGCGTGGCGCGCCGCCGGTACCCGCATCGAGCGGGAGAAGATCTGGCACGAGATGCTCGCCATCCACGCCGACCAGCAATTTTCGATTGGCGTGATCTCCGCCGTACCCCAGCCGGTCGTAGTGCGCACGACGCTCATGAATGTGCCGGAAAAAGGCTTCTACAACTGGGAGCCGGGCGCATTTTTCGGTATTTACCACCCCGACACGTTCTGGTTCAAATGAACGACGCAATCGAATCGGGCAGGCGCGGCAGGAGGATTTTCGGACGATGCTGAAGTACACGCTGCACCGGATCCTGATCCTCATCCCGACGTTGATCGTCATCAGCCTGGTGACGTTCACGATCATCCAACTGCCTCCAGGCGATTTCCTGTCCAACCAGATCGACGAGTTGCGCAGCCAAGGCGACACCGCGGCGCTCGAGAAAGTCGAGTTCCTGCGGCGCCAGTTCGGGCTGGACAAGCCTTTCCTCGAGCAATACGCGGTATGGGTGGGCGTCTGGCCGGGTAACAACGGATTTTCCGGGCTGATCCAGGGGGACTGGGGCTGGTCCTTCGAGTATGACCTGCCGGTCAAGGATGTCGTGGGCGACAGGCTGCTGCTGTCGTTCATCCTCAATTTCTCGATCATCATCTTTACGTGGCTGGTGTCGTTCCCGATCGGCGCCTATGCGGCGACGCACCAGTACAGCTGGGGCGATTACGGCTTGACACTGTTGGGCTACGTCGGCCTGGCGACGCCGAATTTCCTGCTCGCGCTGGTGCTCATGTATTTCGCCAACGTCCAGTTCGGGCTGTCCGTCGGCGGCATCATGGCGCCCGAATACCTCGGCCAGCCGTGGAGCTGGGGCAAGCTGGAGTCGGTGCTGCACCATTTGTGGATTCCGGTCATTGTCATCGGCACGTCCGGCACCGCGGGTATGATCCGGCGCCTGCGCGCAAACCTTCTCGACGAACTGCAGAAGCAGTACGTCACCACTGCGCGCGCGAAGGGGATGCCGCAGATGCGCCTCCTGATCAAGTACCCGATGCGCATGGCGCTTAACCCCTTTATCGCCGATATCGGCAGCCTGCTGCCGAGCGTGATCTCGGGGTCGGCTATCGTCGCGGTGGTCCTGTCGCTGCAGACCTCCGGACCAATGCTCCTTGATGCGTTGCGCAGCCAGGACCAGTACCTGGCCGGTTCCTTCCTGATGTTCCTGGCCCTGCTCGCTGTGATCGGCACTTTCATATCCGACATCCTGCTGGCCGCGCTCGATCCGCGCATCCGGCTCACCGGCGGAGTCGCCAAGTGACGGTCGGCGCCGCGCCCGAGGAGAAGCTTCCGCATTTCGTCACCCCCGAGCCATTCGAGCCGCACAAGGAAGAAATCCTCACGCCGGCGCAGGAGCACTTTTACAGCGCTTCGCAATGGCAGATCATGTGGTGGAAGTTCCGCCGCCACAAGATCGCCCTCATATCCGGGATCATCCTGCTGGCGATCTACGGCTCGACGCTGGTCAGTGAAGTCATCGCGCCGTACAACCTGGATTCCCGCGATACGCGGCACATCTACGCCCCGCCGCAGCAAGTCCACTTATTCGACGCGGGACGGTTCGTCGGCCCTTTCGTCTATGGGTACGAAATGGAACTCGACCTCGCGACGATGAAGCGCACGTACAAGGCCAATCCGGAGCGCGTGCAGGCGCTGCGGTTCTTCTGTCGCGGCGACGACTACGAATTCTGGGGGCTCGTGGAGGGTAATTTCCACATTGTCTGCCCTGCTGAGGGCGGCACGTTTTTTCTCTTCGGCACCGATCGGCTCGGCCGCGATCTCCTGTCCCGTATTGTTTACGGGACGCGCATCTCGCTTACGGTCGGGTTGCTCGGCATCCTGGTCAGCTTCCTCATCGGGATCACGCTGGGGGGCATTTCGGGCTATTTCGGCGGCTGGATCGACAACCTCATCCAGCGCTTCATCGAAATGGTGCGCTCGTTTCCGGAACTGCCGCTGTGGATGGCCCTGTCTGCCGCGCTTCCCGTGACGTGGAGCCCGATCCTCGTCTATTTCGGCATCACCATCATCCTCGGCCTGCTCGACTGGCCGAGCCTCGCACGTGCCGTGCGCTCCAAGCTCCTTGCGCTGCGCGAAGAAGACTTCGCCAATGCGGCGGTCCTCATGGGCGCCAGCCCGGCGCGTGTCATCCGGCGCCACCTGCTTCCGAGCTTCGCCAGTCACCTGATCGCTTCGGTGACGCTGTCGGTCCCGAGCATGATCCTCGGCGAGACCGCGCTGTCCTTCCTCGGGCTGGGCTTGAGGCCACCGGTCACCAGCTGGGGGGTGCTCCTCAACGAGGCCCAGAACATCAACGTCGTCGCCCTGTATCCGTGGCTGATGATCTCGGTGGTGCCGGTATTCGTTGTGGTACTGGCCTTCAACTTCCTCGGCGACGGTCTGCGGGATGCGGCGGATCCCTACAATTGAAGTTAGGCCGTTCAGCGGTGCCGGCCTGACCTTGGCAGGTCCCGGCGAGCCAGGCATGCAGTGGCCCGCCTGCGGCATCCCGGGGGGTTGTAATATCCGGGAATCTACTGGGGGGTGGAGCTAGTGGAACGCGGCCTGTTCGGGTTCATCTTTCGCTACAGCAAGCGCGAGCAGTTGCTGATCGTCCCGTTGGTGATCGCCTCGATGGTGATCCTGTTCGCCTCGCTCGACCTGCCCAAGACCATCGTCAACGAGCCCATCCAGGGCAAGCGGTTCCCCAATCCGGACTCGACCGTCACGTTCATGCGCATAGCGCCGAACCTGCCGGATTTCCTGGGCGGCCAGGCGGTGCTGTTCGAGGGATTCGCGATGGGGCGCATCCCGTACCTCGTCGCGCTGTCGCTGACTTTCCTGGTGCTGATTATCATCAGCGGCCTGCTCAAGCTGCAGATCAACACCATGAAGGGCTGGATGGGCGAGCGCATGCTGCGTCGCCTGCGATACACGCTTTTCGACCGGATCCTGCGTTTTCCGCTGCCCCATTTCCGCCGCGTGAAGTCGGCCGAGATGGCCACCATGATCAAGGACGAGGTCGAGCCGCTCGGCGGTTTCATCGGCGAGGCCATCATCACGCCGCTGTTCCTGGGCGGCCAGGCGCTGACGGCGCTGTTCTTCATCCTC
>JBBQCV010000097.1:0-12945 GCA_038319115.1 Burkholderiales bacterium | reverse complement strand
TTCGACACGCTGCGCGACTTCGCCCCGGTGTCGATCTTCTCCTCGAGCCCGAACATCCTCGTGGTCAACGCGCAGCTCCCGCTGAAAAGCGTGGCCGAGCTCATCGCCCAGGCGCGCGCCGCCCCGGGCAAGCTCAACTATTCCTCCGCGGGTG
The DNA here is from genome assembly GCA_038319115.1 of Burkholderiales bacterium. GTDB lineage: Bacteria > Pseudomonadota > Gammaproteobacteria > Burkholderiales > SG8-39 > SZAS-79. The sequence goes on along the minus strand of JBBQCV010000097.1, from coordinate 12,791 downwards.
CGGGCAGCACGCAGCACCTGTCGGGCGAGCTGTTCAAGACTCTGACCCGCACCGACATCGTGCATATCCCGTACAAAGGCACAGCGCCCGCGCTCACCGCGCTCATCGGCGGCGCAGTGCAGCTCTCCTACGCCAACATCCCCGCCATCAACGCTCACATCAAGTCCGGCCGGCTGCGCCCGCTCGCGACCACCGGGCCGAAGCGCGCGGAACTCATGCCCGACGTGCCGACCATGAAGGAATCGGGCGTCGATATGGATGTGGTGGTCTGGTATGGCGTGCTGGCGCCGGCGGCCACGCCGCGCGAGATCGTCGCCCGACTGGCCGACGGGGTCGCCCGCGCCGCGCACTCGCCCGACATCCGCCAGCGGCTGATCGAACAGGGCGCCGAGCCGGTGGGCAACACGCCCGAGGAATTCTCCCGCCAGTTACGCCAGGAAGTCGCCACTTGGGCGGCGGTGGTCAAGGCCTCCGGCGCGAAGGTCAATGACTAGCCGATGCGCACCGAACCGGCGCTTCTGCGGGCCGAAGAAGTCGCGTTCGACACGCGCAGCGGCCTTCTGCAGGTCAGGAAGGGCGGTGAACGGCTGGCGATGAATTTCCCGGCGCGACCGGGCGAACCGGCCGCCGCTCCCCAGGGCCTGCTCGGCGGCCTGGGGCTGGGCGCGAAGGAGCCGGTGCAAGTCGTGCGCGCGCGCGATTACCTCGTGGTGCTCGAGTCGGAAGCAGCCGTGCGCGCAGTCCGGCCCGACTTCGCCGCCCTCATGCAGGTCGACACCTTCGGCGTCATCGTCAGCGGGCCGGGGGAGCAATGCGACTTCGTTTCGCGCTTCTTTGCGCCGCGCATGGGCGTGCCCGAGGACCCGGTCACCGGTTCTTCGCATTGCACGCTGGTGCCGTATTGGGCGCGGCGGCTGGGTCGGCAGAAACTGCATGCCCGGCAGGTTTCAGCGCGCGGCGGCGAATTGTTCTGCGAAGACCTCGGCGAGCGCGTGTCGATCGCCGGGCGTGCGGCGCTGTATCTCGAAGGGGCGATCTACACCGAGGGGTGAGTGGGCGAATCCAAAGCCGCCCTACTCCTTGTACCAGGCGATCTGCTGGGTGGTGGCGAGCAGCTTGCCGTCACGCCCCCAGACCTGCCCTTCCTGGTCGTAGTAGCCCTTGTTGAAGACCTGCGCCTTGGCCACGCAAAGGACATGCGCGCTGCCCTCGGCGGCAAGCTCGCCGGCATCCACGTGGTAGTACACGTTGAGCGACACCGTCGCGATCGGCGCCATGTGCGGCCGGCGCAGGAAGATGCGCGGGAAGAACGCGTCACAGATCGAGGTGAGCGACGCATGGTCGAGCGGCCGGGGCGGCACATCGGTCAACCAGGCGTGGGTGACGCTGTCGGGGTTCTCGACGCCGAAACTGCCGCGCGCATAGCGCATCTCGTACATGCGCGGCCACACGATCTGGAGGCGCGGCTCGAACCGCTTGCACGCCTGCGGCGGCAGGACCTCGGGCGGCACGGCCTCACGCAGGCCCCAGGTGTCGCGCCGCAGGGCGAACACCGAGATCGCCCCGAGCACCGGCTCGCCGTCCTGCACCATCTGCACCGACCAGTGCTGCGTCGAGCGGTTGGAGCGCACGATTTTCGTCTCCACCTCGAAGGAACCAGCCTTGATCGGCGCCATGAAACTCACAGTGAGGGACAGCGGATCGCCGATGCGGTCGTCGCGCTGCAGGATGCCGTTGAGCGCGGTGGCCGCCGTGATCCCGCCGAACGGGCCGACGAAATTCCAGTACTTGTCGCTGGTATGGCCGCGGAACCGGCCTTCGCCCAGCGGCGCGAGGCTGATTGCGCTGTCGAACGGGTGCGCCCCGCCTGCCTTGCCTGCCTCAGTCATCGGCGACCTTGATGAGCAACTTGCCAGTGTTTTCGCCTTTGAACAGCATGAGCAGCGTCTCGGGAAACGTCTCGAGGCCGTCGACGATGTGCTCGCGCGTCTTCAGCTTGCCGGCCTTGATCCAGCTGGCCATCTCGCGCACCGCCTCGCCGAACTTGTCGGTGTAGTCCATGACCACCATGCCGGTCATGCTGGCGCGGTTGACGAGCAGCGACAGGTAGTTCGACGGCCCCTTCACCGGCGTGGTGTTGTTGTACTGCGAGATCGCGCCGCAGATGACGATGCGGCCGTTGCGCGCGATGCGCGCCAGCGCCGCGTCGAGGATGTCGCCGCCGACGTTGTCGAAATACACGTCGACCCCCTTGGGGCAATGCTGGCGCAGCGCCTTGTTGACGTCGCCCGCCTTGTAGTCGATGGCGGCGTCGAACCCCAGCTCGTCGACGATCCAGCGGCACTTGTCCGCGCCGCCGGCGATCCCGACGACACGGCAGCCCTTGATCTTCGCCACCTGCCCGACCACGGTGCCCACCGCGCCGGCGGCGCCGGAAACCACCACAGTGTCACCTTCCTTCGGCTTGCCCACTTCGAGCAGGCCGAAATACGCGGTCATTCCAGGCATGCCGAGCGTACCGAGGAACACCGGCAGCGGCGCGAGGCGTGTGTCCACCTTGGTGATGTCGTCGCCCTGCGAGACGACATAGTCCTGCACGCCGCCCCAGCCCGCGACGTGGTCGCCCACGGCGAATCGCGGGTTGTTCGATGCAATCACCTTGCCGGCCGTTCCTGCGCGCATGACCTCACCGAGGCCCACCGGCGCGATGTACGAGCGGCCTTCGTTCATCCACCCGCGCATTGCGGGGTCGAGCGAAACGTACTGCACGCGCACGAGGACTTCGCCGGGTCCGGGCTCGGGCACGGGCGCGGTGGTGAACTCGAAGTCGCCGCGCTTGACCATCCCAACGGGACGCGCGGCCAGCTTGAACTGGCGGTTTTGCTGAGGCATGGGGATTCCTTTGCGGATGCCGCCGACGCGGCCGGCATGAAGGGCCATGATACTTCGCGGCGGTGTTTACGGTAGAGTAAACCCCGAGAAGGGGACCTTACCTTGAAAACAAAGCCAGCCATTGCCATCGGCGCATTCGTGGGCGCTACGCTGCTCGCCGGATGCGGGCCTTACAACACGGTGCAATTCCACCGCGACAACACGCCCTACGGGGCCTTCCTCGCCGACCGCGAGCAGTGCGTCGCGCAGGCGACCCAGTGCATCGCCCAGCGCTATGCCAATTCGAGCTACAACGGCGAGAAGGTCGAACAGCTTTATCCCAGTCGCCTGGTTTACTTGTCGTGCATGGACTCGCGCGGCTATCTCCCGGTGACCGACGGGTTCGTTCCGCCGGTCCTGGTGCTCATGACCGACTACCCGCCCGGCCGCGATTGCATTGCGCATTGAAAGGGCCCGCGCACTGAGGTACGCACTGAGTTGCGCATTGAGTTGCGCATTGAATTGCGCATCGAATTGACGGGCGGCGCGTGGCTGGCCAGGCTCCCCGCACGCGCCAGAGCGCTGCTGTTTCCCGCATGGACCCCGGCCGGCCCGCCGCCGCGGGCCGAGGCCGCCTTCCAGCTTGGATTCTCCCTCCATCGCGAAGGGCGCCTCGACGAGGCCGCGGGTTTCTACGCCGAAGCCCTCGCGCTTGCGCCCCGCCACGCCCCGGCGCTCAATTTCCTCGGCATGCTCGCCTGCCAGCGCGACGATGCGGTGCGCGCGGTCGAGCTCATCTCGGCCGCGGTGGCGATCGATCCGGGCCAGCCCGGGTTCCACTCCAATCTCGCGCTGGCGCTCAATGCCGTTGGCCGCGGGCGCGAAGCGGTCGAAAGCTGCGACCGGGCGATTGCGCTCGACCCGGACTGCGTCGAAGCCCACAGCAACCGGGGCAATTCGCTGTGGGGGCTGGGGCGGCGCGACGGGGCGCTCGCCAGCTATGCCCGCGCCGTGGCGATCGAACCTGCCCATGCCCAAACGCACTGGAACGACGGCTTCCTGCGCATGCAGCTCGGGTTGTTCGAGACCGGCTGGCAGAAGCAGGAGTGGCGCTGGCACCTGCCGCACATGCGCGGCGACCTGCGCGAGTTTGCCGCACCGCTATGGCTTGGAAAGGAAGACCTCGCGGGCAAGACGCTGCTCCTGCATGCCGAGCAGGGATTGGGCGACACGATCCAGTTCTGCCGCTACGCCAGGCTGGCCGCGGCACGCGGCGCAACCGTGATCCTCGAAGTGCAGAAGCCGCTCAAAAAACTGCTCTCAGGCATTGAAGGCGCGTCGGCCGTCGTGGCGCGCGGCGAATCGCTCCCCGGCTTCGATTTGCATACGCCGCTCCTTAGCCTGCCGCTCGCGTTCGGCACCACGCTGGCGACCGTGCCTGCGGAACACGCCTATCTCCGTTGCGATCCGCAGGACACCGCACTCTGGCGCGAGCGCCTGGGCGAGCAAAAGGGAGAACGTGTGGGGCTGGTATGGAAAGCAGCCGGCGCGAACAGGTCGATTCCGCTGGCCGACATGCTCGGCCTGGCAGCGCCGGGCAAGGAATTCTTCAGCCTGCAGAACGGAGTCCCGGCCACGCAGCAGGCGCTGCTCGATTCGCATCCGTCGATCCGGCAACTGACCGCGGGCCTGCGCAATTTTGCCGATGCCCCGCTGGTCACCCTCATGGACCTCGTGATCACGGTGGACACCAGCATGGCGCACCTCGCCGCGGCACTGGGCCGCCCCGTGTGGCTGCTGCTGTCTTTCAACCCCGAGTGGCGCTGGCTGCTGGTGCGCGAGGACAGCCCCTGGTATCCGACGATGCGCCTTTTCCGTCAGCCTGCGCCCGACGACTGGGGCAGCGTACTCGCGCGAGTGCGCTCGGAGCTTCAGGCATGGCGCGCCACGCCCTCACCGCATCGGTGACCGTTTGCGTTTCCCCGGGCGTCACCGCGAGGCGGGCCTTAGCGCGTGAACGCGATGTACAGCACGATCACCAGCGACAGCGCGGACACGATTGCCGATACCACGCAGAACGTCGCAAGCCGACGCACTTTGGACTCCGCCACCGAAGTCGCCTGCTCCAAAGCGGCCACGGTGGTTTCGAGCTGCGAGGCGAGGTCCTTGATGTGGGTCGCGTTCTGCGAGGCCGCCGCCTGCAGTTCGGCGATCTGCTGTTGCTGCAGCGACGTCGGGTCGCTCGCAGCCTCCGCCTTCTTGCGCGTGAACACCGGCGTGGCGGTCGAAATGATCGTCCCCACATGCGGGAGGATCGCCTTCAGTGCGGGAATCAGCCACGTCGCCATGGGTCATTCTAACGCCTGGTGTCGCGCAGCCCACAGGCGCGGCAATCCCGCGCACTCGCATCGCGTCTCCGGCCGGCCCGCGGCGCGTCCGCTATTTCACCGCTGACAGCCCCTTGACCGCGTGCCGCTCGATGGAGCGCGCAATGAACCCGGAGGCATTCATTTCCGCGACGAATTCCTTCAGGTAGGCCGCCGCCGCAGTCCGCTCGCGCGGGGTGGTGAGCCCGTGGTTGACGATCATGAAGTTGCCCTCGACCATGCGGGAATTGGGCAGCTTGGCGGTTGCCTTGAGCAGATCCGGCTTCAACCCGGCCAGCGCCTCGGCACCGCGCGCGTTGAACAGGTCGTACGAGGCCGCGGTGCTGGCGGTGCGCACCAGGGTGGCGGCCTTGAGCGTCTGCGTCAGGTACAGCTCGTAGCCGGCCTTGTTCGGCGCGGAGACGCGGATGCCGGGGGCATCGACCTGCGCGGCGGTGCGCAGCGGCGAATCCTTGGCGACCACGTAGGTCGCCTCGATCTCGCTGATCGGCGGGGAAAACGCGATCGTCTTGGCCCGCTCCTGCGCGATGGCAAGCACCGCCACGTCCCACGTCCCCTTGCCGACCGCGTCGGCCACTTCGCCGGGCGTCGCGTGCACGACCAATTCGAGCGGAACGCCCAGGCGGGCGGCAAGCTCGCGCAGCAGGTCGACGCTCACCCCCTTGAGCTCGCTTGTGGCGGCATCCTTGGTGGTGAACAGCGTGTTGCTCAGGTTCATCCCGCCGCGCAGCTTGCCCGTGGGCGCGAGCTCGGCGCGCGCCGCCTCTGGAACCCGCGGGCCCGCTGCACACCCTGCGACTGCAAAAGTTGCGAGCGCCAGCCAGATCGATCTGATCATTTATCTCTCCCCTCGATTGTCATCGTCACGAAACGGCGCACCTGCGCCGCCCTTAAAGTGCTTGCGTCCCGGATGCCTGCTGCGGCCACCCGGCTCCGATGGCACGGCGAAGGCAGGACCGGATGATCACCCGGTGGAACGGGGCGATGAGGAAAATGTAGAGCCGGCCCCATCGATTGTGACAGTGCACGACGGTCGACAGAACCACCCGGTGGCCGCCCGCGGGCGCCCCTTGCGCGGTGCGCAGGACCGACAGCCTGAAGTCGAGGTGCTTGTCGTCCTCTCCCAGCACGATCTCGCTGTCGGTCGTGCTGTAGATCCGGAAGATGCCGACCCGCCCGGCGGTGTTGGCGGCGCCATGCCCGCGCAGTCGGGGCGAAGTCTTGAGGCCGAAGCCGGCGACCAGCGCATCGCGGATTTTCATGAGGCCCACGGCCCAGGGGACGGGACTGGAGAAGATGAACCGGGCGAGAATTTCGGGGCTGGCGGACGTGCCCGCCGGAAGCACGGTCGAATATGCATCGGCCAGGTCGGGGGACGCATAGGCACGGGCAATCCCGGACTCTACGGGCACCTCGACCGTGGCGATGACCGCGATCGGGTCAGGCCCAGCGCTGGACGGCCGCAACGGTGTCCGACGGGTTGGTGTTGAAGCAGATTCGCGCGCGCGGCGCCTCTTCGTGGACGACATTGACCAGGCTCTCGAACAGCAGGAAGAGATCCTCGGGCTTACGCAGCCCTGCCCCGATGGCCACGCAACCGTACTCCCGCGCGCGCAGCGCGTTCGCAACGGTCGCGCCTGCCGAGATGCCGCGATCGACGAGGCAGAGGTCCGCTTCGTAACCCAGTGACTTGAGGTGCACGATCTCTCCCTCCAGCGCAGCCTGCAACTTTTCAGCCGTCAAGCCGGGCCACTGGCTGAAATCGACCACCGCGGGCTCGAGCCCGACGATCATTACGCGTGCCTTGGCTTTCACGATCTGCCGCCCCTCGAGTGACCCCGCATTCGCAGGTGACTGGCAAATCGTACCCGAAGGCAGGACGAGGGGGCTGCGGGAAACGCAGGCTCAGCGTGCCACGGTCGCTTGCGCAAGCCCCTCCAGCGCCTTGGTCAAGCCGCCAACCGCCGCACACTGCCGGCGTCAAGTCAACATGCCACGCGGTTTTCCCCATCGCACAGGGTAGCGCCTGGCTTTGGGCTTGCTCTGCGCAACGGCACACAAACTAGCGTTTGGCTTTGGACTTGTTCAGCGCCACGGCGGCGCGAATGAGGGCCTTCAATGCCTTCGCGTCGATCTTGTCGCCTTCATGAAAATCGATGGCGCGCCGGGTGCTCCCGTCGAGGCTGGCGTTGAACAGGCCCGATGGGTCCTCGAGGGCCGCCCCCCTGGCGAAGGTCATCTTCACCGCAGTCTTGTAAGTTTCGCCCGTGCAGATAATGCCGTCGTGCGCCCACACCGGCACGCCGCGCCATTTCAATTCCTCGACGACTTCGGGATCGGCCTGCCTGACCAACGCTCGCAGCCGGCCGAGCATCTCTCCGCGCCAGTCCCCGAGCGCCTCGATTTTCGCGTCGATCAGCCGCGAAGCAGACCCGTCGTCCTGCGATCCGGCCTTTTTCATGCCTGCATCCTATGCGTCATAGTGGCTCCAGAAACGCTCCATGCAGAGGTACGTGAATGATGCCGACCAACCGATACGCAGCAGCCCGTTGTCGCAGAGAAGGGAGCACCGCGCTGAGGCCGGTCATGGCTCGGGCGTACCGGTGTCTTGTTTGCCTTCACCAATATCGGAACGAGCGGCGGCTGCAAGGGCTTGGTACTTCGTCTTGAAGGCGTCCAGGTTCTCCTCTTCCAGTTCCTCGAGGTCGAGCAAGGCGTTGTGGGCGCCTTTGGTTGCACGGATCAACTCGTCGAGTTTCACCTGGATGGCTTCGGTATCGCGGTTCTGGGTGTTCTGGATGAGGAAAACCATCAGGAATGTGATGATAGTGGTGCCTGTATTGATGACCAGTTGCCAGGTGTCGCTGAAATGAAAGATCGGACCGGTGACGACCCAAACGGCAATGACGGCGACCGCCAGCGCAAAGACACGAGGACGGCCGCAGAAGTGCGCGGCGGCCTTGGCGAATCGTGAATACCATGTGTTGTTACGCATGCGGTGCGCGCTCCATTGCCCACCCGACAGCGCACCCCTAACCCAGGACCTGGGGGTTGAGCTGCCATAAGGAGTAGTTGAGGACAGTTGCGAAAGTGACCCATAGTAAGTACGGGACGAGAAGAGCGCCAGCAAGCGGACGTACGCGCCAGAAAGAGACGAGGGTGGCAACAATTAAAACCCAAAGAACAAGGATGTCCGCAAATGCCAGCGCGCCGCGACTCCAGGCAAAGAAAAGCCAGCTCCACAAGCCGTTCAGCACGAGTTGCCCCGAATACAACGAGAGCGCGGCCCGATTGGGGCGCCATCCCCCGGAGCGCCACACCAGCCATGCGGCGATGGCCATCATCGCGTACAGCGCGGTCCAAACGGGCCCGAAAAGCCAAGGCGGCGGCGCCCATGCAGGCTGGGCCAGTGCGCCGTAGAAAGGCCTGGCCTGAATCGACGCTAGTGCTCCGACAGCCGAGACGGCAAAGGTCGCGACGAGCCATCCGGCAAGCCCCAGGATTGTCCCGCTACTCATGCTGCTCGAAGTAGGATCACCTACTCGATCGATTCCAGGAGTTCAGCGAAGGCGCTGTGCTCCTGACGACCAGAACCAGAGACCAAATGTTGCCTCCCTTAAAGGTATATGCCTCGAACAACTCTGGCCAATCCTTGTGCTGCACACAACGACCGAATCCGAACTCGAACGCCAATGTCAGGAGAAACCAGAATAGGCCGATAGCGAGCCACTGCGGTGAAGATAGTGCCCCATACCAAGGCGTCGCCAGGTAGGCCACGAGAAAGATGCAGACTGAAAGGATAGTGCCGCTGGCGATGAAGGCCGGGAAAGACCCGACGAGCGGAATGAACGCCTTTTCGCGCAGGGTGCCATTGAGTACGGCCAGGACGAGAATCCCGAACCACAGGGCGAGCGCTTTGAGTCCGATCGTGATTGCCATGACTATTTTCCTGGCGCCCAACGTCCGCGATGAACGGGCGCAAAAAAGCGGGCGCGAGCCCGCTTGGGAGCGATGCGTTCCACCGCGCGGTTATGCGGCTTCAACCTCGACGACTTCACTCGTAGACGCGGGTGAAGGAATAGGCTGTCCATCCTCCTTCATGCCCTCGAGATGAAACTCGATGGCCTCCTTGATCAGGGTAAGGACTTGGGCCTTGGAGTTTGCCGCAGCTACGCAACCCGGAAGATCCGGAACATACGCCCCGTAAGAACTAGGGCCCTTCTCGACGACTACTAAGTATTCCATGGTCGACCTCGCTATTTCTTCAAACCCGCCTGCTTCAAAACGCTGTTTAGAGTCCCGGGCGGAACGTCGATGCTTGGTCTTCCCGCGACCGTGACGGTGCCGACCTTTTGCGAATGGCGAAACTGCCTGTGACTGCCCTTGGTTCGAACGAGAAACCAGCCGTCACCTTCCAGTAACTTCAGTAGCTCCTGAACTTTCACCTTTCTAGTCTACTACCCCGGCAATTCCTGCCACATAACGTTTGGGCTCATCAGCCTGCTACGGTACGGCTGGCGAAGCCAGCCGTAGCAGGTCGGCTGCAGCCAAGGGTCCCCTGCGCCGCTCTTGCCGTTTGGCACCACCGCCCTTGCGATTCGGGCCGTAGCTCCAACCTTGAATCCATTGGCATCATTTGCGTCATAGCGAGAGGCAAGTTGAACATCATCCATGTCCTCGACGAGGTCAAGGCCCTCGGCAGCAAGGCGCTGCTTCAGCGTTGCCGGCGCGCAGCGACCGGAGGTTGGCCTCACGTGGCAAGTACATGGTGACACCAAGCCAGGAGAAGAATGCGGGTTCGTCGGTCTTGAAGCTGCCTCGAGACAGCGCCTCAAAAACACTTTCCTCTGCCAAGTCCGCCGAAACAAAATGGGTGGACACGGGCAACGAGCCGCAGGCGTTCAAGATGCTCCGAATCTTGAGTGCCTGCGTGGCAGGATGATCAATCTCGAATACCTGAACGTGACCCTCGGCGCCGTTCCGCCTGAGCGAATACGTGTCAAACCCCGCGCCGATCAAAACATACTGGCGCACACCGCGCCCAATCGCTGCCGACAAGGCGTCCTCCGTGAAGCGCGAACGGACAATGACGTTTGGATAGGCTGCGCTGCACAGCAGCCAATCGTCCAACAATTCCCGTCCGGTGCTTGCGTCGCTCTTCAGCGTTCCGGCGGCCTTTGCGGCACGCGCGGTTTCTTGCATTGCAAAAATAGCAGGCTTCGGAACCAGTCGCTCGCCCCAGGGGTCGTCAAGTACCCTGTGAGGACCCTTCCGCGTGTGACGCGAGCGCATTAGGCCAGTGATGAGGGCCGTCCGGCTTGCGACTTTTTCCTGCATGTCTTCTCCTCATAGTGTGAGCCGGCGGCAGCTTGGTCGCGACGCCTGGCGTGGAGGTTACCGGCGCTCGCAGAGCCTCCGATGCAGCGCAGGGTTATGCCGCGGTTTCAAGCGGAACCTCCCATCCAGGGAAGACAAGTACAGCCGGATGGCATTTAAGGGCTTTGGCAAGTACCTTTGCGCGTTCCACCCCGAGATTCACCCGGCCATTCTCGATCGCGGACAAGGTCGCCTGCGGGATTCCCGTCAGCGCAGCAAGCTGGGTTTGGCTGAGCTCCTGGAGTTCTCGAAGGATGCGCACAGACTCGCCTACGGAGACCTCGATTCGCTTCTTTGCGGGACGAAACTCTTTCATGCTATGGCCTCCGGTAGTCGTGGGGCGTGACTTGAATCACCTGGATCAGCAGTGCGTCCGCAACAACCTGATAGATCACCCGCCATTGAAGCCCAATCCGGGAGGATCGATGGCCCTTCCATTCTCCCGAAAGAGCCTCGTCGTGGAATCCCTTGATCGCCCGCAGCCCAGACGGGCCGGAAAGACGCGCGATGTCCTTCCACTTTTCGTACCGTTTCAGCATCTCCTTCGGGACGGATCCAGCGAACTGCCTGTCGATCCTGCGATGCTCCTCGATGCGCCACATACGGCATTCTGCCTATACCATATAAGACATGTCAAGGGCACCTCGACAGGGCACCTCGACAGGGCACCTCGGCTCTGCGGCATAGCGTTTGACATGAGGGGCAGCCGTAAGTGGGCGAAGCCCGCTTGTGGATGTCCGCTCGATGTAAGGGTTACGCCGCACTTTGGCTACCTGCGCGCCTCAGTGTGCATGACACACAACCGATTCTTTCCGTCTTTAACCCAGGTTGATGAATCGGTCATCTCTTGGGTGACGCTTTCCTTCTTCCCGCGAGGCGCCATGGTTTGTTTGACGTGATACATCAGGACGGCGGTGGTTTCGTTGGGAAAAACAACCTCAATGTCGCTAAGCTTGAAGGAGGCGAGGACCATCGTTCCTTGCTCTGCCATTTTTCGATAGCCCGTTCAGCCTACCCCGGAGCCGCCCTTGCCTCCGTGCAGTGGACTACACATTCGCGAACCCCGAAGCCTGCCGTCAGGCCGCGTCCGCCAGGTGCAGGGCTTCGGCCATTGGCGGGGCCGGCATGTCGAACTTGACCGGGCCGTCGGGCAGCGCATGCAGGAATTGCTTGAGGAAAGGGTCTTCGGATGCGAGCAGCTCCTCGGGCGTGCCCTCCCCGGCCAGCACGCCCTCGGCGATCACGTAGATGTAATCGACCAGCTTGAGCGATTCGCTCACGTCGTAGGTGACCACGATCGAAGTCGTGCCGAGCGCATCGTTGAGGCTGCGGATCAGGCCGGCGATGACGTTGAGCGAAATCGGGTCCAGGCCGGCGAACGGCTCGTCGTACATGGCGAGCATCGGCTCGGCGGCGATCGCCCGCGCGAGGGCCACGCGCCGGGCCATGCCGCCGGACAGGTCGGCGGGCATGAGCCGGCTTGCGCCACGCAATCCCACCGCGTGCAGTTTCATGAGCACCATGCGCCGGATCAGTTCCTCGGGCAGGTCGGTGTGCTCGCGCAGCGGAAAGGCCACGTTCTGGAACACCGTCAGGTCGCTGAACAGGCCGCTGGTCTGGAACATCATCCCCACCTTGCGGCGCATGGCGTAGAGCGCATCGGTGCTGAGCTCGTGCACCACCTCGCCGCCGATGAGCACCTCGCCGCGCGAGGGCCTGAGCTGCCCGCCGATCAATTTCAGCAGCGTGGACTTGCCGCTGCCGCTCGCGCCGAGCACCGCCACCATCTTGCCGCGCGGCACCTTGAGCGACAGGCCGCTGAAGATCACGTTGTCGCCATAGGAAAAATGCACGTCGCGGATTTCGACCAGGGTGCCGTCGGCGGGGATCTCCGCATCCAGCACCGTCGGAGGCTCCGATGAGCCCTGTGCAGCCGCATTGCCTGCAGCGTTCGGGTCGGCGGAGGCGGGGTCGGCGGGGCTGGGGCCTGCGGAGGTCGATTCTGCGGGTGGGGCCATGGTGTAAGTTTAACGCATGTCCCCGCGACCAATGGCCGTGCACGATGCAAGCCGTAGACGAACCAAGGAGCCGACGATGAACCGAAGGACGCTGGTCAAGGCGCTGGGTGCGCTGCCCCTCACAGGCCTGGCGGGGTTC
>JBBQCV010000096.1:0-13073 GCA_038319115.1 Burkholderiales bacterium | reverse complement strand
CCCGACTGCGGCATGAAATACCTGCCGCGCGAGGTCGCCGACGCCAAGCTGCGCTCGATGGTGGCAGCCGCTAAGATGCTCCGCGCCGAGCACGCAGCACGCGCCTGATTTCGGGAGATTTTTTGTAAAACCCCGCGCCCTGCTTGGCTCGCAGGGGAATTTTTTACCGGTACCGGTGCATTCCCTAGCGGAAAATCCGGCGCAGCTCGTCGAGGACGCCGCGCACCACGTCTTCCGGCCGCTGCCATTGCGGCCCGCGGCCCTGCTGCTCGCCGCGCTCCGAACGGGGCACCACCCGCCGGCGTGGAATCTCGAATTCCACCGCCGCGTCGATCCAGCGGTTGCGCAGCGCCTGGCGGAACACATCGCCCACCATGGGCAGTGCGCTGCTCGCGCCGGCCCCCCATGACCCCATGGTCACGCTGTTGTCGTTGAATCCTACTCGCGCGCCGGCCACGAGGTGCGGGTGCATGAGGATGAACCAGCCGTCGGTGTTGTCCTGGGTGGTGCCGGTCTTGCCGGCGACGTCGGCGCTGATGCCGTAACGCGATCGGATCGCGGCGCCCGTGCCCACGTCGACCACGCCGCGCATGACGTCGACCAGCGTGAGGGCCTGCGCGCGCGGCAGCGCCGGCGACGCTTCGCGCACCGGCAGGAATTCCTCCAGCACCTGGCCGTCACGGCCCATCACGTGCGTGACCAGCATCGGCTCGACATAGAACCCGCCGTTGGCGATGGTGCCGTAGGAGGCCACCATCTCGCGCAGCGTGACCGGGCTGGTGCCCAGCGCAAGGGAGGGCACCTCTTCGAGCTTGCTCTGGCGCACGCCCATCGCCCGCGCGAGGCGCGCGACGCTGGTGGCCCCGACCTGTTGCATGACCTGGGCGGTGATGGTGTTCTTCGAGTACACCAGCCCGTCGCGCAGCGTCATCGGCTGGCCGCTCGGCGGCGATGCGTCGGTGGGTCGCCAGATCCCGCCGCCCGGGATGCGGATCGCGACCGGCTCGTCGATGAACGTCTGCATGGGACTGATTCCCTGCACGAACGCGGTTGCGTAGACGAACGGCTTGAAGGTCGAGCCGGGCTGGCGGCGCGCCTGGCTCACGTGGTCGAACTGCTCCTGGGCGAAGTCGCGGCTGCCGACCCAGGCGCGTACCGCGCCGTTGCGCGGGTCGAGGGCGAGGAAGCCCGCCTGCAGCCTGGGGCGCTCCTCATCGGTCTTGCGTCGCCGCCCGTCGGCCAGCGCCTGCAGCTGCCCGAGTTGCGCGGCCATCGCCTGGTTGGCGGCTTTCTGCAGGCGCGAATCGAGCGTGGTCTGCACCACCAGGCCGTCGGAATAGATGTTGAAGTCGCGCTGGTCCGCCCAGCCGGCCAGCCATTTGCGGATGTACTGCGCCACGTGGGGCGCGGCGCCGGGCGCATCGACCTGGCGCTCAAAATCGAGCCTGAGCGGGCGCTTCGACAGGGACGCGGCCTGCGCGGGCGTGATCTTGCCCACGACCGCGAGCTGCGAGAGCACGAGGTTGCGCCGCTCGATGGCGCGCTCGGGGTGAAGCACGGGGTTGTACGCGCTGGTGCCCTTGAGCATGCCCACCAGCGTGGCGGCTTCGAGGATGTCGAGCTTGTCGGCCGACTTGTCGAAGTAGGTGCGCGCCGCCATCTCGATGCCGAACGCATTGAACAGGAACGGCACCGTGTTGAGGTAGGTCTCGAGGATCTCGTCCTTGGAGTACAGCGCTTCGATCTTGAGCGCGGTGATCGCCTCCTTGATCTTGCGCGTCAGGTTGGTGGCGCGCCCGATCTCCTCGGGGTAGAGGTTGCGGGCAAGCTGCTGGGTGAGCGTCGATCCGCCCTGGGTCTCGCCCTTGAGGGTGCTCAGCAGCGCGCCCACCGTGCGGCGAAAGTCGATCCCGTGGTGGGCATAGAAACGCCGGTCCTCCATGGCGATCAGCGTCTGCACCACGTTGGGTGAAATGCGGTCGAGCGGCACCCATTGCCGGTTGAGGCGCTTGAACTCGGCCAGCACCACCCCGTCGGAGGACAGCAGGACCGAAGGGGTTTCCGATTTCGCTTTGCGCAGGTCGCCGATCCCGGGGGTGAACGGGATCAGGATGAACACATAGGCGAGCACCAGCGCGGGGAAAAACAGCACTGCGCGCACCGGGTGGCGCCGGGCCGCGGCGACGAGTGCGCGCGTGTTGGCAAGGGTGAAATCGGCAGCGCGGCGGACGGTGGGATGCATCGGGCGAGTATCGCAGAACGCGCCCCCTGCCGGGCGCGGTCACGTGGCGCGCGCGCGTCGGGAGCACCCGACAGGCAGCCCACGGAATTTGCGCGAATCTCGAACTTTGCTTTTCAAACAACCGCGCGCCTGTTGGCTCGCAGGGGAGTTGGTGTATCGATACCGGTACATGCAACGGGTGGGGACCGGGCACGCCGCGTGCCTCGAGTTCAGGCTAGGCCGCTTCCTCGCCCAGGTACGCCTCGCGCACGCGCGGGTCGGCGAGGAGCTCCTTCGCATTGCCCGAAAGCGTGATCGCGCCCGATTCCATCACGTAGCCGCGGCTGGCGGCTTCGAGCGCCATGCGCGCGTTCTGCTCGACCAGCAGGATCGTGACGCCCTCGGCGGCGATCTGGCGCACCACCGCGAAGATCTTCGCCACCATGAGCGGGGCAAGGCCCATGCTGGGCTCATCGAGCAACAGGAGCCGGGGCTTGCTCATGAGTGCGCGGCCCAGCGCGAGCATCTGCTGCTCGCCGCCCGACAGCGTGCCGGCCGACTGGTCGCTGCGTTCGGCCAGGCGCGGAAACAGGTCGAGCATGCGTGCGAGGTCGCGTTTGACCTCGGCACGGTCGGTGCGCGAGAAGGCGCCCATGGCAAGGTTCTCGGCCACCGTCAGCTGGCCGAAAATGCCGCGTCCCTCGGGTACCAGCACGAGGCCTTCGCGCACGAGTTTGAACGAACGCACGCCGGCGATCGGCTTCCCGGCATAGCCCACCGTCCCGGCCGCCGCGGGCAGCAGGCCGCAGATCGCCTTGAGGATGCTGGTCTTGCCCGCGCCATTGGCCCCGATCAGGCACACCAGTTCGCCTTCGCCCACCTCCAGGTCGACGCCCTTGACCGCGCGGATGCCGCCGTAGCGGACCTCGAGCCCGCGGACCTCGAGCAGGCTCATGCCGGCGTGCCCCACACCGGCTTCATGCGGGTGTTCCTCCAGGCCGGGTCATGCCGGTGTTCCCCTCACCGGCTTCATGCCGGTGTTCCCAGGTAGGCTTCGATAACCCTGGGGTCGCTCTGCACTGCGGCCGGCACGCCCTCGGCGATCTTCGCGCCGTAATCGAGCACCAGCACGCGGTCGCACACTTTCATGACCAGCTTCATGTCGTGCTCGATGAGGAGCAGCGTCGTGCCGTCGGCGCGGATGCGCTCCAGCAGCTTGCGCAGCGCGACTGTCTCGGACGCATTCATGCCGGCGGCCGGCTCATCGAGCGCGAGCAGGGTCGGGTCGGTGGCGAGCGCGCGCGCGATCTCGAGGCGCCGCTGGTCGCCGTAGGGCAGGCTGCCCGATGCGTCGTTGGCGCGCGCTGCAATGCCGACATACTCGAGCAGCTCGAGCGCACGCGCCTGGATGGCGGATTCCTCGGCGCGCGTGCGCCGGTCGCGCAGCACGGCGCCGAGCACGCCTGCGCGCGTGCGCACGTGGCGGCCGATCATCACGTTCTCCAGTGCCGACAGGTTGGCGAACAGGCGGATGTTCTGGAACGTGCGCGCGATGCCGGCCCGCGCCACCTCGTGCGACTTGAGCCCGGTGATATCGGTGCCGCGGAAAACGAAGCGGCCGGCGTCGGGGGCGTAGATGCCCGTGAGCAGGTTGAACAGGGTGGTCTTGCCCGCGCCGTTGGGACCGATCAGGCCGTAGATCTCACCCTTGGCGATGCGAAACGAGACATCCTCCAGCGCCTGCACCCCGCCAAAGCGCTTGCCTATGCCCTCGGCCGCGACCAACCCCTCGGCGGCGCTCACGCCTTGCCTGCGGGAGTGTCGTCACGGGTGGCGAGCTCGCGCTTGCGCACCGCAGAGGGCAGCAGGCCGGCCGGGCGGAACAGCATCACCAGCACCAGCGCGAAGCCGAATATCAGCATGCGCAATACCTGCGGCTCGATCAGCATGTGGCCGAAGGCGGCTTTCTGCAGCGGCTCCACCGTATAGCGCAGGATCTCGGGTACGAACGACAACAGCAACGCGCCGAGGATCACGCCCCAGATGTTGCCCATGCCGCCGAGCACCACCATCGAAACCACCATGATCGATTCGACGAACACGAAACTCTCCGGCGAAATGAAGCCCTGGATCGCGGCGAACATGCCCCCGGCGACGCCGCCGAACGAGGCGCCCATGGCAAACGCGAGCAGCTTGATGCGGGTGGTGTCGATGCCCATGGCGCGCGCCGCGGTCTCGTCCTCGCGCACCGCCTCCCAGGCACGGCCGATGCGCGAATTCTGCAACCGCAGGTTGATCGCGATCACCGCCACCAGCACCAGCAGCAACAGCCAGTAGTACTTCATGGGCCCGCTCACCTCGAGCCCGAAGAACTTCTCGCTCCGGGCGAAGTTGACCGCGCCGATCGAGAACGGGTCGATGCCCGAGATGCCCTGCGGGCCGTTGGTGATGTTGACCGGGCGCGACAGGTTGTTGAGGAAGATGCGCACGATCTCGCCGAACCCGAGTGTGACGATGGCGAGGTAGTCGCCGCGCAGCTTGAGGGTAGGCGCACCCAGCAGCAGCCCGAACAGCGCCGCCACCACGGCGCCGATCGGCAGGATCACCCAGAACGGCAGGTGCAGGCCGAAGTGCGGCGAGGCGAGCAGCGCGTAGGTGTAGGCACCCACGGCGTAGAAAGCCACATAGCCCAGGTCGAGCAGGCCGGCGAACCCGACCACGATATTCAACCCCAGCGCGAGCAGCGTGAACAGGATCGCGAGGTTGGTGATCCTCACCCACGCGGTGCCGGCCTGGGTGATCGCGAAGGGCAGGGCGATGAGCACGAGCGCGATGAGGCAAACCGCCGCCCAGCGCGCCAGCCGATGGTTGCGCAGGCTCTTCAGGCGCTGCAAGAGGCTGTTCTCAGCCATGGCAACCCTGCGCGGTGTCGCCACGCGGCCTCATGCGCGGTCGCCCACGCGCTCGCCCAACAGGCCCGAGGGCCGGAACACCAGCACCCCGATGAGCACCAGGAAAGCGAACACGTCCTGGTAATTACTACCGAAGACGTTGCCGGTAAGATCGCCTATGTAGCCTGCCCCCAGCGCCTCCACCACGCCGAGCAGCAGGCCGCCGAGCATCGCGCCGGGCAGGTTGCCGATGCCGCCGAGCACCGCCGCCGAGAACGCCTTGAGCCCGAGCAGCGCGCCCATCTGGTAATGGGCGATGCCGTAGTAGCTGCCCACCATCACGCCGGCCACCGCGGCCAGGCCAGCACCGATCACGAAAGTGGCGGCGATCATGCGGTCGACGTCGATGCCCATGAGGCCCGCCACCTGTGCGTTCTGCGCCGTGGCGCGCATGGCGGTGCCCAGGCGCGTGCGATACACCAGCATCGCCAGCCCGGCCATCATCACCACCGACAGCGTCATGATCGCGATCTGCACGTTGGTGATGGTGGCGCCGCCGATGGGGTACGACTCAGTGCGGATGATCTGCGGGAAGGCGAGGTTGTTGCGCGTCCAGACCAGCAGCGCGAGGTGCTGCAGGATGATGGACACGCCGATCGCGGTGATGAGCGGCGCGAGGCGCGGCGCGCGGCGCAGCGGCCGGTAGGCCAGGCGCTCCATCGCGTAGCCGATGCCCATGCACACCGGAATCGCGCAGGCCGTGGCCAACGCCACCACCACCAGCGGCGGCATGCCGTGGGGCACCAGCACGCCGATCATCGTGAAAGCGACCATCGCGCCGATCATCACCAGCTCGCCGTGGGCAAAGTTGATGAGCTGGATGATGCCGTACACCATCGTGTAGCCGAGCGCGACCACGGCATAGACGCTCCCCAGCGTCAGGCCGTTGATGAGCTGCTGGATGAAGATGTCCATCAGCGGGACACGCTAGCAAACGACGGGCCAGTTGGCGAAACCGCGCCGCAACCCGGTGTGCGGCCGCTGGTGCGCGCCTTCACCCAGCGGGCAAAATGAAAACGGCACCCGGGGGTGCCGTTTTCGTGACGCATCGCGAAAGGTCCGCTTACTTCTTCATTGCGTCGGCTTTGGGCGCATCGGCCGCGGGCGCGGCGGCAGGCGCCGCCGGTGCGGCCGGCGCTGCAGCAGGGGCGACGGCAGCCGTGCGTGCGGCGATAAAGTCGACCATGGTGATGGTCTTGCCGCCCTTGATGACCGCCACGGGGGTGATCTTGCCGCCCTTCATGGTGAAGATCGTCATCTCGGCGTCCTTGCGATCGCCTTTGTCGTCGAACGAGATCTGGCCGGTGGCGCCCTGGTACTCGATCTTCGCCAGCTCGGGCAGGTACTTGGCCGGATCGGGCGAATTGGCTTTCTTGATCGCCTCGATGATCAGGTTCGCCGCGTCATACGTGAACGGCGCGTACAGGATCGGATCGACGTTGTATTTCTTCTTGTAGTTGTCGAGGAATTTCGGGTCCGCCGCGGCCACCGGGATGCCGGCCTGTGAACACAAGAGGCCCTCGGCCGCGTCGCCCGCGAGCTTGGACATTTCGTCCGTGCACGCGCCGTCGCCGAAGGCGAACACCGCCTTGATGCCGAGCTCGCGGCCCTGCTTGACCAGCGGACCGCCGGTGGCGTCCATGCCGCCGTAGAAGATCGCATCGGGGCGCTTGCCCTTCAGCTTGGTGAGGATCGCCTTCCAGTCGGTGGTCTTGTCGGTACCTTTCTCGCGCGGCAGCACCTTGATCTTGGCGTCCTTGAGGGTTTTCTCGACCTCATTGGCCAACCCTTCGCCGTACGCGGTGGCATCGTCGATGATCGCCACCACTTTGGGCTTGGCGTCGGCCGCGAGGTAGCTCGCGATGGCCGGGCCCTGCTGGTCGTCGCGACCGACGACGCGGAACTGGTTCTTGAATCCCTGCTCGGTGAGCTTGGGGTTGGTGGCCGAACCGGAGATCACAGGGATGCCGGCCTGGTTGTAGATCGTCGAGGCCGGGATGGAAGTGCCCGAGTTCAGGTGGCCCACCACACCCGCGACCTTGGCGTCCACGAGCTTCTGCGCCACGGTGGTGCCGACCTTGGGGTCGGCCTGGTCGTCCTCGCCGATGAACACGAACTTGGCGTCCTTGCCGTCGATCTTGATCTTGGCCGCGTTGGCTTCGTCCACCGCCATGCGCGCGCCGTTTTCGTTGTCCTTGCCAAGGTGCGCGATGCCGCCCGTCATGGGACCCACGTGGCCGATCTTGATTTCGATCGACGGCGGCGGCGGGGGCGGTGCCTGCACGACGACGACCGTCGCGGGCGCGGGCTTCTTGTCCTCGCTGCAGCCGGTGAGCACGAAGGCGGAAGCGGCGGCGAGGGCCGCAAAAGCGAGTTTGGGGGCGAAATTCGTTGACTGCATACGTCCTCCCAGGAGCGTTGGCGGCAGAAAGGCGCCCATGATAGCCGCGCCCCAGCGGGAGGGGCAATAAAAAAGCCGGGCATTGCCCGGCTTTGGCGGTGCAGCGGTGCGACTTACTTCGCCGCCAGGACCCACTTCACCAGCGCCTTGAGGTCGGCATCGGGCACCTTGTCGTTGGGCGGCATCGGGATCTGCCCCCACACGCCCACGCCGCCCTTCTTGACCTTGTCCACCAGCTTGGCTTCGGCGGTCTTGTCTGAAGCGTACTTGGCGGCCACATCCTTGTAGGACGGACCGACGAGCTTCTTGTCGACCGTGTGGCAAGTCATGCACATGTACTTCTTGGCCAGCTCTTCGCTTGCCTGCGCCGGCAGCGAAAGCACGGCGCCGGCAGCGAGGGCTACGGCGAGGGGGACGAATTTCATTGGGACTCCTTGGACGATTTCGGTAGGCCGGAGGGCGCCTGATTGCTGTCAATTTACCGCAAAAAGCCTAGCGTGCCGCCCCCTGCTTACATGTATTACGAAGTGTTTCAATATCGGCGACGGGCAACAGGCACGTAACGCCCTGGCATACCCATGCGTTGACAGGGGCGTGCGCGTCGGCCTCCGAAACTGGCTTGTCGAGGATCGGCGGCAGGCCGCCGATGCCGGCCGGGATCGCGAGCAGCATCGTGGCCGGCCAGTATTCGCGCGCAAGCGCCCTGCTCCACGTCGCAAGTGCCTCGGGCGCGCCGCGCAGGATGACCGAAGTCGGCGGCGCGAGCGCCTCTTCGAGCGCGATCATGAGCGAGCCGAAACCGGCCGGGAACTGGCGCATGGCCGGGTAGAAGCGCTCGAGCACCCGCTCGGCAGCCTCGCGATAGCGCTCTTCGCCGGTGAGCGCGGCGAGCCGTTGCAGCGCCTGCGCCGCCACGCCGTTGCCCGACGGGGTCGCGTTGTCGTGCCCGGGCTTGGGGCGATGGATGAGTTGCTCGTGGTCGCGCCCGGTAAAGTAGAAGCCGCCCGCCTCGGGGTCCTCGAACTGCTCTAGCAGCACATCGGCGAGGTCCTGCGCGAACGCGAGCCACTCGGGCGCGAAATCGGCCTGCAACATCTCGATGAGCGCGTCGATGAGGAAAGCGTAATCGTCGAGGTAGGCATTGAGGTGGGCCCGGCCGTCCTTGTAGGTGGCCAGCAGCCGCCCGTCCTTCCACAGCGTGCGCTGGATGAAGGCAAGCGATGCGCGCGCCGAATCGACCCATGCGCGCTCGCCGAAAACCCGTCCCGCGCGCGCCATGCCGCGCACCATGAGTGCATTCCACGACACGAGGATCTTTTCGTCGCGGCCCGGACGCACGCGCTTTTCGCGCGCCACGAAAACCTTCGCGCGCGCCGAAGCGAGCGCCGCCTGCGCCGAATCGGGCGCGGCCCGCGGCGCGTCGGGCATCGCCTTGGTCGCGGCGGCGGTGGGCGGGAGGGCGTCGGCCGCGTCGTCGCGCGCAAGCACGAGGTTCCAGTGCTTTTCCTCGAAATTGGGGTCGAGATCGAGCCCATAGTGGCGCGCGAACGCGGCGTACTCGTCCTCGGTGAGCAGGGCGCGCACTTCCTCGCGGTCCCATACGTAGAACTTGCCTTCCTCACCCTCCGAGTCGGCGTCGAGGCTGGAGTAATAGCCACCCTCGGGCGACTGCATCTCGCGCATCACCCACGCCACGGTTTCAGCGGCCACGCGCGCGTAGACCGGCTTGCCCGTCGCCGCATGCGCATCGGCCAGCAGCGCGAGCAGCGGGCCATTGTCGTAGAGCATTTTCTCGAAATGCGGGATGGTCCACGTGGCATCGGTGCTGTAGCGCGCAAAGCCCCCGCCGAGCTGGTCGTAGATGCCGCCGCGCGCCATTTTCTCCAGCGTGATGTCGGCCATCTCCAGCGCTTTGCCGTCGCCGTCGTGGGCATAGCGCCGCAGGCACAGCTCGATGTCGGTCGGGTGCGGAAACTTGGGCGCCTGGCCCCATCCGCCCGACTCGGCGTCGAACGCTTCGCGCAGGTTCGCCATCGATTCCATGATTGGCTGGACGTCGAAATCGGAAGCATGCGCGCGGCGCCCGCCGGCGGCCGCGGCGGCGCCGGACTCGATGCGCGAAAACGCGAGGCGCACCTGCTCGCCCTGCGCGTTGACTTCGGCGCGGCGTTCGCGCCAGATGGCGGCAACGCGCTCGAGCAGTTCGCCGAAGCCGGGCAGTCCGTAACGCGACGTTTTGGGGAAGTACGTGCCGCTGAAAAACGGCGTGCCGTCGGGCGCAAGGAACATCGTGAGCGGCCAGCCGCCGGTGCTCTGGGTCAGCATCTGGTGGGCGGTCTGGTAGATCTGGTCGATGTCGGGCCGCTCCTCGCGGTCGACCTTGATGTTCACGAACAGGCCGTTCATGAGCGCTGCGGTGGCTTCGTCCTCGAAGCTCTCGTGCGCCATTACATGGCACCAATGGCACGCCGAGTAGCCCACCGACAGCAGGATCGGCTTGTCGGTCGCGCGGGCGCGGGCCAGCGCCTCTTCGCCCCACGGATGCCAGTCCACAGGGTTTTCGGCGTGCTGCTGCAGGTAGGGGGAAGTTTCCTGCGCGAGGCGGTTGGGCATGAGGCTTAGAATCGGCTGTCGCGGAAAAATTCCGCTTGAGCATCGATTATCCGCCATGCCCCCTGCCCAGCAAGTGCTCGATTTCTGGTTCGGCACGCCGCCGGGCCCACGTCGCAAGGCGTGGTTCGAGAAGAGCGCGCTGTTCGATGAAACCATTCGCGCGCGTTTCCTTACCCTGCACAATGCCGCCGCGCAGGGTCGGCTCGCAGCGTGGGCCGAGACCGCGCGCAACGCGCTTGCGCTGATCGTGGTGACCGACCAGTTTCCGCGCAACCTGTTCCGTGGCAGCGCGCGCGCCTTCGCCTCCGACCCGCTTGCGTTCGCGACGGCTGCGCGCGTGATCGACGCAGGCTGGGATCGGGCCATGCTGCCGGTCGAGCGCATGTTTGCCTACCTGCCGTACGAGCACAGTGAGGTGCTCGCCGACCAGGACCGCTCGTGCGAGCTCTTAGTGCCGCTGGCGCGGTTCGCCGAAACCGCCGACGCCGCCGACTACGCTGAGCGCCACCGTGCGATCGTCAAACGCTTCGGGCGATTCCCGCATCGCAATGCGGCGCTGGGGCGCGCGGGGACGGCCGAGGAAATCGCTTTCCTCAAGACGCCGGGCTCGGGCTTCTGAGCGCGGCGCCCCGCCCGGCAACACCGGGCGAGCGGCTTACTCGTCCCAGTCGGTGACCGCGCCCTTGCTCGCGGTGGACACCAGCTTCACGTACTTGGCGAGCAACCCGCGCGTATAGCGCGGTTTGGGCTGCTTCCACTTCTTCCTGCGCGCGGCCAGTTCCTTGGTCGACACGTTGAGCTGGATGAGCTGCTTCTTTGCATCGATGGTGATCGAATCACCTTCCTTGACCAGCGCAATCGTGCCGCCAACGAATGCCTCCGGCGCGACGTGACCCACAACCATGCCCCAGGTGCCGCCGGAGAACCGTCCGTCGGTCAGTAGGCCGATCGACTCACCAAGCCCCTGGCCGATCAGCGCCGAAGTGGGCGCAAGCATTTCCTGCATGCCCGGACCGCCCTTGGGCCCTTCGTAGCGGATCACCACCACGTCGCCGGCCTTGATCTTCTTGGCCATGATCGCCTTCATGCAGTCGGGCTCGGAATCGAACACCCGCGCCGGGCCGGTGATCGCCGGGTTCTTCAGGCCGGTGATTTTGGCCACACACCCTTCAGGGGCGAGGTTGCCCTTGAGGATCGCGAGATGGCCCTGCTTGTAGATCGGGGCGCTGAACGGGCGGATCACGTCCTGGTCCTTGCGCGGCTGGGCGGGGATGTTCTTCAGTTCCTCGGCGATGGTCTTGCCGGTGATGGTCATGCAGTCGCCATGCAGCAAGCCATTGGCGAGCAGGATCTTGAGCACCTGCGGCACGCCGCCGGCGCGGTGGAAGTCCACCGCCACGTACTTGCCCGAAGGCTTGAGGTCGCACAGCACCGGCACCTTGCGGCGCACGCGCTCGAAGTCGTCGATGGTCCACTTCACTTCGGCCGCTGCGGCGATGGCGAGGAAATGCAGCACCGCGTTGGTCGAGCCCCCGGTGGCCATCACCAGCGCCACCGCGTTCTCGATCGATTTGCGCGTGATGATCTTGCGCGGGCGCAGGTTGTTCCTGATCGCGTTGACCAGCACGCGCGCCGAGGCCGCCGACGAGTCGGCTTTCTCGCGATCGGGCGAGGCCATCTGCGAGGACCCCATGAGACTCATGCCGAGCGCCTCGAAAGAGGAGGACATGGTGTTGGCGGTGAACATGCCGCCGCAGGCGCCCACCGAGGGGCAGGCGTTGCGCTCGATGCCGTCGTAGTCCTCCTTCGACATGCGCCCGGCCGAGAAGGCGCCGACCGCCTCGAACACCGACACCACGGTGAGGTCCACGCCTTTCCACTTGCCTGGCTTGATGGTGCCGGCATAGACATAGATCGCCGGCACGTTCATGCGCGCGATCGCCATCATGCCGCCGGGCATGTTCTTGTCGCAGCCGCCCACCACCAGCGCGCCGTCCATGGCCTGGCCGTTGACCGAGGTCTCGATGGCATCCGCAATCACCTCGCGCGACACGAGCGAGTATTTCATCGCCTCGGTGCCCATGCCGATGCCGTCGGTGATGGTCGGCACGCCGAACATCTGCGGTTTGGCGCCGGCCGCCTCCAGCGCGGCAATCGCGCTGTCCACCAGCGGCTGGATGCCGGCGTTGCACGGGTTCAGCGTCGAGTGGCCGTTGGCCACGCCGACGATGGGCTTGTCGAAGTCGCCGTCCTTGAACCCGACGGCACGCAGCATGGCGCGGTTGGGCGCGCGCGCCACCCCGCCGGTGATCGATTTGGAACGCCAGTTCTTCTGGTCAGGCATGGTCTACTCCTTTGGAAGGCAGGGAAGGGGAAACATTCATGCGCGGCGAGGCGAGCGCGAGCAACGCGCCGCCCACCACGAGGGCAAACCCCGCCGCATGAAACAGGTGCACCTTCTCGCCGAGCAGCACGATCGCGAACCCGCTCGCGAACACCGCCATCAGGTGCACGAGCGCGCCGGCGCGCACCGGGCCGATGCGCTCGACGGCGTAATTGAAGCAGAGCATGGCGCCCAGTGTCGGGCCCAGGCCGATGTACACGATCGCAAGCAGCGTGCCGGCGTCCAGGCGTGGCGGGTGCACGGCGATGGCCTCGGCCACCACCAACGGGGTGCACACCGCGACACCAAAAGCGGCGATGACCGCCACCAGGGCCGGCGGCGACAGCGCGCGCGGGCGGTCGATGAGCTTGAGCGTATACAAGGCCCACAGGACCATGCCGGCGAAAAGGACCACATCGCCCGCATTGAATGCCAGCCCCAGCGCCTTGTCGAGCGACCCCTGGAACAGGATCACCAGCACCCCGCCGAGCGACACCGCGATGC
>JBBQCV010000095.1:0-13240 GCA_038319115.1 Burkholderiales bacterium | reverse complement strand
GTTGTACAACGCTTCCCAGATCACCTCGACGTCGAACGGGTCGCGCCCGATGACCGAAGGCTTGAGGAGGGTGTCGACCACGCTTTTGGCGACGGCGGAAGGGCCGTAACAGTCCCCCCACCCAATGATCCCTTCATCGGTTACCACTTCGACCACCAACGCCCCCTTGGTTTTGTACCACCACCCGCGCGACGACGTAAACGGCGTCTGGACGTCGCAGGAAAGCTGGTGGGTGATGACGTCGGTGATTTTCATTGCGTACTCCCGGGTAGGGGGCAAGTCGGGGAACCGCATGATCGGGGAGAACCTGCGCTACGGCTAGGGGTCGTTCGATTTTTGAACGTAAGTGGGCATTAACTCTCGGTATCTTCCCCTAGAGCCATGGGCAATAAAAAATTTAGAAGAAAGTCTAGGAATGGTTGTTCCACGTGGAACGTCTGCGCCTCGTCGGCCGTCTCTGGTTTCACGTGGAACAATCACGTATCATCGCGCCTCCCAGAAAGTCCCTTTGGCAGCCCCACGGCATGCGATATCCGAACGATTTTGACGTGATTGTGGTGGGCGGCGGCCACGCCGGTAGCGAGGCTGCGCTCGCAGCGGCGCGCGCTGGTGCCCGTACCCTGCTCGTTACCCACAGCGTAGAAACGCTGGGCCAGATGTCGTGCAACCCCTCGATTGGCGGGATCGGCAAGGGCCACCTCGTCCGCGAGGTCGATGCCCTCGGCGGAATCATGGCGCTGGCAACCGATGTGGCCGGCATCCAGTTCCGCACCCTGAATTCATCCAAGGGCCCGGCGGTGCGCGCCACCCGTGCCCAAGCCGACCGTGTCCTTTATCGCAACGCAATTCGCCAAGCACTGGAAAACCAGCCCGGCCTGGCCTTGTTCCAGCAACCAGTGGACGATATCTTGCTCGAAGCGGGGCAAGCAGTGGGGGTGCGCACTCAGAGCGGCGTGGAATTCCGCAGCCGCGCGGTGGTACTGACCACCGGGACGTTCCTCGCCGGTGTTATGCACATCGGCCTGGAAAAGCATCCTGGGGGACGCGCCGGCGACGCCGCAGCCGTCACTCTTGCGCACCGGCTGCGCGAGTTGAACCTGCCCGTCGGGCGATTGAAGACCGGCACACCGCCGCGGATCGACGGCCGGACCATCGACTTCTCGAAAACTCAGGAACAGCCGGGTGACAATCCCGCGCCGGTGTTCTCCTTCCTGGGCTCGCGCTCCATGCATCCGCGCCAGTTGCCGTGCTGGATCACCCACACCAACGAACAGACCCACGAAATCATCCGCGGGGGTCTGGACCGCTCGCCCATGTTCACTGGTGTCATCCAGGGCGTGGGCCCGCGCTATTGCCCCTCGATCGAGGACAAGATCCATCGCTTCGCCGGCAAGACGAGCCACCAGATCTTCCTTGAGCCCGAGGGCCTCGACACGTATGAGGTCTATCCCAACGGCATCTCGACCAGTCTGCCTTTCGACGTGCAAGTGCAAGTCGTGCGCAGCATCGCCGGATTGGAGAACGCCCATATCCTGCGGCCCGGCTACGCGATCGAATACGATTACTTCGACCCGCGCAGCCTCAAGAGTTCGCTCGAAACGAAATCCATCCCCGGGCTGTTCTTCGCCGGGCAGATCAACGGCACGACGGGCTACGAGGAGGCCGCGGCCCAAGGCCTGCTGGCGGGGGTCAACGCGGCCCTCCAGACACTGGGACGGGATGTGTGGTCGCCGTGGCGCGACGAAGCTTACCTAGGTGTGCTCGTCGACGACCTGGTCACCCGCGGCGTTTCGGAGCCCTACCGCATGTTCACCAGTCGCGCCGAATACCGGCTGATGTTGCGCGAGGACAACGCCGACCTGCGGCTGACGGACATCGGTCGCAAGCTCGGCATTGTCGACAATCGCCGGTGGGGCGCCTTCAATCGCAAGCGCGACGCCGTGGCCGCTGAACAGGGGCGTCTCAAGTCGATATGGGTCAACCCCAGGAGCCTGCCTGTTGGGCACGCCGAGCGCGTGCTGGGCAAGGCGATCGAGAGGGAGTACACGCTAGCCGACCTGCTGCGCCGCCCCGACGTTTCCTACGCCGCCCTGATGACACTGCCCGATGCCGGGCCCGGCGTGGCCGAGCCGGAAATTGCAGAGCAGGTCGATATCCAAGCCAAGTACTCAGGCTACATCACCCGCCAGCAGGACGAGGTCGAACGCCGCGAGGCGCAAGGTGGGCTTCCGTTGCCGGCCGACCTCGATTACACCGAGGTGCGCGGGTTGTCCCGTGAAGTGCAGCAGAGGCTCAATCGCTTCAAGCCCGAAACCATCGGCCAGGCGGCGCGCATGCAAGGGGTAACCCCGGCCGCCGTGTCGCTGTTGCTGGTGCATCTCAAGCGCGGCTTCGTGCAGCAGGAGAAATCGGCATGACGCCGGCTGCAACCTTGCAGGAAGGACTCGACGGGCTGGGGCTTGCCTTGCCTGACGAGGCGCAGAAAAAGCTGCTTGCCTACGTGGAACTGCTCGCCAAGTGGAACCGCACCTACAACCTCACGGCCATCCGCGAACCCGAGCGCATGGTGAGCCACCACCTGATCGATTCCCTGGCCGTGCTGCCTCACGTGCGGGGCGGCACCCTGGTGGATGTGGGGGCGGGCGGCGGGCTTCCCGGCATTCCCCTGGCCATCGCAAATTCCAGCCTGCAGGTCACCCTCACCGACAGCAACCATAAGAAGGGCGCGTTCCTGCAGCAGGCCGCCATTGAACTGGGGCTGGATAACGTACACGTCCATGTCGGTCGGATCGAGGATCTGCATCCTGCCGTCCCTTTCGACGGCGCGATATCGCGCGCGTTCGCCGAGCTGGCGGACTTCATCGCCGCCTGCCGCCACCTGGTGCGACCGGGCGGATTTTTCGCCGCGATGAAGGGGCTGTATCCGCACGAGGAGATCGCCAAAGTGCCGCAGGACGTGCGCTGTGATTCGGTGTTCAGGCTGAACGTTCCGCATGTCGAGGGTGAGCGCCACCTCGTGCTGTGCCGGAGGGAAGCCTAGATGGCCCGCATGATCGCGATCGTCAACCAGAAGGGCGGGGTCGGCAAGACGACCACCAGCGTGAATCTCGCCGCGAGCCTTGCGGCCAGCGGCAAGCGCGTCTTGCTGGTCGATCTCGATCCGCAAGGCAACGCGACGACTGGAAGCGGGTTCGACAAGAAAATCGTGACGCGTACCGTCTACCAGGTACTCCTCGGTCTGGGCGAGGCCGCCAGCATCCGCGCGCGCTCGGAGAGCGGGCGCTACGACCTCATTCCGGCTAACCGCGAACTGGCCGGGGCCGAGATCGAATTGGTTGACCTGCCCAACCGGGAAGGGCGCCTGCGCGCCGCCCTGGCGGTGGTAGAGCCAGACTATGACTTCGTGCTGATCGATTGCCCTCCGTCGCTGTCGCTGCTGACCATCAACGGCCTCGTGGCTGCCCGCGAGGTGCTGATCCCGATGCAATGCGAGTACTACGCGCTCGAAGGCCTGTCCGACCTGGTGGGCACGATCAAGCGGGTGCGGGCCAACCTCAACCCGTCCCTCGAAATCGGCGGGCTGCTGCGCACCATGTACGACCCACGCAACACACTGTCGCAGCAAGTTTCCGCGCAGCTCGAGCAGCATTTCGGCGCCAAGGTGTTCAAGACACTCGTGCCGCGAAATGTGCGCCTGGCTGAAGCTCCGAGCTACGGGATGGCGGCGGTGGTGTGGGATCGTGCTTCAAAGGGCGCGCAGGCCTACCTCGCCCTGGCCGACGAAATTCTCGCGCCCGCGGGGGCATGAGCATGGCAGCCAACAAGCAGAAAGGGCTGGGACGTGGGCTCGACGCCCTCCTGGGCGGCGACGAGCCGCGCAAAGAGGCGCTCATGACCCTGTCCGTGAGCCACATCCGGCCGGGCAAGTACCAGCCACGCACGCGAATGGACCCGGAAGCGCTCTCAGAACTGGCCGCGTCGATCAAGACCCAGGGGCTCATGCAGCCCCTGCTTGTGCGGCCGGTCGAGCAGGACCGCTACGAGCTCATTGCCGGCGAGCGGCGCTGGCGGGCCGCGCAAATGGCCGGCCTCGAGGTCGTGCCGGCACTGGTGCGTGAAGTGCCCGACGAGTCGGCGCTGGCAATGGCGCTGATCGAGAACATCCAGCGCGAAGACCTCAATGCCATGGAAGAGGCCGCAGGCCTGCAGCGCCTGGTGCAGGAATTCAGCATGACCCACCAGCAGGCGGCCGATGCCGTGGGACGCTCGCGCAGCGCGGCGAGCAATCTGCTGCGGTTGCTTAATCTGGCAAAGCCGGTGCAGTCCATGCTTATGGAAGGCCAGATTGAAATGGGGCATGCGCGCGCCTTGCTCGCACTCGATGGCGCGCGCCAGGTCGAGGCCGCCAACCGCACCGTCGCGCGCCGCCATTCAGTACGCGACACCGAGGCGCTGGTGCAGCAATGGCTCAAGGCCGACGCCACCCCGGTGCGACGCAAAAAGGTCGATCGCGACATCGCGCGACTGGAAGAGGAAACTGCCAGCGCGGTGGGCACCACGGTCGAGATCAGGCCCGGCCGCAAGGGCACCGGGCGGCTGGTCGTGCACTACTCAAGCTACGAACATCTTGACGATCTGATCGCGAAACTCAGTCGCCGCTAGCAAGGGGATTGCTGCGCTTGGCGGCCCGTGCTGCACTGCGGCGCAGGATTGACTGCCCCGGCCAATGACAATTACAATCGACCGGTTTGCTCGATCCGAAGTCCGATCCCACATGCTTCGAATCCAAAGCAAGTCGATTCGCACCGTTCTCGTCTGGCAGGTCATCGCGGCTGTGTTCGCGGCGCTGCTTGCCGCAGGGCTGGGGGGAGTGCAGGGCGCGATTTCCGCGGCGCTTGGCGGCGCGGTCGCAATCGCCGCCGGATTGGGATTTGCGGTGGTGGTGCAAAGGGGCAGGGACAAGTCTGCAGGGGGAACGCTGGTAACGGCGCTGCAGGCCGAGTCGGTCAAGATCGGACTCTCGGTATTTCTTCTCTGGCTGGTGTTGACAACCTACGCGGGCGTGATTGCGTTCGCGTGTGTCGGATCGTTCATTTTGTCGATCCTCATTTTTTCGATGGCATTTTTCGTCCGCGACAATGGCAACCGGTAAGACTTCCTCCGAATACATCAGGCACCACCTCACTCACGGCGTCCAGCAGGTGGGCGACGGCGGGTTCTGGACGCTGCACTTCGATTCGATCGCAGTTGCGATCCTGTTGGGCCTTGTCGGCGTCGGCCTCATCTGGCTAGTGGTGCGCGGCGCAACCTCCGGGGTGCCGAACAAGCGCCAGGCGTTCATTGAAGTGCTGTTCAGTTTCGTCGACAATCAGGCCAAGGGAATCTTCAGGCACGGCGACCGCCATGCGTTCATCGCGCCGGCCGCGCTCACGGTATTCGTGTGGGTGCTGCTCATGAACTCGATGGATTTCCTGCCGGTGGACATCATTGCGCTGGGCACGGACCGCATCTCCGAGCACGGCTTTCGCATCGTGCCGACCGCCGACGTCAACACCACATTCGCGCTGGCGCTGACGGTGTTCGCGCTGATGATCTATTTCTCCATCAAGGTGAAAGGCTGGGGCGGCTGGGCGCACGAGCTGGTCGCCACTCCGTTCGGCAAGTGGCTATTCCCGCTCAACCTGCTGTTCAACGCGATCGAATACCTTTCCAAGCCGCTGTCGCATTCGCTGCGGCTGTACGGCAACATGTATGCAGGCGAGTTGATCTTCCTCTTGCTGTGGACCTGGGCCGCCACGGGCCTGGTGGGCACCTTCTTCGGTTTCGGCCTCGGCGTGCTGTGGGCGATCTTCCACATCCTGATCGTCGCGCTGCAGGCGTACATCTTCATGATGCTCACCATCGTGTACCTCACGATGGCGCACGAGCATCACTAGGCATCCAATCTCCCCGATTAACGTCCGCAAAGAAAGGAAAAACTGGCAATGGAAAAAATTCAAATGATCGCGATGGTGCAGGCCTACACCGGCGTCGGCATCGGCCTCATGATCGGCTTGGGCGCGCTTGGCGCTTGCGTGGGCGTGGGCATCATGTGCAGCCGCTTTCTCGAGGCCGCTGCGCGCCAACCCGAACTTACCGACTCGCTGCAGGCGAAAGTGTTCCTGCTGCTGGGCCTGATCGACGCGTCGTTCATCATCGGCGTGGGCCTCGCGCTGTGGTTCGCCACCGGCAACCCGCTCCTCGCCGCGCTCGGCTAAGCCGCGCCGCCGGCATTTCCCGCAAGGGGGAATCATGAACATCAACCTCACGCTGTTTGCCCAGGCGGCTGTGTTCCTGGCCTTCATCGCTTTCACGATCAAGTTCGTGTGGCCGCCGATGCTGCGCGCAATCGAAGCGCGCCAGAAGACCGTCGCCGACGGGCTGGCCGCCGCCGAGCAGGGGCGCAAGTCGCTTGAATCCTCGGCCAGGCAGGCCGAAGCCGAGATCGATGCCGCGCGCGCGCGCGCGGCCGAGATTCTCGCGCAAGCCGAGAAGCGCGCCACGCAGATGATCGAAGCGGCCAAGGCGGCCGCCAAGGAAGAAGGCGGGCGCGAGAAGGCCGCCGCCAAGGCCGAGATCGACCAGGATGTGTCGCGTGCGCGCGAGTCGCTGCGCGAGCAGGTTGCCGCGTTGGCGGTTGCCGGTGCTGAAAAGATCCTGCAGAAGGAAGTCAACGCGCAGTCCCACGCCGAGCTGCTTACGCAGCTGAAGAAAGAGCTCTGAGCCGATGGCCGAGACCGTCACCATAGCGCGACCCTACGCCGAGGCGCTGTTCGCCATGGCCGACAAGTCGGGTTCGCTTGCCCAGTGGTCCGAGACGCTCGGCCAGCTGGCCGCCTTCGCGCAGACGCCGGAGATGGGCCAGCTGCTGGGCAATCCCAAGGTGACCGCGGCGCAGTTCGTCGACTTGTTCCACACCGACGGGATGCCCGCCGAGGCCCGGGCATTACTGCAGATGATGACCGAAAACCGGCGCCTCGAAGCGCTGCCCGCAGTACGCGACCTGTTCGAGCAGCTCAAGGCCGAACGCGAAGGTGCGATCGACGCGGCCATCGAAACTGCCTTCCCGTTTCAGACCGGCGAGCTCGAATCGCTGGTGGTCGACCTGGAGCGCCGCTTCAAGCGCAAGATCCGCCCGCAGGTGAGCCTCAACAAGGCCCTCATCGGCGGCGCCAGGGTGATCGTCGGCGACCAGGTCATCGACGGCACCGTGCGCGGCAAGCTCGAAGCCATGAACGCGGGACTGATGGCCAGCTGACCGGCCACATCCACCGCCACCCATACCCAACTATCAGATCGGAAACGCCATGCAACAGCTGAAACCCTCCGAAATCAGCGAGCTGATCCGCACCCGGATCCAGAGCCTCGCGCTCGCGGCTGATGTGCGCACCCAAGGCACTGTGATCTCGGTGACCGACGGCATCTGCCGCATCCACGGCCTGTCCGACGTCATGGCCGGCGAGATGCTCGAGTTCCCCAACAACACCTTCGGCCTGGCGCTCAACCTCGAGCGCGATTCAGTCGGCGCGGTGATCCTCGGCGAGTACGAGCACATCTCAGAGGGCGACACGGTCAAGTGCACCGGGCGGATCCTCGATGTGCCCGTCGGTCCCGAACTCATCGGGCGGGTGGTCAATTCGCTCGGCCAGCCGATCGACGGCAAGGGCCCGGTCAACGCCAAGTTGACCGACGTGATCGAGAAAGTCGCGCCGGGCGTGATCGAGCGCCAGTCGGTGTCGCAGCCGGTGCAGACCGGCCTCAAGTCGATCGACTCGATGGTGCCGATCGGTCGCGGCCAGCGCGAGCTGATCATCGGCGACCGCCAGACCGGCAAGACCGCGGTAGCCATCGACGCGATCATCAACCAGAAGGGCAAGGACCTCATCTGCATCTACGTCGCGATCGGGCAGAAAGCATCGTCGGTGGTCAACGTGGTGAGGAAGCTCGAAGAGCACGGCGCGATGGCCTACACCATCGTAGTTGCCGCCACCGCTTCCGAATCGGCCGCGATGCAGTTCATCGCTCCGTACTCCGGCTGCACCATGGGCGAGTATTTCCGCGACCGCGGCCAGGACGCGCTGATCATTTATGACGACCTGACCAAGCAGGCGTGGGCCTACCGCCAGGTTTCGCTGCTTCTGCGCCGCCCGCCGGGCCGCGAAGCCTACCCGGGCGACGTGTTCTACCTGCACTCGCGCCTGCTCGAGCGTGCCGCGCGCGTGAACCCCGAGTACGTGGAGAAATTCACCAAGGGCGAAGTCAAGGGCAAGACCGGCTCGCTCACCGCGCTGCCGATCATCGAGACCCAGGCGGGTGACGTGACCGCGTTCGTGCCGACCAACGTGATCTCGATCACCGACGGCCAGATCTTCCTCGAGACCGACCTCTTCAACGCTGGCATCCGTCCGGCCATCAACGCAGGCATTTCAGTGTCGCGCGTTGGCGGCGCGGCGCAAACCAAGGTGGTGAAGAAGCTCGGCGGCGGCGTGCGCCTGGCGCTCGCCCAGTACCGAGAGCTGGCTGCGTTCGCGCAGTTCGCCTCCGACCTCGACGAAGCCACCAGGAAGCAGCTCGAGCGCGGCAGGCTCGTCACCGAACTCATGAAGCAGCCCCAGTACGAGCCGCTGCAGGTCTGGCAGATGGCACTGGTGCTGTTCGGGGTCAACAACGGCTATTTCGACGACATCGACGTCAAGAAGGCGCTCGCCGCCGAGAAGGCCATGCAGGCCTACATCAAGGACAAGTACGCCGCGCTCGTGGACCGCATCGAGACGACCAAGGACCTTTCCAAGGAAGACGAGGCCGAGTTGCACGAAGCGGTCAAGGACTTCAAGAAGAATGGTTCGTACTAACTCCGGCCCGCACTAACCCGAGGTCCGTCATGCCCGGCAGCAAGGAAATCCGAACCAAGATCAAGAGCGTGCAGAACACGCGCAAGATCACCAAGGCCATGGAGATGGTCGCCGCCTCCAAGATGCGCAAGGCGCAGCAGCGCATGCGCGCCGCGCGGCCCTATGCGGACAAGATCCGCAACGTGGCGGCGCACATGAGCCACGCCAATCCCGAATACCGCCACCCGTTCCTGATCGAGCGCGACTCGGTCAAGAAGGTCGGCATCATCGTGGTCACCTCCGACAAGGGCCTGTGCGGCGGCCTGAACACCAACGTACTGCGCATGGCGCTGGCGAGGATGCGCGAGTGGGAGGGCGAGGGCGAGCAGTTCGAGGTCTGCGCCATCGGCAACAAGGGCTTCGGCTTCATGCAGCGCATCAAGGCCAACGTGGTGTCCCACGTCACCGGGCTTGGCGATACGCCGCACATGGACAAGCTCATCGGCGCGGTCAAGGTCATGCTCAACGGCTACACCGAAGACCGCTTCGACCGCCTCATGATCTTCTACACCAAGTTCCAGAACACCATGAAGCAGGAGCCCGTCATGGAGCAGCTCCTGCCGCTGTCGGGCGAGACGATGGGCGCGCCCGAGGGCCTGTGGGACTACATCTACGAGCCCGACGCGAAAGCGGTGATCGACCAGGTCCTCACGCGCTACATCGAGGCGCTGATCTACCAGGCGGTGTCGGAGAACATCGCCTCCGAGCAGAGCGCGCGCATGGTCGCGATGAAGGCCGCCAGTGACAACGCGGGCAACGTCATCGGCGAGCTGCAGCTCATCTACAACAAGTCGCGCCAGGCGGCGATCACCAAGGAACTCTCGGAGATCGTCGGCGGGGCGGCCGCGGTCTAGCGCCGCATCCAACAGATTCGATTTTTTAGGACAACGTCATGAACCAAGGAACTATCGTTCAGTGCATCGGCGCAGTGGTCGACGTCGAATTCCCGCGTGACCAGATGCCCGCGATCTATGACGCGCTCAAGATGGACGAGATCGGCCTCACGCTCGAAGTGCAGCAGCAGCTCGGGGACGGCATCGTGCGCACCATCGCGCTGGGGTCCTCCGACGGCCTGCGTCGCGGGATGACCGTGGTCAACACCAAGAACCCGATCATGGTGCCCATCGGCCCCAAGACGCTCGGCCGCATCATGGACGTGCTCGGCCGCCCGATCGACGAGGCCGGCCCGATCGGCGCCGAGAAGACCTCCTCGATCCACCGCACCGCGCCCAAGTACGAAGAGCTCTCGCCCTCGCAGGATCTGCTCGAGACAGGCATCAAGGTGATCGACCTCGTATGCCCGTTCGCCAAGGGCGGCAAGGTGGGCCTGTTCGGCGGCGCCGGCGTGGGCAAGACCGTCAACATGATGGAACTCATCAACAATATCGCCAAGAAGCACTCGGGCTTGTCGGTATTCGCCGGCGTGGGCGAGCGCACGCGCGAGGGCAACGACTTCTACCACGAGATGAAAGACGGCGGCGTGCTCGACAAGGTCGCGCTGGTGTACGGCCAGATGAACGAGCCGCCGGGCAACCGCCTGCGCGTGGCGCTGACCGGACTCACCATGGCCGAGGCGTTCCGCGACGAGGGCCGCGACGTGCTGTTCTTCGTGGACAACATCTACCGCTTCACGCTGGCCGGCACCGAAGTGTCCGCGCTGCTGGGCCGGATGCCTTCGGCGGTGGGCTACCAGCCCACGCTGGCCGAGGAGATGGGCCGCCTGCAGGAGCGCATCACCTCCACCAAGACCGGCTCGATCACCTCGATCCAGGCCGTGTACGTGCCCGCCGACGACCTGACCGACCCGTCCCCCGCGACCACTTTCGGCCACCTTGATTCGACCGTCGTGCTGTCGCGCGACATCGCGTCGCTCGGCATCTACCCTGCGGTCGACCCGCTCGACTCTACCAGCCGCCAGATGGACCCGCACGTGGTCGGCGAGGAGCACTACGCGGTGGCCCGCTCGGTCCAGTCGACGCTGCAGCGCTACAAGGAACTGCGCGACATCATCGCGATTCTCGGCATGGACGAGCTGTCACCCGAAGACAAACTGGCCGTGGCGCGCGCGCGCAAGATCCAGCGCTTCTTGTCGCAGCCGTTCGATGTGGCGAAGAACTTCACCGGGCAGGATGGCAAGTACGTGCCGCTGGCCGACACCATCAAGGGCTTCAAGGGCATTGTGGCCGGCGATTACGACCACCTGCCCGAGCAGGCCTTCTACATGGTTGGCGCCATCGAGGAAGCGGTCGAGAAAGCGAAGACCCTGCAGTAATGGCCAACACCATCCACGTCGACGTCGTCAGCGCCGAAGAGCAGATCTACTCGGGCGAGGCGGAATTCGTCGTGCTCCCAGGCGAGGCGGGGGAGCTCGGCATCTATCCGCGCCATACCCCGCTCATCACGCGCATCAAGCCCGGCACGGTGCGCATCAAGCCCGAAGGCGGTGGCGAGGAAGAGCTGATTTTCGTCGCCGGCGGAATCCTCGAGGTCCAGCCCAAGGTGGTGACGGTACTCGCCGACACGGCGATCCGCGGCCAGGACCTCGACGAAGCCAAGGCGATCGAAGCGCAGAAGCGCGCGGCCGAAGCGATCCACGACCGCAGCGGCAAGATCGAGTATGCCAAGGCCGCGGCAGAGCTGGCCGAGGCGGCGGCGCAGATCGCAGCCATCCGCAAGCTGCGCCAGAGACGCTAGCGCTCGCGCGGGGTCATGCCGGGGCAGTGCAAGCTGCCCCTTTCCTTTTGGAGCCCTGACATGGCTGTCGCGCTGCCCCTCCGTAATGCCGGCCCGGCGATCAGGGGCTTCGCGGCGCGCTTTTGCTGATGGACGCCTACGACCTGCTCGTCATCGGCGGCGGCATCAACGGTATCGGCATCGCGCGCGATGCCGCAGGCCGCGGGCTGTCGGTGCTGGTGGTCGAGAAGGGCGACCTCGCTTCGCACACTTCGTCGTGGTCCTCCAAACTGATCCACGGCGGGCTGCGCTACCTCGAGCAATACCAGTTCCGGCTGGTGGCCGAGGCGCTGGCCGAGCGTGAAGTCCTGCTCTCGATCGCCGCGCATCTGGTGTCGCCCATGCGCTTCGTCATGCCGCACGTGCCGGAACTGCGCCCACGCTGGATGATCAGGGTGGGGCTCTTCCTGTACGACCACCTCGGCCGACGCACGTCGCTGCCCGGATCCGAAGGGGTGAGCCTGGACGTTCCCCCGTATCGCTCCGGGCTCAAGGCTTCGCTCACCAGGGGCTTCCTGTATTCCGACTGCCGCGTCGACGACGCGCGGCTGGTGGTGGCCAATGCCCTGGATGCCAGGCGCCTGGGCGCGACCATCCTCACGCGGACCCTCTGCATCAGCGCTCGCCGTGAACAAGGCCTGTGGCGGGCACGCATCGAAGGCGCCGGCCACGCGGCGCGCGAAGTCAGCGCCAAAGCAATCGTCAATGCGGCCGGGCCCTGGGTAAAGGAAGTCCTCAACACGCACCTCGACCAGCCCAGCCGCGACAACGTCCGCCTCGTCAAGGGCAGCCACATCGTGGTGCCGAAGCTGTACGACGGTGCGCACGCATTCATCCTGCAGAACGACGACAAGCGCGTGGTGTTCATGATCCCGTACGAGGGCCGCTTCACGCTCGTCGGCACGACGGACATCCCGGTCGAAGGCGATCCCGGGCACCCGCAGGCAAGCACCGAAGAAGTCGACTACCTGTGCCGCGCAGTCAACCGATACCTCGACAAGCCGGTGGTGCCCGCCGATGTGGTGTGGCGCTACGCCGGCGTGCGCCCGCTCTACGACGACGGCAGCAGCGACCCGTCTGCGGTCACGCGCGATTACACGCTGCGGGTGGACGACGCCGAGGGTGCAGCGGCGGTACTGTCCGTCTTCGGCGGAAAAATCACCACTTACCGGCGTCTCGCCGAGCACGCGATGGAAAAATTGCAACCGTACTTTCCCGGTCTCAAGCCTGCCTGGACGGACAAACGCCGCCTGCCCGGCAGCGAGCTGGGTGCACCGTACGCCCAGGCACAGGCGCACATGCGTGAAAAGTACGCCGCGCTCCCGGCCGAATTCGTCGACGCCGTGTTTCGCCGTCATGGCGCGCTCACTAGCGAAGTGCTCGGCGACGCGCGCAGCGAAGCGGACCTCGGCGAACATTTCGGCGCAGGATTGCATGCACGCGAAGTCGAATACCTCATGGCGCAGGAATGGGCTGTCGCCGCCGAGGACGTCCTGTGGCGGCGCACCAAGGCCGGCCTCCACCTCACCGGTCCGCAGGCGTATCGTGTCGCCGAGTGGATGGCGGCGCGGTGAGCG
>JBBQCV010000094.1:0-13262 GCA_038319115.1 Burkholderiales bacterium | reverse complement strand
GAGCTACACGATCGATGCGCCGGGCGACGCGAAAAGCGAGGAGTACGCGCGCCAGGGCATCCGCTCCGAGAGCAAGGGCTATCGCCTCGCCGACCCGAGCCTGCTCGACTCGGTGGACGAGTTCGGTGACGGGATCCAGCTTCAGATCCTCACCGTGTTTCCGGGGTTCGTGCTGCAGCAGATCAACAACGCCCTCGCCGTGCGCCAGATCGTGCCCAAGGGCATCGGGCGCATGGAACTCAACTGGACCTACTTCGGCTTCGAGGACGATACGCCCGAGATGAGGAAGCGCCGGCTGAAGCAGGCCAACCTCGTGGGGCCCGCCGGCTTCGTGTCCATGGAAGACGGCTGCGTGGGCGGGTTCGTACAGCGCGGCGTGGCGGCTGCGGGCAACGAATTTTCGATCATGCAGATGGGTGGCGATGCGACGCAGACCGACACCACGCGCGCGACAGAAGCCTCGGTGCGCGGGTTCTGGAAGGCGTACCGCAGCCACATGGCGGTGTGATGGCAAGCCCCGCGATTGCTTCGATGAATGTGTCGGCACCCGACCTCGGCGCGCGCCTCATCGCGCTGCACGCGGCTTACGCGCGCGCGCTCGATGACGGCCAGTTCGAGGCGTGGCCGGAGTTCTTCCTCGAAGACGGCCTGTACAAGCTCACCTCCGCCGACAACCACGCGCAAGGCATGGAGGCCGGGGTGATGTATGCCGATTCGCGCAACATGCTGCGCGACCGGGTCTCGGCGCTGCGCGTGGCCAACATCTACGAGCGCCAGCGCTATCGCCACATCGTGGGCATGCCCAGCGTGCTCGCCGCCGAGGGCGCGGGTGTGCGCACCGAAGCGTCGTTCCTGGTGGTGCGCATCATGCGTGACGGCACGATGGAAGTATTCGCCACCGGCCGTTACCTCGACGTGGTGGAAGAGGATGGCGCGGGCGCGCTCAGGTTTCGCGAGCGCATCGTGGTCTGCGACAGCAACCGCTTCGATACCCTCGTGGCGATCCCGCTATGACGCGCGCTTCGGCGCCCCAGCCGCGGCGCATTGCGATTTCGATCGGCGACCCCAACGGCATCGGCCCGGAGATCGCGGTCAAGGCGGCGCGCAAGTTCGCCGGCGGCAGCGTCGAGCCGGTGCTGGTGGGCGACCCGTTCGTGATCCGCGAATACGGTGGCGAAGGCCTTGCGATCGCGCCGGTCAATGCACTCGACTCCGGCGGGTTCGACCCGGGCCGCATCGACCCGCGCGCGGGGGCGGCCACGGTGGCCTATGTGCGCGAAGCGGTCCGCCTGGTGAATGCGGGCGAGGTGGCGGCGATCGTCGCCTGTCCCCAGTCGGAGACCGCGATCAACAGCGCGGGAATCAAGTTCTCCGGTTACGCGGGCCTGCTCGCGGAACTCACCGGTACGCCGGACGAGGAAGTCTTCCTCATGCTGGTCGCGGCGGGGATGCGCATCGCGCACGTCACGCTGCACGAGAGCGTGCGTTCGGCGCTCGGGCGCATCACCACCGATCGGGTGGTGGCGGCGGGCCTCGCGGCGGTGAAAGCGGTCCGGCGCCTGGGTGTGGCCAATCCCAGGCTGGGGGTGTTCGGCATCAACCCGCATGCGGGCGAGGGCGGGCTGTTCGGCGACGACGACGACCGGGTGACGGTCCCCGCCGTGCGGCGGTTGAAGGACGCCGGTGTGCTCGCCGATGGTCCCGTGGGTGCCGACGTGATGCTCTCGCAGCGCAAACACGACGTGTACCTCGCCATGTTCCACGACCAGGGCCATATCCCGATGAAGCTCCTGTCGCCGCTGCGATCTTCCGCACTGTCGATCGGCACACCGGTGCTGTTCTCGAGCGTGGGGCACGGCAGCGCGCACGACATCGCGGGCAAGGGCGTCGCGGACCCGATTTCGGTCATCGAGACTTTCGCGCTTCTTTCCGGCGCCGCCGCGCACTGAGCCTTGGCGGGCAGCTTCACCATCCGGGTGGCCAACACCGACATTGCATTCGCTTGCGATGCCGATACCACGATCCTCGAGGCGGCGCGGCGCGCGGGGTATGAGATGCCGTACTCCTGCCAGCGCGGGGCCTGCGCGAGCTGCCGCGGGCTGGTGCGCTCGGGCGAAATCGAGACGCCGTATCCCGGCGACCTGTACGTCCTGTTCTGCCAGGCGCGCCCGAAGTCGGACCTCGAAATCGTGCCGCGCGAAATCCGTCGGACCGATCCCGCGGCAAAAAGCACGATCGACGCCAAAGTGCTGCGCGTCACCGCAGCGACCGACGATGTGCGTATCGTCCAGTTGCGCTTCCCGCCCGGCGTGCGGGTCAAGTTCAGGGCCGGCCAGTACCTCGACGTGATCCTGCCCGATGGGGCGCAGCGCAGTTTCTCGCTGGCCAACGCGCCGCAACAAAGCGACCTGGCCGTGCTGCACGTGCGTGTCCTGCCGGGGGGGCGGTTTGCGGAAGAGGTGCTGCCGCGTCTGGAGCCCGGCAGCCAGTTGCGCGTCGAACTCCCCTCGGGGGATTTCTGGCTGCGCGAAAGCGCCAAGCCGGCCGTCTTCGTCGCCAGCGGCACGGGCTTCGCGCCGATCAAGTCGATCCTGGAGGACGCGTTTCGCAACAAAGACCCGCGGCCGATGGCGCTGTATTGGGGCGCGCGGCGTGAGGCTGACCTCTACCTCGCCGACCTGCCGGCCAAATGGGCGGCCCAGCAGGCGGGATTCCGGTTCGTGCCCGTGCTGTCGGAACCGGGCCCGGGGTGGGTAGGCAGGATCGGGTTCGTGCATCGCGCGGTCATGGAGGACTACCCCACGCTCGCCGGCCACCAGGCCTATGCCTGTGGCGTGACCGCGATGGTGGACGCCGCGCGGCGCGATTTCACCGCCGAGCGCGCATTGCCCGGCGACGATTTTTTCTGCGACGCCTTCGTGACGCCCGCGGACCTGGTCGTCCCGCCAGCGCTTCCGGCACCCTGGCAGGACCCCGCGTAGCCGGACATCAGGGCCGCCGCGGCCGTGCAACCTGTATCGTGGCAGCTTGTCAAACTGCCACGAGGTGTACCGATGGATGACGCAATGAAGCCCCTGTACGAACGCGGCCTGAAGGTGCGCAAGGAAGTGCTGGGCGACGCATATGTCGACAACGCGATCAATTCGGCCGACGATTTCTCCCGGCCGCTGCAGGAATACCTGACTGCCCATGCATGGGCGGCGAGCTGGGCGCGCCCGGGGCTGGAGAAAAAGACGCGTTCGATGCTCAACCTCGCCATGCTCACCGCGCTCAACCGCGGGCACGAATTCCGCATCCACGTGAAGGGCGCGCTCAATAACGGCGTCACCAAAGAGGAAATCCGCGAAATTCTCATCCATGCCGCCGTTTATTGCGGTGCGCCAGCCGCCATGGACAGCTTTCGCATCGCCAAGGAAGTTTTCAAGGAAGCCGGCATTTAGCCCGACAATGACCCACTGCAATTCCAACATGCGGAGACCGCAATGAACGCACCCGACCGGACCAAGGCCCACCAGAGCACCGACCAAAGCCTCGAGCATTACTGGATGCCCTACACCGACAATCCGCGCTTCAAGGCCGCGCCCAAGATGATCGTCGGGGCGAAGGACATGCACTACCGCCTGGAAGACGGGCGCGAAGTCATCGATGGCCTGGCCACGCTGTGGTGCGTGAACGCGGGCCACTGTCGCCCGAAGATCGTCGAGGCGATCCGCAAGCAGGCGGGCGAGCTCGATTTCGCCGCCTCGTTCTCCACCGGCCACCCGCTCGCGTTCAAGCTGGCCGAGCGCATCGCGGACCTCGCGCCGGAGGGTATGGACCACGTGTTCTTCACCAACTCGGGATCCGAGGCGGTGGACACGGTGATGAAAATGGCGGTGGCCTACCACCGCATTCGTGGCGATGGCACGCGCACGCGCTTTATCGGGCGCGAAAAAAGCTACCACGGCGTCAACATCGGCGGCATGTCGGTGTCCGGCGTGCCATCCAACCGGAAGGCCTACGGCGGCCTGCTGCTGGGTGGAGTGGACCATCTGCGCCATACGCAGGACCTCGAGACCCGGGCATTCACGCGCGGCTGCGCGGCCAGCGGCGCCGAGCTTGCCGATGAACTCGAGCAGCGCATCGTTCCGCTGCACGACGCCTCCAACATCGCGGCGGTCATCGTCGAGCCGGTGTCGGGCGCGGGCGGCGTGCTGGTGCCGCCGCAGGGCTACCTGCAGCGGCTGCGCGACATCTGCACCCGCCACGGCATCCTGCTCATATTCGACGAGGTCATCTGCGGGTTCGGCCGGCTGGGCAAGCCGTTTGCGTCGCAGTATTTCGGCGTGACCCCCGACATGATCACCTTCGCCAAGGGCGTGACCTCGGGCAGCACCCCGCTCGGCGGCGTGATCGTCAAGAAGGACATCTACGAAACGTTCATGCAATCGCAGGGCGCAGGCGTGCAGTTCTTTCACGGGTACACGTATTCTGGCCACCCGCTGTCGAGCGCAGCCGGCCTTGCGGCGCTCGACACCTACGCCGAGGAGAACCTCTTCGACCGCCCCAACCAGCTGGCCAAGGCTTTCGAAGACGGCATCCACTCGTTCAAGGGGGCGCGCCACGTCATCGACTGCCGCAACCTCGGCCTCATGGGCGCGGTGGAACTGGCGCCGCGCGAGGGAGCAGTCGGTGCGCGCGGCTTCGAAGTGTTCGAGAAATGCTGGGAAAAAGGCGTGTTCGTGCGGCCGGTGGGCGACAACATGGCCTTCTGCCCGCCGCTCATCTGCGAGAAAAAGCACCTCGACCAGATCTTCGGCACCGTCACCGAAGTCCTCGCCACCATCGATTAGAAAATCTCGGGGGAGCCGGAGGGTTCCCCTGATCCTGGGCGAGGGGGTTCGGGGGAGCCGCAGGTTCCCCTGATCCTTCGTTATAGCCATCCTGAGCGCCTGAAGCGAAACCACAGGTACACATCCACGCCCACCATCAGCGTGAGCGCAAAAGGGTAGCCCCACACCCACTTGATCTCGGGCATGTGCTCGAAATTCATGCCGTAGACGCCCGCGACCATGGTTGGCACCGCGACGAGGGCCGCATAGGACGCCAGCCGCTTGGTGGTCTCGTTCTCGGCCAGCGTGATGAGCGACAGGTTTACCGAGGTGGCGGTGGTGACCATTTCGCGCGTGGAATCGACGTTCTGGTTGAGGCGGATCAGGTGGTCGTAGACGTCGCGGAAATACTCGCTCATGCCGGCGCACGCCTGCGGCACACGGCCACCGAACAGCTTGCCCACCGTGTCGAGCAGTGGCCCGGCGGCGTGCTTGAGCGTCATGAGC
Organism: Burkholderiales bacterium; assembly: GCA_038319115.1. Lineage (GTDB taxonomy): Bacteria > Pseudomonadota > Gammaproteobacteria > Burkholderiales > SG8-39 > SZAS-79. The sequence goes on along the minus strand of JBBQCV010000094.1, from coordinate 7,944 downwards.
TTGTGCTTGAGGTCGTAGAGCGCCTCGATGTTGGCCCGGGTGGTCGCGTCGCCCGCGAAAATGCGCTCTTCGATCTGTTCGAGCTCGGTTTCGAGCGCGTCGAACACCGGGAAATAGCGGTCCACCACCGCGTCCATCAGCGCATAGAGCACGTAGCCCGAGCCGTGGCGCAGCAACTCGGGCTCGCGTTCGCAGCGTGCGCGCACGTCCTTGAATCCGTTGCGCCCGCGGCTGCGCACCGAAAGCACATAGTTGCGGCCCACGAACACGTTGACCTCGCCGACCAGCATCTCGCCGGCCTCGACGACTTCGACCGTGTGCAATACGGCAAACAGGGAGTCGCCGTATTCCTCGATCTTGGGGCGCTGGTGGCCGTGCATCGCGTCTTCCACCGCAAGCTCGTGCAGGCCGAACTCGACCTTCATCTTCTCGAGTTCGGCGGCCTCCGCGTCCTTGAGCGCGACCCAGACGAAGCAGTCGGGGCGGCTTACGTAGGTGCTGATGTCCTCGACCGGGATTTCGGCGAGTTTTTTGCCATCCTGGTAGGCGACGCAATTGACGAGCATGGGGGATGATAACGGTAAAATAAGTCTTTTTTCAGGCGCTGATCCCATGCTGCAACTTTCCAAGCGCGCGCAGGACCTCGGCACCGAGAACGCCTTTGTCGTGCTCGCCGAAGTCAACAGCCTTGCGCGCACCGGCAAGGACATCATCTCGTTCTGCATCGGGCAGCCCGACTTTCCGGCGCCGCTGCATGTGCAGGAGGCGGGCATCCGCGCAATCCGCGAGGGCAAGCACGGCTACACGCCGTCGGCCGGCATCGACCCGCTGCGCGAAGCGGCGGCGCGTTACATGGCCGGCATGCGCGGCGGGCTGCCGATCAGGCCCGATGACGTGGTGGTGGGTGCGGGCGCGAAGCCTTTCATCGCCTACGCGATCCTGTCGGTCACCGACTACGGTGTGGGCGACGAGGTGATCTATCCCAACCCGGGGTTCCCGATCTATGAATCGCAGATCACGGCGTGCGGCGCAAAGCCCGTTCCGGTGCACCTCAAGGAAAGCCGTAATTTCTCGTTCGATCCGACCGAGCTGCAGCGCCTGATCACGCCAAAGACCAAGCTGCTGATCCTCAACTACCCGCACAACCCGACCGGTGGGCTGCTTACGCGCGCCGAGCTCGAGCAGATCGCGGCGATCCTCGCCAAGCATCCTCACGTGTGGGTTTATGCCGACGAGATCTATTCGCGCCTCACCTTCGAGGGGACTTTCTTTTCGATTGCGCAGGTGCCGGGCATGTACGAGCGCACCATTATTTCGGATGGCGCCTCCAAGACCTGGGCGATGACGGGCTGGCGTATCGGTTTCATCTCCAACCCGACGCTGGCGCCGGTGTTCACGCGCTGGGTGACCAACACCGACTCGTGCGCCTCGCAGATCTCGCAATGGGCGGCGGTCGAGGCCATCAACGGTCCGCAGGATGCGGCCGAGATGATGAAAAAAAGTTTCCTCGAGCGGCGCGACCTGATCGTCGGATTGCTCAACAAGGTGCCCGGCGTGACGTGCAAGACGCCCGGCGGCGCGTTCTACGCGTGGCCCAATGTGACCGAGGCCTGCCAGATGATCGGCGCGAGGGATTCGGAGGAGTTCCGCAAGCGCCTGCTGCACGAGGCCGGCGTCGCGGTGCTGGCCGACATTCACTTCGGTGCGCGCGTGCCGGGCGAAGGCCAGCATGTGCGCTTTTCCTACGCCGCGTCCAACGAGATGATCGAAAAGGGCGTGGCGCGCATGGCGGAGTTCATCCGGAAGAACACCGCCAGGGCGGCGTGAGGCACGCATGAGCGCGGCCTGGAAGCCGCCCTCGGTCACGGTCGCCGCGGTCATCGAGCGGCAGGGCCGGTTCCTGGTGGTGGAAGAAAACTACGACGGCGCGCGCGTGCTCAACCAGCCCGCCGGCCACCTCGATCCGGGCGAAAGCCTCGTGACCGCCTGCGCGCGCGAGGTGCTGGAGGAAACCGCGCACCGCTTCACGCCCGAGTCGCTGGTCGGCATCTACCGCTGGTATTTCGCGCCGCGTGACATCACTTTCATCCGATTCACCTTCGCCGGCCGCCTGGACGGCGTGGAGGAAGGCCGGGCTCTCGATACCGAGATCGTCGCCGCCCACTGGTATACGAAGGAGGAACTGGCGGCGCGGTCCGCGATGCATCGCACGCCGCTGGTGATGGCCTGCATCGACGACTATCTCTCGGGGCGCCGGTATCCTCTGGAGGTATTCGCGCGCGACTACGCCTGATGGGCGAGCGCATCGTCGTGGGGATGTCGGGCGGGGTGGACTCCTCGGTCGCCGCGCTGCTGCTCAAGCGTGAAGGCTACGAGGTGGTGGGTCTCTTCATGAAGAACTGGGAGGATGACGACGACGACGAATACTGCTCCACGCGCCAGGACCTGATCGACGCGGCGTCGGCGGCCGACGTGATTGGCGTCGAGCTCGATGCGGTGAATTTCGCCGCCGAGTACAAGGACCGCGTGTTCGCCAGCTTCCTGGCCGAGTACTCGGCGGGCCGCACCCCGAATCCCGACGTGCTGTGCAACGCCGAGATCAAGTTCAGGGCGTTTCTCGACCACGCGCTGGAACTGGGCGCCTCGCGCATCGCCACCGGCCACTATGCGCGCGTGCGCGAGACGGTTATCGATGCGCAGGAGCACGTGAGCCGGTTCGAGCTCATGCGCGGCGCGGACCCCGCCAAGGATCAGAGTTACTTCCTCCACCGCCTGAACCAGGCGCAGTTGTCCAAAGTGCTGTTCCCGATCGGCCACCTGGAAAAGACCGAGGTGCGCAGGCTCGCCCACGAAGCGCGGCTGCCCAACCACGACAAGAAGGATTCCACCGGCATCTGCTTCATCGGCGAGCGGCCGTTCCGCGAGTTCCTCAACCGTTACCTGCCGAAGGAACCCGGCCCGATCAAGACCCCCGACGGGCGCACCGTCGGGCAGCACATCGGCCTGGCGTTCTACACCATAGGCCAGCGCAAGGGCATCGGCATCGGCGGCCGCCAGGGCGCCGGCGGTGAGGCGTGGTACGTGGCGGAAAAGGACCTGGCCGAGAACACGCTCGTGGTCGTGCAAGGCCATGACGCCCCGCTCCTCATGAAGCGCGGGCTGTCGGCGATCGACGCGTCGTGGGTCGGCGGCGAATCGCCAGCCGAGGGTTCCGTGCACTCCGCTAAAACACGCTATCGGCAGGCCGATTCGACCTGCCGGGTCACCCGCGCGGAGGATGACGCGCTGGCGCTGGAGTTTTCCGAGCCGCAGTGGGCGGTCACCCCAGGCCAGTCGGTGGTGCTGTACGACGGCGAGGTGTGCTTGGGCGGTGGGATCATCGCCTGAGACTTTGGTTGCGCGGTTCACTCCAGCCCGGCCGGTTGGGTGCGGCGTCGGCAAAGCCAAGGAAAGCGAGTGCGCCGTCCAGTAAGCAAGGTGGCGGCTGAAGTGCCGCTACGGCAGGCGGGTCACCAGATGATTCGCCCATTGACCACCGCGCTCTTGACGAACCGCACCACGGGGACAATGCCGATCATCGCGTAACTCAGCAAGTTGGCCCGCAGGAATGCGGCGCGGACGAGTTCGCGCGGAGCGCTTTTGAGCACTGCGCCCCCGACCAAGGTATCGGCCCACACCGACAGGAAGAAGCACGGCACGAGCGCGAAGAGAGCGGCGATGTCGCCCTCGGCCGCCTGCGGCTCGGCCACGACATCCAGCCAGCCGAGGATCCATCCGGCGCCGAAAAGCACACCGGTGCAAAGGAAAGTCGAGGCGGTATTGGCGATAGCGGCCGCCGCCACCAGCCGACCGGTTGAAACGTAAAGGCGGCATTTGCCTAGTTCACGGGCTTCGACTGCAACTATTGGCATCAACAGCAGCCACGAATACACCGCAAGGTTGACGAACAGCAGGGTGCCGTCGTTCACGCGGCGCCCGCATGCGCAGGCGCCGGGTCGTCTTCAGGCCTTGGGTACCGTATCGGCAAAGCTGGGGCGTTCCGAGAGCTTGTCGAAGTGGCGCGCCAAGTTCGGGTAGGTCGTGCGCCATGCGATATCCGCAAAGCGGAAGGAAATCCATCCGAGCGCGCAACCGAGCGCGATATCGGCCAGCGTGAAACCGTTGCCGCGGCACCACGCCTTTTCGCCGAGTTCCTGCCCCATTTCCGCCAGGCCACGCTCGAGCTTGCCTGTCTGGCGCTCGATCCAGTCCCCACCCTGCAGGTCGACCGGGCGCGCTTTCTCGTAGCGGATGAGGATTCCCGCATCGATAGTGCCATCGGCGAGGGCCTCCCAGCGGCGCACCGCGATACGGTCGCGGCTTTCGTCGGGAATGAGCCTGCTGCGCGGCGAAACGGTGTCGAGGAATTCGGCGATCACGCGCGAGTCGTAAAGCGTGTTGCCGTCGTCCAGCACGAGCACCGGCACCTTGCCGAGCGGGTTGTGCGCGGGCACCGGGCTGTCTGCGGCCATGACGTCGACCCGCTCGAAAGTGCACTCGACGCGCTTCTCGGCAAGGACGATGCGCACTTTGCGCGTGAAGGGACTCGGTACCGAGCCTAGGAGTTTCATGGGGGATTTGTCCGGGAAATGTTGCGCGCTGATTATAACATTGGCGGCCTGCGGCCCTCCTCGCGCCGAAGCTATAATGCCGGGGCAAAAAATGCACTCACCCTCCGGCTGCCGCGCTTCGACCCCATGACGCTACTCAACGCGCTTTCCCCGCTCGACGGGCGTTACGCCAAATCCGTGGATGCACTGCGGAACCATTTCAGCGAAGCGGCGTTGATCCGCTACCGCGTGCGGGTCGAAATCGAATGGCTCAAGGCGCTTGCCGCCGAACCCCAGGTGGCCGGGCTCGCGCCTTTTGGCGCCAGGACCATCGCCGCGCTCGACAAGGTCGTCGATGCGTTCTCGGAAAAGGACGCGGCGCGCATCAAGGACATCGAGGCGGCCACCAACCACGACGTCAAGGCGATCGAGTACTGGCTCAAGGCCAAGCTCGCCGGCAATCGCGAGATCGAGCGATCGCTCGAGTTCATCCACTTCGCCTGCACCTCGGAGGACATCAACAACCTGGCCTACGCGCTGATGATCGCGGAATCGCGCGAGGCGGTCATGTTGCCGAAGCTGGATGAAGTGATCGCCGGGCTGCGCTCGCTGGCGCACAAGCATGCCGACCTCGCAATGCTTTCGCGCACGCACGGCCAGCCGGCCAGCCCGACCACCCTCGGCAAGGAAATGGCCAATTTCGTGCACCGACTGCGCCGGGCACGGTCGCGCATTGCCGGGGTGTCGCTGATGGGCAAGGCCAACGGCGCCGTAGGCAACTTCAACGCCCATCTCGCCGCCTACCCGGCCATCGACTGGGAAGCCTTCTCGCGCCGCTTTGTCGAGGGGCTGGGGCTCGAATTCAATCCTTACACGACCCAGATCGAACCGCACGATGCGTTCGCCGAGCTGTTCGACGCCTACGCCCGCGCCAATACGGTGCTGCTGGATTTCGATCGCGACGTGTGGGGCTATATCTCGCTCGGGTTTTTCAGGCAGCAGCTCAAGGAGGGAGAGGTCGGCTCCTCGACCATGCCGCACAAGGTGAACCCGATCGATTTCGAGAATTCCGAAGGCAACATCGGCATCGCCAACGCACTGCTGCGCCACCTGGCCGACAAACTCCCGGTTTCGCGCTGGCAGCGCGACCTGTCCGATTCAACCGCGTTGCGCAACGTCGGCAACGCGCTCGGCCATACCCTGCTTGCGTACGTGGCTTGCCTGCGCGGCATGGCAAAGCTCGAGACCAATCCGGCGCGACTGGCCGAGGACCTCGAGGCCAACTGGGAAGTTCTCGCCGAACCGGTGCAGCAGGTCATGCGCCGCCACGGCGTTGCCGACGCGTACGAAAAGCTCAAGGACCTCACCCGCGGCAAGGGCATCGACGCCCGGCGCCTCGCGACATTCATCCGGGCCCTGCCCATTCCCGCGGATGCCAAAAAGCAGCTTCTCGCGCTGACCCCGGCCGGATACACCGGGCTGGCCGCCAAGCTCGCGCGCCGCATCTGAGTTTCCCGGTCCTCCCCTGACGCGCCCTGCGCGCGGCCCTTCCCATGCTTTACGCAATCACGATTTTCCTGTCCTCGTTCCTGCTGTTCCTCGTGCAGCCGCTGATCGCGCGCCTCATCCTGCCGTGGTTCGGCGGGACCGCCGCGGTGTGGACGACTTGCATGCTGTTCTTTCAGTGCGTGCTGCTGGCGGGCTATGCGTACGCACATGCCACCACCGCCAAGTTGTCGCCACGCGCTCAGGCTCTGTTGCATACCGTGCTGCTGGCCGCGGCGGTGGCGACGCTGCCGATCCTTCCCGACCCGGGCTGGAAGCCCGGCGGCGCGACCGAGCCGATTTCACGCATCCTCGTGCTGCTCGCCGCCACGGTCGGGCTGCCCTACCTGCTGATCTCATCGACCAGCCCGCTGGTCCAGGCGTGGTTTTCGCGTGCGCGGCCCGGGGCCAATCCCTATCGCCTGTTCGCTGTGTCGAACTTCGCCTCGCTGCTGGCACTCATAGGGTACCCGCTGCTGGTCGAGCCCTACCTCACCAACGGCGAGCAGGTCTACGGCTGGTCATGGATGTTCGCGGGGTTTTCGGTGCTGTGCATCGCGCTTGCATGGCTGACTGCAAGGGTGGCTTCAACGGCCGCTGTGCCTGGTGGAGTGGCCTCGCCCGCCGACGCTTCGCCAGGCCGGGGCGACATCCTGTTGTGGCTCGCGCTTTCTGCGACCGGGTCGGTCATGCTGCTCGCGGTGACCAACCACATCACCCAGAACGTGGCTGCCATTCCGCTGCTGTGGCTGGCGCCGCTCACGCTATACCTGCTGTCGTTCATCATGTGCTTCGAGGGCCAGGGCCTCTACAGTCCGCGCTGGTGGTGGTCGGTGGTGCTGGTTTGGACCGGCGCCATGGCGTGGCTACTGGCCGACCCCGACCACCAGTTAGACCTCTGGCTCCAGCTCGGGGTGTTCCTCTCGGGGCTCTTCGTAGCCTGCATGTTCTGCCACGGCGAGCTGTATCGCCGTCGGCCGGCGAATCGCTACCTTACGGCGTTCTACCTGTGGGTGTCCGTTGGCGGAGCACTGGGGGGCCTGTTCGTGGCGGTGATCGCGCCGCTGGCCTTCAATGCCTATTATGAGCTCGGTATCGGCCTGGTGGCCTGCGCCGGCCTTGCAGCGTTCCTGTACTGGGGGCTCGGGCGCTTCGCCATGGCAGCCAGCATCGTGACCGTCATCGGGGTGACGGGCGCAGTTTTCTACGATGGGTTCAAGTTCCAGGACAACGTGACGGTTTCAGTCCGCAATTTCTATGGCGTGCTCCGCGTGAAGGAATACGGCAGCGTGGGCCAGCCCGACCACCTGCGCCGCCTGCTGCACGGGACGATCATGCACGGCGAGCAGTACATGACCGAGCCTGCGCGCGCGAACCTCACCAGTTACTACCAGGTCACTTCGGGCGTCGGCAAGGCCATTGCTTCCAAGCAGTCCTCCGGCCCCATCCGCGTCGGCGTCATCGGGCTGGGGATCGGCACGCTGGCCGGCTACGGGCGCAAGGGCGACGTGTTTCGCTTCTATGACATCAACCCGGCGGTGGTCACGATTGCCAGGCGCGATTTTGGCTACCTCGGCGACTGCCAGGCCAAGGTCGAGGTTGCCTTGGGCGATGCGCGCCTGACACTCGAGGCGGACGCGCCCGAGAAATTCGACGGGCTCGCCGTGGCCGCTTTTTCCAGCGATTCGATTCCCGTGCACCTGATCACGCGTGAGGCGCTCGCGGTCTACCTGCGCCACATGAAGCCAGACGGCATCGTGGCTTTCCACGTGTCCAACCGTTTCCTCAACCTCGGCCCGGTGGTGGCGGG
>JBBQCV010000093.1:0-13264 GCA_038319115.1 Burkholderiales bacterium | reverse complement strand
ACGTAGTCCATCGCATACCTTCGCCGCGTGCGTTCCAGCCGCTCGGATGGCCAACCCGCGGCCTCCAACACCGGCACAGCAGCCGGGTCGAACCGCGGCATTGTTTCTCCACCGTACGCGAATCGCACGCGCTCGGTCTCGGCCAGCTCGCGGTCATGCTCGAGGTAATACCCCTCCAGCCCCGGCATGCCGTCCACCGTCATCCCGGTGCAGACGAATCCCAGGCGCGGATTGCCGAGGCTCACGCCGTTGTGGCCGTGCCAGCCGTGCAGCATGGCGGCCGAAACCTCGTGCGGGATCGCGGCGATGGCCGTGCCGCGCCACATCCAGCGCGGCGGCGGATAACGCACCCATGCTTTCTTGTCGGACTCGCGGAAGTACTCGGTCTTCACGCCGCCCAGCGCATTGGAGTGGTAGTGGTACAGAGCGCACGCAACCGCATGCGGCTCGTCCGTTAGACCGAGCTTGGCCAGCCCCGGCAGGAATTTCTCCAGGTGCTGGCGGCGGAAATGACGGAACACATACTCGCGCGCCACGTCCGGCCCGCGCCGCACGACCAGCGACACCACGAAGGCGGTCACCAGCGCGTTGTACAGCGTTGCAATCGAGCGCCAGGCGGCCGGGTGCGGGTTCATGCGATGTCAGTATTTTGGCTGGAGAGTCAAGCTAGGCGCGAGGTATCGTGAAAAAATGGCAGCATTGCTCATTCCATTGGCGCACCTCCTTAAAAGGCCTGTGCGCAATCGCGCAACGGGCGCTTAGGGTGATCCAGATACGGCATCAATGACGTCGGACGAATCATCGCATGCGTAGCGGACGAATCAACCGCAAGCATTTGTAACTCCGGATCAAAAGCGGACGCACCCCTGGGACGAGTGAGTCTGGGCATCTTTACTGAAAGCAGCACCGAATCTGCGACCCGGCTCATCGCGAGCGACAGGCAATAAGCGCAGGGTAGAATGGCAAATATTTCACCGAGTCTGAGAGACTGAACACATGTCTGCCATGCCGGAACTCATCGAAGTGCCGCTCGCGCCCGAGCCGCTTGCCAGGCGCTGGCAGGCCATGTGCAATGACCCTACGTTCGAGGACATCGCGGCAAAGATCGAACTCACCGAATGGGGGGAGATACTGATGAGCCCGGTCGAGAAGAGCCACGGGATCGCGGCCGCGCGCTTCGCCGAATGCCTGAGACAGTCACTCGGCGGCCGCAGCTTCGTGGAAGTGGGCATTGCGACCCAGATCGGCGTGCGCGCGCCGGACGTCGCCTGGTGCTCCGACTCGTGGCTGGCGGCGCACCCTGAAGAAATGCCCCTTTCGAGCGCCCCGGAAATCTGCGTGGAAATCGCTTCGGCGAGCAATGCCCTGCCGAAGTTGCGCGAGAAGGCGATGGCGTATGTGAAGGCTGGTGCGGTGGAGGCATGGATAGCATTCCCGCAAACGCGGCGGCTGGAAATCTACGATCGTGGCGGCCTGCGCGAGTCGACGGCGTTTAAAGTGGATTCGGGCGCTCTGTTCGAATGAGGTCCAGGCTTCGCGCAGCCTGACGCCGCAAGCCCGCTGTTTCTCAGACTCGTAAATCACGAGCTCACCCGCTCTCTTTCAGCCTGAGCAGCTTGACCGCGTTCTCCTTCATGATCAGCGGCAGCACTTCCGGCTTCATCGGCAGCTTGGCGAAATCCTCCATCCAGCGATCCGGCGAGAGCACCGGGTTGTCGGTGCCGAAGAGGACCTTGTGCTTGAGCAGCGTGTTGGCGTACTGCACGAGCTGCGGCGGGAAATACTTCGGCGACCAGCCCGAGAGGTCGATGTAGACGTTGGGCTTGTGCGTTGCGACCGACAGGGCCTCGTCCTGCCAGGGCACCGAGGGGTGCGCCATGATGATCGGCATGTCGGGGAAATCCGCCGCCACGTCATCCAGAAAGATCGGGTTCGAGTACTTGAGCTTGAGCCCGCCGCCACCGGGCATGCCGGCGCCGATGCCTGTCTGGCCGGTATGGAAAAGGGCCGGCAGCTTGTAGTGGGCGATGATTTCGTAGAGCGGGTAGCAGTCGGGGTCGTTCGGGAAGAACGCCTGCACCGTGGGATGGAACTTGAAGCCCCTGACCTTGTGCTTCTCGATGAGGTCGCGCGCCATCCGCACGCCCATCTTGCCGCGCGACGGGTCGACGCTGGCAAAGGCGATCGCCACGTCGGCGTTCTCGGCCACGCTCTCGGCGATCTCCTCGTTGGAGATGTTGTTCCTGAGGCCCTGCCCGCGCTCGCGGTCGACGGTGAAGCACACGAAGCCCATCTTGCGCTCGCGGTAATACGCGGCCATCTGGTCGATCGTCTGGTGCGTGGGCTGATAGCGGAAATAGCGGCCGCGCGCTTCGAGCCCCTCCTTGGCCGCCTCGTCGGGCAGGATGCGGGTCGATTTCTCGGCATGCGTATGGATGTCGATGGCAACGAGCGCGTCTACGTTCATTTTCTTCACTGCGGTACTCCAGGCGTGGGGTGGATGATGTGGGATGGCGAGGGCGAGGCGTACAGGTCATCGACCAGCGCGGCGCGTGCCTTGAGGACGGCCCGCTGGTTGATCGAACCCTTGTCGGTGATTTCGCCTGCGTCGATCGAAAGGGGTGCGGTCAACAGCACGGCGCGCGCGATGGTGGTCGACGCGCCGGTCCCCGACTGCGCAATTTTATCGAGCACCTCGCGGCATGCCTCGCGTAGTTCGCTGGTGTCCGGCGTGCCCATGCGCGGAACGATGAGCGCGGTGAGTTCGTGCCGGTCGTGGCCCGCGATGACTGCGTCCTGCACCCAAGGCGTGCCCGCGGCGATGATGCGCGAGCGAAGCGGCCCGACGCTGACCCACGTGCCGGAACTGATCTTGAAGTCCTCGGCGATGCGGCCGTCGAACACGAGGCCTTTTTGCGGATCGGAGGGGTCCAGGAAGCGCGCGGCGTCGCCGCTCTTGTAATAGCCCTCCTCGTCGAACCCGGCGCGAGTCAGGTCTTGCTGTCGCCAGAAGCCCGGCGTCACGTTCGGGCCGCGATAGCGCACCTCCAGCTTTCCGTCGACAGGGACGAGGCGCACTTCGACGCCCGGCCCCGGATGCCCGATGCCGCCGGACTGCCCGGCTTCCCAGTTGGCGACGACCGCGTACGGCGCGGTTTCGGTCATGCCCAGGCCCGTGATCATGAGGATGCGCTCGCCGCAGGTTTTCTCGGCCGCCTCGTGCAGGCTGTCCCAGATCGGCTGGCCGAGGCTCGCGGCGGCGTAGAACAACATCTTCACGCGTGAAAAGAAGTTTTTCGCAAGCGCTTCATCCGCATGCAGCGCCTGCGCGATCTCCTCGAACCCGCGCGGCACGTTGAAGTACACCGTCGGCGCAATCTCGCGCAGGTTGCGCAGCGTTTCGCCGATCAGTTGCGCGACCGGCTTGCCCTCGTCGATATACAGCGTGCCGCCGTTGTAGAGGGCGATCCCGTAATTGTGGTTGCCGCCGAAAGTGTGGTTCCACGGCAGCCAGTCGACCAGCACCGGCGGCTCCTCGGCCATGAAAGGCAGCGAGTCGACGATCATCTGCAGGTTGCTGGTGAGCATTCGCTGGGTGTGGATCACCGCCTTGGGCAAGCCGGTCGAGCCGGAGGTCAGCAGGAATTTGCAGATCGAATCGGGCCGGATCGCGGCATGCGCTGCGTCGACCTTCGCGGTGGGCGCGGTGGCGGCAAGCGCTTCGAACAGCGTCGCTTCCAAGCGGGTCGTTCGTCGCTCGGAGGTGCGTTGCGTAAAAACCAGCCCGGTGGCCGCGGGCACCGCCGCTTCGATCGCGTGCGCGTATCGCGATTCGTCCGAGGCGAAAACCAGTCCCGGCGTCATCAGGCCGACGACATACTTCAGCTTGCCGTGGTCCTTCGATACCAGCGAATACGAGGGCGACACCGGCACGAAAGGCACGCCGACATGCAGGGCCGCGAGCGCGAGCATCGCGTGCTCGAGATCGTTTTCCGACAGGATCATGAGCGGCCGCTCGGCCGACAGGCCGCGATCGAGCAGCGCCTGGCCGATGTTGCGTGCGTGGATCAGCGCCTGCGCGTACGAGATCCTGCGCCACTCACCCGAGGGGGCGCGCTTCGCGATGAATGTGCGATCCGGCGCTTCGTTTGCGTACTTAAGCAGGCGCTCGGTCAGGCGCGCCGGATACGGATTCAGCGGGGCCGGCGACTGCAAATGCCAGCCGCCCTGAGGGTCCGGGCGCACCGTGACGCTCGCGGGCCCCAGCGAAATCCTGCGAAACCGTTTCGCGCCCTGGGCCATGTTCAACCCGTGAGCTTTTCGAGCAGTCGCAGGAGCTCGCGGCGCTCGGACGGGTCGAGACGTTCGGAAAACCCGCGGTCATGCGTGCGCACGCGGCGCTTGAGCTTGCGCACCAGGGTTTCGCCCTTGGTGGTGAGGAACAGGCCCCAGGCGCGGCCGTCGTCGGGCCGCGGGCGGCGCTCGGCCAGGCCGCGTTCGCCGAGCCAGTCGGCCAGCATCATGGCGCCCGAACGCGCGGTGCCCAGCGCCTCGCCCAGTGCGCTCTGGCCGATGCCCGGGTTGGCCTCGAGGAGGACCAGCGCGGTGTAGCGCGGCGGCGTGATCAGCTCGCGCTGGCGGGTGCCGGTGGCCCGCGTTGCAGCGGAGAAGGCTTCGAACGAAGCGATCTGGGCGCGCTTGAGCGCATACCCGAAATGCTCGCCGAGGTCGGCGTAGTCAATCCCGTCGATGCGGGATACGCCGTCGGGCCGGGGTACGTGCGAAGGGGAGGCTTTTTTCATGACGCGGTGTTTGACCGCAAAATTGTAGTGCTATATAACAATCTGCGCGGGCGTGTTTTTCCCGGACACGGCAGGACGGCGCGATTGCGCAGCGCAACAAACGCGGACGCGGCCCGGCGCGTTAAAAAGCGGCGACAATACCGCCGCAATCCCACAGGAGGACAGACATGTCGCAATCCAAGTTCACCCGCCGTGATTTCAACACCGCCCTCGCCGCCAGCGGCGCGCTGGCGGCTTTGTCGCCGTTCGGTATCGCGCGCGCGCAGGCCACCAAGCTCAAGGTCGGCGTGCTGCTGCCGCGCTCGGGTTTTCAGGGCTTCATCGGCCAGTCGTGCCAGAAAGGCGCGGACCTCGCCCCCGGCGTAATCAAGCAGCTGCTCGGCGTGGACATCGAGCTCATGAATGCCGACACGGAGACCAACGTCGACACCGCGCGCACCCGCGCCGAGCGCCTGATCCAGGAAGGCGCCCATGTGCTGGTCGGGCCGTTCGATTCCGGCGCCGCCTCGGCGATCGCCCAGGTGGCCGAGCAGCGCGGCGTGCCGTTCGTGATCAACATCGCCGCCGCGCCGCAAATCACCGAACAGGGCTACAAGTTCGTGTTCCGCAATTTCCCCACCGCGATCGAACTCACGCGCAACGGCCTGTCGCTCATCGGCGACTTGTTCCGCGAAACCAAGGTCGCGCCGCGCACCGCCGTGTTCATGCACGTGAACGACACGTTCGGCCAGGCCATGTTCAAGGGCATCTCGGCGATGCTGCCGGGCATGACCAACCTGCCCTTCAAAATCGTCGAGACGATCAGCTACGACCCCGCCGCCAAGGACCTCACGGTGGAGGTGTCCAAGGCCAAGGCCGCCAACGCCGACTTCCTCCTGCTGGTGTGCCGCCTCAACGACGCGATCATCCTGCGCCGCGAGATGATCAAGCAGCGCTGGAATCCGATGGGGGTGATCAGCCCGGGGTCGCCGGGAATTTACGAGGAGCAGTTCTCCAAGGTCCTGGGAAAGAACGCCGAATTTTGCATGGCCAACGCGCCCTGGTTCAACCCCAAGATGAACATGACCAAGGTGGTCGACGCCGCGTTCAAAAAGCAGAACCCCAAGGAGGAATTCGTCTTCCACGGCACCAACGTGGCGTACACCTTCGAGTCGATCCTGATCGCCGCCGATGCATTCAAGCGCGCGCGCAGCACCGACCCGAAAACGCTCGCCGATGCGATCCGCCAGACCAATATCACCGACCGCATCGGCCTGGGCGGCCCGATCAGGTTCAACGCCAAGGGCCAGGTCGAGGGCAACCTCTCGGCGTGCGCGCAGATCCTCAACGGGCGCCCGACCGTGGTGCTGCCTTTGAGCGCGGCCCAAGCGCGGCCGGTCTTCCCGATGCCCTCTTACAAGGCATAACCAGAAGGGAAACCAACCAGGGGCCGGCGCTTGCCGGCCCCTTTTTTTGCCATGCCATCCATCGACCTCATCGCCAACGTCGTCGTCGCCGGCCTGCTCACGGGGCTGGTGTACGGCCTCATGGCGCTCGGGCTGTCGGTGATCTTCGGCGTGGTGCGGGTGGTCAACTTCGCCCACGGCGAGATGATGACCATCGCGATGTACTGCGCGGTGGTGCTGTTCGGCGCGTTCAAGCTCGACCCGTTCCTGTCGGTGCTGCCGGTGGCGGCGGTATTCTTCGGCCTGGGCTACGCCATGCAGGCGGGCCTCATCAACCCCTTCATCACCCGGCCCGAGCATTCGCAGTTCATGCTGCTGCTGGCGGTGGCCATCATCATGGTCAATGTGCTGCTGATGATCTTCGGCCCCAGCGCGCTCAACGTGCAGGTCGACTACCAGCTCGAATCCTTTGAACTCGGGCCGCTGCTGTTCGACAAGGCGCGCGTGTTCGCCGCGGGCATGGCGCTGGTCACCAGCGCGGGCCTGTTCGCATTCTTCAAGTACACCAGCACCGGCAAGGCGATCCGCGCCTGCGCCGACAACAACCTCGGCGCCAAAGTGGTGGGCCTGGACGTGAAGCACCTGTATTCGCTCACCTTCGGCCTGGGCTCGGCCTGCGTGGCTGTGGCCGGCTGCATGATGATCCTGCTGGTCGACGTGGTGCCCACCCTCGGGCCGGGCTACACGCTGCTGGCCTTCGTGATCGTCATCATCGGCGGGCTGGGCTCGATGCCGGGCGCGATATTCGGCGGCGTGCTGATCGGGGTGACGGAAGCGCTCGCGGGCCTGTTCTTCGCGCCTTCGGCCAAGAGCATGTTCGGCTTCGCGCTGCTGATCCTCGTGCTGCTGTTCCGCCCGCAGGGCTTGCTGGGGCGCAAGCTTTGAGCGCCCCCCATCCGCGCCGCGCGCTGGTCCTGCTCGGCATCCTGCTTGCGGTGCTGCTGCTGTTGCCCGCGTTTGCCGACAACTACGTGCTGTCGGTGGCCACGCTGATCCTGTACTTCGCCTTCACCGGGCAGGCATGGAACGTGATGATGGGGTTCGCCGGGCAGTTGTCGCTGGGGCATTCGCTGTACGTGGGCGTGGGCGCTTATGTGGCCGCGGCCCTGTTCGTCAACCTCGGCATCGGTCCGTGGGCCGGGCTGTGGGTGGCGATCCTGGTGTGCATGGCGCTGGGCGCGGCGATCGGGTTCCTCGCCTTCCGCTTTGGCATCTCGGGCGTTTATTTCGCGCTGCTTACGATTGCGTTCGCCGAGTTCACCCGCATCGGGTTCGACCACCTGCAATGGACCGGCGGCTCGGGCGGCCTGTTCCTCAAGGTGGCGCAGAGGGACAAGATGGATCTCCTCAACTTCCGCGGCCCGCCGGCCATGTACTACTACGCCATCCTCGCGCTCGCCGCGGGGGCCCTCGCGCTGTGCTCGTGGCTGCTCAAGAGCCGCGTAGGCTACTACTGGCAGGCGATCCGCGAGAACGAGGAGGCGGCGCAGGCGCTGGGCATCAACACCTTCCGCTACAAGATGATCTCGGTGCTGATCAGCTCGGCCATGACCGCGGTGTCGGGCGTGTTCTTCGCGTTCTACTACAACAACCTGTTCCCTGAGCAGATCTTCCATATCAGCCGCTCGATCGAGATCATCCTCGGCCCGATCATCGGCGGTATCGGCACGCTGTTCGGCCCGATCCTCGGCGCTTTCGTGCTCACCGTGCTGGCCGACGGCATCACCGAGATGCTGGCGTGGGCCGGCATCGAGGTCCCCGGCATCAAGCAGGTGTTCTACGGCGTGGTGCTGCTGGTGGTGGTGATGTTCCTGCCGCACGGCATCTGGCCGGCGCTGGCGCGCAAGCTCGGGGTGTCGCGTTCGTGAGCCTTCTCGAAGTCCGCTCGATCTCCAAGGCGTTCCGCGGCCTGCAGGCGGTCGCCCGCGCGCAGTTCGAGGTGCCCGACAAGGGCCTCGTCGCGCTGATCGGGCCCAACGGCGCGGGCAAAACAACCTGCTTCAACATGATCGCCGGGGTGTTCGCCCCGGACGAAGGCGAGATCGTGTTCGAGGGGCGGCGCATCGACGGTCAGCGTCCCGACCAGGTCTGCGTCGCGGGCATCGGGCGCACGTTCCAGATCGTCAAACCCTTCGCCGGCCTCACGGTGCTCGACAACGTGATCGTCGGCGCTTTCAATCGCACGAAGCACCTGTCCGAGGCAAGCAAATCCGCGAGCGGCATCCTCGATCGCCTGGGCCTCGGGCCCAAGCGCGACCTGCCCGCTTCGTCCCTCACCCTGCCCGACCGCAAGCGCCTCGAAGTGGCGCGGGCGCTGGCCACCGGGCCGCGCCTGCTGCTGCTCGACGAGGTCATGGCGGGCCTGCGCCCGACCGAGTGCGACCAGATGGTGGAAGTGTTCCGCGAGCTTAATCAACGCGACGGGCTTACGATCCTCCTGATCGAGCACGTGATGCGCGCGGTGATGGCCCTCGCCCACCACATCGTGGTGCTGCACCACGGCGAGATCATCGCGCGCGGCTCGCCGCAGGAGGTGGTGCGCGACCCGGCCGTGCTCGAGTGCTACCTCGGCGAGGAAACCGAGTTGTGAGCGCCCTGCTCGAAATCGAGGACCTCGACCTCTACTACGGCGACGCGCAGGCGCTCGACCAGGTGTCGCTCAGCGTGGACGAAGGGGCGATCGTTGCCATCGTCGGTGCCAACGGCGCGGGCAAGTCCTCGCTGATCCGCGCCATCGCCGGCATCGAGAAGCCGCGCGGCGGGCGCATCCGCTTCAAGGGCCGCGACATCACCGGCCTCGAGTCTTACACCACCTGCGACCTCGGCATCGGCCAGGTGGCCGAGGGGCGGCAGATCTTTCCCAGCCTGTCGGTGGAGGACAACCTCGAGATGGGCGGCCTGCTGCCGCGCGCGCGTGCAAAGTCAGCGCAGGCGATGGACGAAGTGTTCGCCCTGTTCCCGCGCCTGGCCGAGCGGCGCGGCCAGATCGCCGGCACCATGTCGGGCGGCGAGCAGCAGATGCTCGCCATCGGGCGCTGCCTCATGGGCCAGCCCGAGCTCATCATGTTCGACGAGCCCTCGCTCGGGCTCGCCCCCACTGTGGTGCAGGAAGTGTTCCAGATCATCCGCACGCTGAATGCGCGCGGCATGACCATCCTGCTGGTGGAGCAGAACGTGGCCGTGTCGCTCAAGATCTCTGCCCAGGCCTATGTGCTCGAGAACGGCCGCATCGTGATGTCGGGCACCGGGCAGTCGCTCTTGCACGACGACCGCGTGCGCCAGGCTTACATGGGGCTGTGATGCGGGGGCTGTGATGCGGGGGCTGTGATGCGGGGGCTGTGATGCGGGGCTGTGCGGGGGTCGTGGCAACATTTCGCCCTGCAGCCCAATAGACCTGCGGGGGTTGGCCAAAAGTTGGCAGTATTTACGTAATCCGGGGGCGACCGGAAAATGGGTTAGGCGGCGTGCATTCCGCCGGCTCGTGCGCCGCAAGGGGCGCCGCGCCGCTGTGTAGAATGGTTCTACAAAAACGGCTGCGGCCACAAGGAGACGACATGCAATCGACGCGCCATCTGTGGGGGGCTTTGGCGGGGGCCCTGGCGGCATCGGCCGCATCGCTGGCGCTGGCGCAGGCCGACTATCCCAACAAGCCGGTGCGCCTCATCACGCCCTTCAACCCGGGCGGGGCGATCGACATCTACTCGCGCCTGATCGCCGAACCGCTCGGCCGCCGTCTGGGCCAGAACGTGATCGTCGAGGCGATCGCCGGGGCCAATACCATCGTCGGCACCCAGGCGCTGGTGCGCGCCGCGCCCGACGGCTACACGTTCATGGTCACCACCATGTCGACGACGGTGAACAACCGCATCCTGTATTCCAAGACCCTGAGCTATAACCCGGACAAGGACCTCGCGCCGATCACCCAGCTCTCCTACGGCACGGTGCTGTTCGTCGGGCCGGGCAATGCGCCTTACAAGGACCTCAAAGAGTTCGTGCAGTGGGCGAAGGCGAAAGACCGCGTGACCTACGGCTCGTGGGGCATCGCGTCGTGGGGCCACCTCGCCGGGCAGATCCTCAAGCGCGACCTCGGCCTGCCGCTGGAGCATGTACCCTACAAAGGCGACGTGCCGGCGATCACCGACGTGCAGAACGGCGGGCTGGACACCACCTTCGCGAGCCCCACCAGCGCCAAGCCGCGCATCGCCTCGGGCGGCATCAAGCCGATCGCGATGACCGGGCCGATGCGCTCGGCGGCCATGCCCGACCTCGCCACGTTCACCGAGCAGGGGGTGCCCAACGTCGACCTCGCCATCTGGGTCGGCGCGTACGCCCCGGCCGGGACGCCGCGCCCGATCATCGACCGCCTGCAGCGCGAGCTCAAGGCGGTCATCAACCTGCCCGAGGTGCGCGAGAGGATGATCACCCAGGGCCAGACCCCGGTGGGCAATACGCCGGAGGAGTTCATGGCCAACGTGCGCGCCGACTACCCCAAGTGGGAGGCGCTCATCAAGGCCTCCGGCGCCACGGTCGAGTAGCACCGCGGCTCCCAAGACACGCCACCCAATCCGCCTCCCTCACCTCCGCCAACGTCGCCGCCCCCCCGCTGATGCAGACCGACTATGTGCAGCGCTTCCTGTTCGAGGAACTCGACATCCGCGGGCGCCTCGTGTGCCTGACCGGGGCGTGGACCAGGATGCTCGAGGGCCGCGACTACCCGGCGCCGATTGCAGCGCTGCTGGGTGAAACCACCGCGCTGGCGGTGCTGCTGGCGGCCAACCGCAAGGGCGCGGGCCGCACCACGTTGCAGGTGCGCGGCAACGGGCCGGTGCCGCTGCTGGTGGCCGACTCCACCTCGGGACTGCAGATCCGCGGCATGGCGCACCACGCGGCCGGCGCCAGCGGCAGCGTGCGCGAGCTGATCGGCGAAGGGCGTTTTGCGCTCATGCTCGAGGATGGGTCCAGCGGGCAGATCTACCAGAGCGTGGTGCCGCTGCAGGGCGACTCGATGGCCGAGATCTTCGCCCACTATCTCACCCAGTCCGAGCAGCTCGAATCGTTCGTGCGTCTGTACGCCAGTGGCGAGGCGCTGTGCGGCCTGCTGCTCGAGAAACTGCCCAAGGCCGATGAGAGCGACGCCGATGGCTGGAACCGCATGACCCAGTTCGGCGCCACCCTCACCCTTGAAGAGACGCGCGACACGCAGCCCTATGACCTCCTCACGCGCCTGTTTCCCGAGGAGCTGCTGCGCGTCTTCAAGCTCGATGCAGTCGAATACCACTGCCCCTACGACGAGGACAAGGTGAAGGACATGCTGCGCACGCTTGGCCGCGCGGAGGTCGATTCGATCCTCGCCGAGAAGGGCGAGGTATTGATCCGCAACGAAATGTGCAACCACGAGTACCGCTTCGATGCGACGGCGGTAGCGAGCATGTTCGAGGCACAGCGGGGGACGCAGAATGGCCAGGCCCGCTGACACCGGCACGGCCTACGGGCGAAAGCCGCCGTCGTGGCGGCGCGAGCTTACCGAGGTCGGTGCGGGAACGCCGATGGGCGAGCTGCTGCGCCGCTACTGGCACCCGGTGGGCCTTGCGAGCCATGCCGGCGCGGTGCCCTGCAAGGTGCGCGCCCTGGGCGAAGACCTGATCCTGTTCCGCGACGGCGAAGGCCGGCCCGGGCTCGTCTACCCGCATTGCGCCCACCGCGGCGCGTCGCTCTACTACGGCAAGACCGAGGAACGCGGCCTGCGCTGCTGCTATCACGGCTGGCTGTTCGACGTCGAAGGCCATTGCCTCGAGCAGCCATGCGAGGAAGGCGGCGGCCCGCGCCGGGACCGCGTGCGCCAGCCCTGGTATCCGCTGGAGGAACGCTACGGGATGGTGTTCGCGTATATGGGACCGCCGGAGAAAAAGCCGCTCCTGCCGCGCTACGAATGCCTCGAGACGCTTGCCCAGGGTGAAATCATCGAAGCCGACGACACCAGCATCGGCTCGGGCGGCCCGGCCATCGCGCCGTGCAACTGGCTGCAGCATTACGAGAACGTGGTCGACCCCTTCCACGTGCCCATCCTGCACGGCTCGTTCTCGGGCATGCAGTTCACCTCCCAGATGGCGAGCATGCCCAAGGTGGTGTTCGACACCACGGAGCGCGGGGTCAAGGTCACCTCGACCCGCCCGATGGAGGGCGGCAAGACCTTCCTGCGCGTGACCGAAGCCGCGGTGCCGACGCTGCGCGTGGTGCCCAACCCGCGCGTGGGCAAGTACGGCATGGTCGAATCGATCGGCTGGGTGCTGCCCATCGACGACACGACCTATCGTATCTACACCGCCGGGCGGGTGACAGAGAAAGGCGAGATGTCACGCTTTCGCTCGCGCTACAACGGCAAGACATGGCCCGAGCTCACCGAGGAGGAGCATCAGCGCTTCCCCGGCGACTACGAGACCCAGGTGAGCCAGGGGCCGATCGCGCACCACTCCGAGGAGCACTTCGCCACCAGCGACAAGGGCATCGCGCTGCTTCGGCGCTTTCTCGAAAAGCAACTCAAGGCAGTGGCCGAGGGCCGCGACCCGGCCGGCACCGCGTTCAGCGAGGAACACGCGCTGGTGCGTTTCGAGGCGGGCAATTTCCTCGTCTGAACGGCATGGCGCATCGCCGGCCCTGCGCCGCGCGGGCGGGCGAATCGCGTGCAGCGATACATGCGCGATGCGCTAGCCGAACCGCTATAGAATCCGTCCGCGCCACACAGACCGGCCGATAATCGCCGCTGTATTTGCATTTGGGAGGATGCCGATGCCAGACAAGACCGACTTTTCGCCAGCGTACTACAAAATAATACGCGTGATCGACACCTTCACCGAATGGACCGGGCAGGCGGTCGCATGGGTATGCGTGCCGCTGGCGCTGGTCGTGTTCTGGGAGGTCGTCGCGCGGTCGTTCTTCGACGCCCCGACGATCTGGGCCTACGACATGTCCTACATGCTCTACAGCGTCCTCTTCATGCTCGGCGCGCACTATGCGCTC
>JBBQCV010000092.1:0-13324 GCA_038319115.1 Burkholderiales bacterium | reverse complement strand
TCGAGGCGATTGTTGGCCGCGCCTTCGGTCTTGAACACGCCCAGCGACACGGCGTTGCGCATCGGGCCCTCGTCCTGCACGATGAAATATTCGTCGATGCCCAGCCGCTTGAGTTCGTCGGCCTTTTTCTGCGCGTCCTGGCGCGTGCCGCGCGGCGCGAAGTACACCCACCAGCCGGCGCTCTCGTCCGCCTGGCGCAGCGCCAGGCGCGGGCCGAGGGTGAGGGGCGCCAGCGACTCGCCTGCGCGAATCGTATCGGCGGTCAGAAACGGTCCCCACTCGACGCAGGTATTGGCGTTGGAATTCGCGTTGGCGACTGGCGCCGGCTTGGGCGCGGCGGGCGCGCCTTTGCCGGCGACGCCGGCGCCGAGAATGCGGAGTTTTTCCGGCGCGATCTGGCGAGCGAGCGGGCGCGGGTCGGATTGGCTATCCGCTTCCGCGTAAAAATTCGCCCACGCGAAAAAGGCCACGTTGGCCAGCACCAGCAGCAAGAAGAACGCCCTCACGAGGCGGCTATCCTCGCCAGTCCTTCGAGCACGAGGTTGTCGACGTACCTGCAATTCACGCCGCCCAGGCAGTCGGCCAGGATGCGGCCGGCGCCGCCGCTGACGATGCATGCCGCACCCGGCCCAAGCGTGCGCGCCATGCGCTCCACCGCGCCAGCCTGCGCCTGCCAGCAGCCGGTCTCGATCGCATCGACGGTGTTGCGCGGCGTGGCCTGGAAGGTTCCCTGCTGCAGCGGCAGGCGCCCGGTGTGCTCGTGGAGCACGAAGCGCATGAGCTCCACGCCGGGCAGGATGAGGCCGCCTTCGAACACGCCCTCGGCGGAGAGCACATCGATGGTGGTGGCGGTGCCTGAATTGACCACCAGGCACGGCCCGCCATGCAGGCCGCGCGCCGCCACCAGCGCCGCCCAGCGATCCGGGCCGAGCTGGCCGGGGTTGTCATAGGTGCTCGTGACCCCGCATCGCTCGGCTTCGCCGTGCAGCCAGTGCGGCTCGGCCTCGAAGATGCTGGTCCAGTTGACGATGAGCTGGTGGGCGGCGTCGCCGGCCACGTTGGAAATGATGATCCTGCCGGGGTCGGCGTGGGTGGCGGCGAAGGGGTTGATGTCGTGATTCGCGGCGGCGAACTCGATCAACGAAACGGTGGCGAGGCTGTGCCACGCATTGCCGTCGTGCCAGCCCCATTTGACCCGCGAGTTGCCTGCGTCGATCGCGAGATTCATGTCGCGCCCCGACGTGCCGTCTCGCGGATCACAGTGCCGCTGTGGATGCAGCGCACGCCGCGCCGGTTGCGCACGAGCAGTCCGCCGTCCGGCGCCACGCCGTCGGCAATCCCCGCCACGACGCGCCCGTCGCCCATGCGCACGCGCAAGGGCGCGCCTTGGTGCGCATGCAGCGCCTGCCACTGCGTCCGGAAGGCCTCGAAGCCGCAGGCGGCGAATTCGCGCATCGCCTGCGCAAGCCCGGCCGCCACGCGGGCCGCGACCTGGTTGCGCGCGGGCATCGGGTCGATCAGCTCCGCCAGCGCGGCCACCCTGCGCCCGAGCCTGGATTCAAGCCCCGCGCTCGGGTGGCAATTGATGCCTACGCCAATGACCGCCGCTATGCAGCCGTCGCCCGGACGGGTCTCGATCAGCAGGCCCCCCAGCTTGGCGCCGCCGTGCTCCATGTGCGCGAGCAGGTCGTTGGGCCATTTGAGCGTGACCCCGCGCGCGCCGAGGTCGCGCAGGGCATGGGCGACCGCGACACCGGCGGCAAGCGAAAGGCCGCGCAGCCGGCCCGGGTCGCGCGCGAACTCCCAGCGCAACGACATCAGCAGCGCCGAACCCGCAGCGGCCTGCCATCGGCGTCCGCGCCGGCCGCGGCCCGCGGTCTGCTCCTCAGCGAAAAGCAGGCTTGCCGGCGGTGCGATGCGCGAAAGGAGGTCGGAATTGGTCGATGCGCAGCGCGCTACGACTTCGACCGGCAGGGCCTCGCCGTGCGCGGCCAGTCCGCTGCGGATCGCCGCAGCGTCGAGTGCGTCTTCCTGCGACATTCAGAAGGCCCGCCCGTTGGGTTTGAGCCGCATGCCGCGCTCCAGGCGCTTCCAGGCGAATTCGCTCGGGTCGGCGATCATCGGGCCGGGCGCCTTGGCCACCAGGATCTGCTCGGCGATGGGGGCGAAATCGGCGCGGAAGTGCACCGAGCTCTTGTTCACGAGGATGGCCTGCTCGGTCGGCTCGATGCCCACGTAGCGGTACAGCTCCTGGTCGGCGAGCTGGGTCTTGCGGCTCGCGAGCACGATCCTTATGCCGTCGATGGCCAGGCACGCCGACAAGCCGAGCTCCATGCGCGCGCCGCGATAGAACGGCCCTTTGCAATGCAGTTTCCCGTCGGAGAGCGCCTCCACCCGAAAGCGCCCCTTCAGTGGCGCGTCGCCGGCCACGCCGGATTTGCCGCCCAGCGCGATGTCGATGTCTGCGCCGGGGCCGGCCCGATGCGCGGCTTCGGCGGCTGCGGGGTCCACCATCACGCCCAGCGCGGCGCGCTTGGCGTTATTGGCGATGAGCGCGCGCAGCATGCCGGTGGTGTCGGAATCGCCGCCCGCGCCGGGATTGTCCTGCGTGTCGGCGATCACCACCGGGCGGCTCGCGTGCGCAGCGATCGCGAGCGCGCGCTTGACCGCCTCGTCGGCGGCGTAGACGGGCGCGTCGAATTCCGATTCGAGCGCCAGCACGCGCTGCGCCAGCGCATCGGCGACGCGCGCGGCGGCCCCGGCGCTGACCCCGTAGGCGAGGACTACCGGGCCGCACTCGGGAAAGTCGGCCGCCGGGAACCCCGGCGTGAACGACACCGAAGGCACGTCGCGCGATTGCATCGCGGCCAGCTCGGCGTACAGGGCCCTGGAGGGCTCGAGGTCGGTGCACTGCGCCGAGAGCGGGATCAGGAAAGGCACGCGCCGCATTGCGGCGTGCGGACGCGCCATGCCCTCCAGGCGCTGCGCGAGCAGGTGTGCCGTGCGCGCGCCGGTGTCGGCCATGTCCACGTGCGGGTAGGTCCGGTAGCCCACCAGCGCATCGGCGCATTCGACCATCTTGCGCGTCACGTTGGCGTGCAGGTCGAGGCTCGCCATGAGCGGAACGTCTTCGCCGATGGTTCGGCGGACGCGCGCAAGGATCTCGCCTTCGCCGTCATCGAGGTGCTCGGTCACCATCGCGCCATGCAGGTCGAGGTAGACGGCATCCGGCCGGGCGTCGCGGATGCCATCGACGATCATCGCCGCGATGCGCTCGAAGGCATCCTCGGTGACATGGGCCGACGGCTCGGCAGCGGCCCACGCGGTGGGCACGAGCGTGTGGCGCGTGCCCTTCATCTGCTCGATGAACCCGGCGATCGGCAGGTTCCGCGCCACCATCGTCTCGAGCATCTCGCCACCGCGCTGCAGGCCGGGCCAGCCCTTGGCCCGCTCGAAGTTGGCGTAGGTCGCCTTGCTGGGGGCGAAAGTGTTGGTCTCGTGCTGAAAGCCGCCGATCGCAATGCGCATCAGTGTGTTTCCGTCGAAAAGGCAAAATCGCGCCCGGGTGCCGCGGCAAACAGGGCGCGGGTGTATTCGTGCCGCGGCCGCAGGAAGACTTCGGCCGCGGGGCCGTATTCAACCACACGGCCCTGCGACATGACAGCCACCTGGTCGCAGATCTGCGCCGCCACGCGCAGGTCGTGGGTGATGAACAGCATCGCCAGGTTGAGGCGCCCGCGGATCTCCTCCAGCAGGTCGAGCACCTGCGCCTGCACCGAGACGTCGAGCGCCGACACCGCCTCGTCGGCGATCAGCAGTTCCGGTTCCATCGCCAGGGCGCGCGCGATGCAGATGCGCTGGCGCTGGCCGCCGGAGAACTGGTGGGGGTAGCGCTCGAGGGAGGCCGGGTCCATGCGCACCAGCTCCATGAGCTTGCGCGCCCGCTTGATGGCTTCGCTCCGCGGCAGGCCGTAGTTGAGCGGCCCCTCGATGATCGCGTCGCCCACGCGGCGGCGCGGATTGAGCGAGCGGTACGGGTCCTGGAACACGATCTGGACCTTGCGGCGCAGGGGCCGCAGGCGGCCAGGCGACAGCTTGGCGATGTCCTCGCCGCCCAGCAGCACTTCGCCCGAGGTGGGGTCGATGAGCCGCACCACGCAACGCGCCACGGTGGACTTGCCCGAGCCCGACTCGCCCACGATCCCGAGGGTCTGGCCGCGGCGGATCTCGAGGTTGACATCGCTCGCTGCGCGCACCTCGCGCCGCTTGGACAGCCAGCCGCGATCGACGTAGGTCTTGGACAGGCCCCGCGTTTCGAGGACCACCGGTGCGTCGGGGTCGGAGGCGCGGTCCACCGGCGCCAGGGTCGGCACCGCGCGGATCAGCATTTTCGTGTACGGGTGGCGCGGGTGCTTGAGCACCTCGTCACGCGTGCCGACCTCGACCAGCTCCCCCAGGCGCAGCACCGCCACGCGTTGCGCGATCTCGGCCACCACGCCGAAGTCGTGCGTGATGAACAGGACCCCGGTGCCGTGGCGCGCCTGCAGGTCGCGGATGAGCTGCAGGATCTGCGCCTGCGTGGTCACGTCGAGCGCGGTGGTCGGCTCGTCGGCGATGATCAGCGCCGGGTCGAGGATCAGCGCCATCGCGATCACGATGCGCTGGCGCTGCCCGCCCGAGAGCTGGTGCGGGAAGGAGGCGAAGATGCGCTCGGGCTCGGGCAGGCTCACCTCGTTGATGGTGGCGAGGATCTTCGCGCGCCGCTCCGACGGTGAGAGCGTGGTGTGTTCGCTCAGCACCTCATCGATCTGCGCTCCGCAGCTCATCACCGGGTTGAGCGCCGTCATCGGTTCCTGGAACACCATCGACATGCGTGTGGCGCGCAACTGGCGCAACCGTGACAGCGGCGCGTGGGTGATGTCCTCGCCTTCGAGCAGGATGCTGCCGCCGGCCACCGGCAGTTGCTTGGGCAGCAGGCCCATCACGCTTTGCGCGATGACCGACTTGCCCGAGCCCGATTCGCCCACCAGGCACACGATTTCGCCGCGCCCGACGCTGAACGATGCGCCCGCTACTGCCAGGGCGCGGTCGCCGCCCGGGGGCAGCGCGATCGACAGGCCGCGTACTTCGAGCACCGGACCGGCGTCCGGCTTCACACCGTGGGCCCCTTGGCCGTTCACCCGCGGCGCGCCATCTTCGGGTCGAGCGTGTCGCGCAGGCCGTCGCCGAGGATGTTCACGGCGAGTACGGTCGCGGCGAGGAAGATCCCCGGAAAGAACACGTTGTGCGGGTAGCTCACGAACTGCACGCGTCCCTCCGACATGATGTTGCCCCAGGTGGGGATGTCCGGCGGCAGCCCCACGCCGAGGAACGAAAGGATCGCTTCCACGAGGATGCCGAAAGCGCAGATGTAGGTGCCCTGCACGAGCAGCGGGGCCACGGTGTTGGGCAGGATGTGCCCGCCCATGATCTTCCACGCCGGCGTGCCGAGCGACACGGCCGCCTCCACATAAGGCTCCTCGCGGATGGTCAGCACCAGCGAGCGCACCAGGCGGGTGACGCGCGGGATCTCGGGAATCGCGATCGCCACGATGACCGTCATGAGGCTCGGGCGCCACATGGCGACCAGCGCGATGGCGATCAGGATCGCCGGGATCGCCATGATCCCGTCCATGACGCGCATGAGCGGGCCGTCGAGCCAGCGCACATAGCCCGAGACCAAACCGAGCAGGATGCCGAAAGTGAGGGCGACGACGGCGGAGAACGCGCCCACCTCGAGCGACACGCGGGTGCCGTAGAGAACCCGGCTGTAGATGTCGCGCCCGAAGCTGTCGGAGCCCATGATGAAGGTGTGCTTGATGGTGTCGCCATCGAGCGTGGTGATCTCGCCCGACTGACCCGGCCTGAGGTCGCGGCTGCCCGCATCGAACAGGGTAGGGTCGACCGTGCCAAGCCACGGCGCGGCGATGGCGATCAACAGCAGCGCGAGGAGCACGCCGCCGCCGATGCGCACCGACCAGCTGCGGCGCACGCGCTGCCACGCGCTTTCCTGCCGGATGACGGCGGCGGACTCGGTCGAGAGGTCCTCGTCCCCGCGGCCCGCGCCGATCCCGCTGGGGTCGCCGCGCGTGGTGTCGATGCTCATCAGTAACGGATCCGAGGGTCGAAGAACACGTACGAAACGTCCACCAGCAGGTTGACCATGACATACACCACCGAGAAGAACAGGATCACGCCCTGGATGGTGGGGAAGTCACGCGCCAGGACCGCGTCCACCGTGAGCCGGCCAAGACCGGGAATCGCGTACACCGATTCGGTCACCACCACCCCGCCGATGAGCAGCGCGATGCCGATGCCGATGACGGTGACGATGGGTATCGCGGCGTTTGCGAGGGCGTGGCGGATGAGCACGCGCGACTCGGGCAGTCCCTTGGCGCGCGCGGTGCGGATGTAGTCCTCGCCCAGGGCCTCGAGCACCGATGCCCGCGTGACGCGGGCAATGAGGGCGATGTAGATCACCGACAGCGTGATCGAAGGCAGGATCAGGTGGCGCAGGAAGGGCCCGAAGCCATCCGATATCGGCTTGTAGCCCTGCACCGGCAGCCATCCGAGCTTGAGCGACACGATCCAGATGAGGATGTAGGCGAGCACGAACACCGGCACTGAAAAGCCCATCACCGAAAAGCCCATCAGGATGCGGTCGAACCAGCCGCCGAAACGCCACGCGGCGATCACGCCGAGCGGCACCGCGGTGAACACCGCCACGATGATAGTGAGCACCGCAAGCGAAACCGTCGCCTCCAGCCGCTGGCCGATGAGTTCGGTCACTTTCATCTTGAAATAGAACGACTCGCCCAGGTCGCCCGACAGGATCTCGCGCGCCCAGATGCCGAACTGCACGATCAGCGGGCGGTCGAGGCCCAGCGTGGTGCGGATGCGCGCGATCTGCTCGGTGTTGGCCGCGTCGCCGGCGAGGATCGCCGCCGGGTCGCCGGGGGTGAGCCGCAGCAAGAGGAACACGAGGACCGCGACCACCGCCAATACGGGGATGGTCGCGAGCAGCCTGCGGGCGAGGAACCTGTACATGGAACGGGAAAGGGGGCTGCGCGCGGCGCCGCCCCCTTTTCAGGCCCTCCCGTTGCGGCTAATCGGAATCGCCTAGTTCTTCTTCAGGTTCCAGTAGATGTTGCCGTTGGAGATAAAGAACCCGGTGATGTTCTTGCGCGCGGCCATCGGCTGCGTGTACTCGCCCAGCGGCACGTGCGTGCCGACCTCGAAGGCGCGCGTCTGGATCGCGTCGGCGAGTTTCTTCTTCTTGGCCTCGTCGGTCTCGCGCATGAACTGGTTGCGCAATTCGACGATCTTGTCGTCCTTGGCCCAGCCGAACCAGCCGGAAGCTTCGCCGCGCGTGTCCATGGCGGCGTTGGCGATCGGATTCCAGATGTCATGGCCCTGCCACGCGGTGAGGAACATGTGCCAGCCGCCCTTGTCGATCGGGTCCTTCTTGGCGCGCCGGCCGACCAGCGTCTGCCAGTCCATCGCCTGCAGGTCGACCTTGAATCCGGCCTGGCGCATGAGCTGCGCGGCCACGTCGGGCAGTTTCTGGATCGAGGCGAGGTCGGTGGGCTTCATGAGCACGATGGGCGTGCCATCGTAGCCCGAGGTCTTCAGCAGCTCCTGCGCCTTGCGCATGGTGGACTTCGACTGGATCTCGCTGCCCACGGCGCTGCCGTAGGGCGTGCCGCAGGTGAACATCGACGGGCAGGTGTTGTACAGCTCCTTGACCCCGACCTGCGCCTGCAAAAAAGGCTGCTGCGAGAACGCGGCCAGCACGGCCTGGCGCACCTTGGGATTGTCGAATGGCTTGTTCAGGTGGTTGAAGCGCGCCATGTACTGCAGGTTGACGGTGGAGTACTTGGGGATCTGGATGTTCGGATCCTTGCGCACCGCCTCGAAGTGGTCGAACGCGAGGGCTTCGAGGATGTCGACTTCGCCTTTTTGCAGCGCGTTGACCTGTGCCTGCGCATCGCGCAGCGCGAGATTCCATTCGACCCGGTCGACGTACACGTTCTTGCCGCCGGTCGTGCCCGAAGGCGCCTCCTTGCGCGGGACGTATTTGGTGTTCTTCACGTACACCGCCTTGTCGCCGGGCTTGAACTCGTCGCGCTTGAAGATGTAGGGCCCCGAGCCGGTGTAGTCATCGATCTGCTTGAACGGGTCGGTGTCGGCCACGCGCTTGGGCATGATGAAGGGCACGTTGGACGAAGGCTTGCCCAGCGCCTCCAACAGGAACCCGCAGGCTTCGCGCAGGAAAATGCGGAAGGTGTCGGGCGTCGGCGAATCCATGCGGTCGACGAACGTGAACAGGGCCGTGCCCATCGCGTCGCGCTTGCCCCAGCGCCCGATGGAGGCGATCACGTCCTCGCCGGTGACCGGCTTGCCATCGTGGAACGCAAGACCCGGGCGCAGCTTGAACGTCCACAGGCGGTTGTCCGGGCTCGCGCTCCAGCTTTCCACCATCTGCGGCTTGATCTGGGCCTTCTCGTCGGTGCCGAACAGGGTGTCGTAGATCATGTAGCCGTGGTTGCGGCTCATGTACGCCGTGGTCCAGATCGGGTCGAGGATCGCGAGGTTGGAGTGCGGCACCACGCGCAGCACCTTCTCCTGCGCGAGCGCCTGTGGCGTTAATGCGGCAGCGAGCGCCGCGAACGAAAAAACTGCAGCAATGCGGTCGATTCTCATGTGTTCCCCCTGTGGAAGACAGCCGTTTCAGGTTAGCCCAAGCCCAACGTGTGAGCAACCCCGCGGACAACCCCGCGGATAACCTCGCGCGACCGGCCCCCGAGGCCGGCGCGCGAGCCGGGCTAGTCCCTGGACGAGGGCTTGCCCAGCGCCGCCCGGCCGCCTGCTCGCTCGGCTGCGCAAGGGTATCGCGACTTTCGCGATTCGCGCGGATCAATTATGGTGGGGGCATGATCGATGCGAACCCCCACACACTCGAAGTTATCGCGGCCATCCTGTTTTCGGTGGCCGTCCTGCACACTTTCTCGACCCGCTATTTCGAGCACCTCGCCCACACCAACCCCGCTCACGCGGGGCTGTGGCACCTGGTGGGAGAGGTGGAGACCGTGTTCGGCATCTGGGCGCTGGTGCTGCTCGTCACCATGGCGCTGCTGCAGGGCGCAACCGCCACCACCGAGTACCTCGAGTCGCAGCGCTTCGTCGAGCCGATGTTCGTGTTCGCCATCATGGTGATCGCCGCCAGCCGGCCGATCATGCAGCTCGCCTCCGATATCGTGGCGCGCGTCGCCGCGGTGCTGCCGATGCGGCCCGGCCTCGCGGTGACCTTTGTGAGCCTGTCGCTCGTGCCGCTGTTCGGGTCGTTCATCACCGAGCCTGCGGCCATGACGCTGGCCGCGCTCATGCTGCGCGAGACGCTGTTCTCCAAGCAGGTGTCGGCGCGCCTGCGTTACGCGACCCTCGGCGTGCTGTTCGTCAACGTGTCCATCGGCGGCACGCTGACGAGTTTCGCCGCGCCGCCGATCCTCATGGTGGCGGCGACGTGGCAATGGACCACGCCCTACGTCTTCGCCATGTTCGGCTGGAAGGCGGCGCTGGCGGTGCTCGTCAACAGCGCGCTTCTCACGCTCATCTTCCGGCGCGAGCTTGCCGAGCGCGCCGGGGCGTTCGACAAGCCGCTGTTCGCCCGCGTGCCGCTGGTGTTCGTCGCGATCAACGTGGCGCTCCTCGCCATGGTGGTGCTGACCAACCACCACATCGAAGTCTTCATGGGCCTGTTCCTCCTGTTCCTCGGCCTGGCCGACGCGTACGAGCTCCACCACGACCGCCTGATCCTGCGCGAAGGCCTCATGGTCGGGTTCTTCCTCGCCGGCCTCGTGGTCCTCGGCGGGCAGCAGAAATGGTGGCTGCAGCCCGCCCTGTCCAGCCTCAACGGGGACGCGCTCTTCTTTGGCGCCGTGGCGCTGACTGCGGTCACCGACAACGCCGCGCTTACCTACATGGGGTCGCTGGTCGAGGGCGTGTCCGACAGCTTCAAGTACGCGCTGGTGGCCGGCGCGGTCGCCGGCGGCGGCCTCACGGTGATCGCCAACGCGCCCAACCCGGCGGGCTTCGCGATCCTCAAGGACACTTTCGACGATGGCGCCATCAACCCCTTCGGGCTGTTCGTCGCCGCGCTGCCGCCCACCTTCATCGCCATCGTTGCGCTGTGGTGGTTCTAAGCCGGGTGGATGCACACATGGCCCCGCGCGGGTACGATGGCAACATTTCACCCGGACAGCGAGCAGACAATGGGGGATAACATGAAACTTGGCAGTATTTCATCGCGCCCGATGCGGCTGGCGGCGCTGTACCTCGCGCTGGCCGACGCAGAGGTCTGCACCGCGGCGGCGCTGGTGGAGGCCACCGGCGCGGGCCTGCGCACCGTGTACCGCGACATCGACACGCTGCGCGCCGCGGGCCTGGACATCCGCGGCACCCCGAGGCTGGGCTACGAGCTCATGGAAACGCCCCAGCTGCGCCCGCTGTTCCTCACCCGCGCGGAACGCGCGGCGCTGGTCGCCGTGGCGCCGGCGGCGCTCAAAGCCAAGCTGCGAAGACTCTAGTGGTCCACCGCCCGCATGGTGGTCACGATGCCCCCGCTGCTTTTCGGCCCATCCCCTTCAACAGGTCCTTGAACGCCTCGCGCACGACGCTCTCGCGCCTGGTCCCCGAAACCTTCCTGAGCATCGCGAGCTGGTTGAGGTACTGCTGGATGAGGAGCTGGCTCATGCGGCTCAGCGCTCGGCCAGAAAATCGTCCGGTTCAATGCCGCCCTGTTTCAGAATCGCCCGCAGCGTCCCCTCGGGCATGTCGCCCGGGTGATTCGGGATCGTTGTATACCGGCTGCTATGGGGGCTGAACCAGATTTCGTGGCTGCCGGCGGCCTGGCGATGGAACCCGAATCCGAGGCGTTTGAGCCGGCGGACGATGTCGCGGTATCGGAATCCCGCGAGCCGCCCCATCAGGTCGCGACGATGAGCGGGTAGTCGAAAGCCTCCGCAACGATCGGCAGGTCCGTTCCGGGCGCGGCGCCCTGCGATTCGAGGAGTTTCTTGGCGACGTCGTGCGCGATTTCAATCGTTTCCTGAATGGTGCGTCCCTGTGCAACGAGCCCCTGCAGGTCGTCGCTGGTCGCGAGGTAGACGCCTTCGGGTAGTTTCTCTATGTGCAGCTGGATCACGCGTTCCATGCCTGGAAGACCTCGAAGCGTAGGGGAAAGGGAGTATAGCGCCCACGAATTACGTGTCGTCGTCCCGAATGGTGAGTGTGTCCATTGATGCGCTGTGGGGGTTCCAGCCCCAGTTCCTCGAGGGCTTCGACCTCGAGGAACTGGGGCGAGTGGTTCGCCGCGCTCGACCGTTCGTTCCTGTTCCTGCTCATCCTGCCTTTCGTGGTCGCCGCGGTGGGGCTCTGGGCGGAGTTGCGCCGCAGAGACATCCGCGGCACCCCGCGGCTGGGCTACGAGCTCATGGAAACGCCCCAGTTGCGCCCGCTGTTCCTCACCCGCGCTGAACGCGCTGCGCTGGTCGCCGTGGCGCCTGCCGCGCTCAAAGCCAAGTTGCGAAGACTTTAACGTTCCACCGCCCGCATTGCGGTCACGATGCCCTGCGTTTCCACCGAAACCGTCGTGACCCGCAGGAGCAGGTCGATCACCTTCTCCTTGTAGTCGGCGAACCGGTAGGTGTCGAACTTCTCGCGGATCGTCGGGTCCTTGGGCTTGGACTCCTTGTACTGGTCGAGGATCCATTCGAGCGCGGAGCGGTTGCCGAGCCGGTAGTCCCAGGCTTCGGGCGGGACGCCTTCGAGAACTGTTTCGGTGTCGAGCACGATGCGGCCGGCTTCCTTGTCGGCTTTGAGCATCGGCTTGGGCTTCAGCCCGGCCTTGCTGGCCTTTTCGTCTTCCACGTCGGTGCGCTTCAGCTTTGCGGGTTCGACAGCCTCGTAGCCGATGTGCATGTCCATCAGCGCCTTGCCCCAGTCGGCCCACTGCCAGAAGTTTGCGTAGAACGGGATGCGGGGGAACTCGCGCTTGAGGTTCTGGGCGTACTTCTCGCGGTAGATTGGATCGTGGAGGACGGCGTAGACGTAGTGGAAGATGGACTCCTTGTCGATGAGGCGTTTGGGCTTTTTGGGGCCCTTTTCGTATTGCTTGCGGAACTGGGTCAGGGCCCAGTCGGTGATGTTGTCGATGCGCTTGCCATGCTCGTATCGATAAAGTCCCATGACCTGAGCCGCGCTTGGCATGAACACGTCTTTGTTGGGAACCTCATCGAATGCGATCACTCCGAATTCGGAGCGTTCTTCCGATGCGAAACAGAAGCCCACGTTCTCACCTACTTCGTGCCCAAACAGTTGGGGCATTTGGTAGACCATCTCGTTCAGTTGCCTACTGAAGTAGAGGTGGCGTTTTACGAATGGACGGTAGTAGCTCGAAACTACAAGTTCCGGATCAAACGCATAAATGGTTCCGCGGCGCAGATCATTCTTGACCGCCCGCGTCCATTTGATGCTGATGTCGAGCATGTCGGCAAGTTTGTCGTTCTTGACGTCCGTCGATAGGCGTGCAACGTCAGTGTTGTAGACGTCGATAAGGGCGCGAATCTTCGCCGCAACGGCCTTCGCATCGTGTCCGTAGGCCCACTCGTCCCGGTTGGTGACAACACCAAGCGAAAACAGCTTGAAGATCGTCTTTTCTTTTCCAGCATTTCTTGCGAGCTTGGATTCCTTGCTTGCGATCGGAAGGAGCGAATCAAAGTCGTTCTGACTCAAGTTGACCCAAGAGTGCTTCTTGTCGGGCCTTACTTCTTCCAATGGGAGGCTTGAAAGCCCAGCGCCTCCAAGAAAGGAGAGTTTTTCCTCCGCAGTTTCCATTTCAGGTCGGCGAGCGTAGTAGATTCGGCAGCCCTTTGTTCTCGCCCGCTTAACCATGAAGCTGACGGCAACGCCTGTTTGAATTCCGAAGACGTTGTGTTTACTTCCTGAAAGTCTGGCGTTTGAGCGCACGTCGCCACCGAGGTCCACGATGTAGATGTCGTTGAACTCCTTTTCCACTTCAGCGCGAAACCCATCAAAAGTACGGCTCGCAATAAAGCTGCGATTCGTCACAAACGCCAATATCCCGTTTTGATCCAGCCTATCGCTCGCCCACCGGAAGAACCGCGCATACATGTCATACAGCTTCGTCTTCTGCGCCGTGCTCGCCGCGATGTAGGTTTCCTTGATCCGCTTGTCGATCTCCGGGTACTCGCGGTTCTTGTTGTTC
>JBBQCV010000091.1:0-13376 GCA_038319115.1 Burkholderiales bacterium | reverse complement strand
TTGTCGACCGAGCAGCGCACCTGCACACGGCGCGTGGAGGGATCGACCGAGGGCGAGATGCGCTCCACCCGGCCGGTGAAGCGCTCCTCCGGGTAGGCATCGACCTGCACGCCGATGCGCTGGCCCACGCCGATCTTGGCCAGGTGCGCCTCGGGCACGTCGATCAGCACCTGCACGCGCTTCAGGTCGGTGATCACGAACAACGGGTCGGCGAGGTCGGGCCGCACTTCCATGCCGGGGTTGGCCTTGCGCTCGGCCACCACGCCGGCCACTGGCGAAGCGAGCACCATGCGCTGACCCGTGAGCCGCGCACTGCGCGGATTGAGGTTGGCCAGGCGCAGCGAGGCGCGCTGCGACTCCGCATGCGCGGCTTCGAGGTCGGCCTCACTGGACTCCAGATCCTTGCGCGGCAGGACCTCGCCCTTGAAAAGCTCATTCGCACGCGCATAACCCAGCGACTTGCGCCGCTCGTCGGCGCGCGCCTTGGCGAGGTCGGCCTGCGCCGCGCCGAGGTCGGGCGCATCGATGACCGCAAGCGCCTCACCCGCCTTCACCACATCGCCGGGTTGGGCCGACAGGCTCACTATGCGCCCCGGCACCGGGCTCGCGATGCGCGCGGTCGCGCCCTCGTCGAACACGATGCGTGCGTTGAGCGGTTCAGCCAACGGCACCGGCATCTGCGGGGCGGCGGTGATCTGCAGCATCGCAAGTTGCGGCGCACCGGCGGCAAAGCGCAGCACATCGGGCTCCTTCATGACGACCACGGCGGAGGCGGCGACAGGCGCGGGAGCACGCCCGCCCCACCACGCGCCGGCAGAAAACACGGCGGCAGCGAAGGCCAGGGCAGCGACGAAGAGAGGAGTCCTGCGCATGGTGCGGTCACGCCAGGAAAATGAGAGTGCGGATTGTGGTGCAATGCACTTGCGACAGCCTTAACTTGCGCTTGCACGCACCTGAAGCTGGCTACCCCGGTGCTTCGCGGAACTCCTCCAGCATATAGCCAAAGCCGCGCACCGTGCGGATCCGGATGCCCGCCGGCTCGAGCTTGGCGCGCAGGCGCGAGATGTAGACCTCGATCGCGTTCGAGGACAGGTCCTCCTCGTAGTTGGTGAGGGATTCGATGAACGACTCCTTGCTCACCACTTTCTCTACCTTCTCGAGCAGGATCTGCAGCACGGCCCACTCGCGCGCGGCCAGCTCGAGCGGGGCGCCGCGCAGGTAGGCGCGCCGGCCGGCGCGATCGAGTTCGAGCGGACCGTGCGAGGAGCGCGGCCCCGCGTCGGCCTGGCCGCGGCGGATGAGGGCCCGCACCCGCGCGGCCAGTTCCGGCAGCGCGAAAGGCTTGGACATGTAATCGTCGGCCCCGAGGTCCAGGCCATGCACGCGGTCGCCGACTGCATCGCGCGCGGTGAGCACCAGCACCGGCACCGCCTGGCCCGCCAGGCGCAGCCTGCGCAGCACCTCGAACCCGTCGATGCCGGGCAGACCGATGTCGAGCACCACCAGGTCGAATGCGACCTCGTTGATGCGCGCGAGCGCCGCCTCGCCCGAGTCGAGGTGCTCGACCGAGTGGCCTTCGAGGCCGAGCGCGCGCGCGAGACCCGCGGCGAGGCTGCCGTCGTCCTCGACGATGAGCAGGCGCGACTGGCCGCTATCGGGATCCGTGTGCTGGGCGTTGCGGGGAGGGTTGACTGCAGGGCGATCGGTTTCCATGCGCTCTCCTTCGGGGACTCAGGCTTCCTTTCGCACGTCGGGGTGGGATCCCCCGGCGCGGCCGCGCGCGCCCGAGAACAGGACATACAGCACCGGCAGCACGAACAGCGTGAGCAGCGTCGCGCTCACCAGGCCGCCGATGACGACCACCGCCAGCGGCTTCTGCGTCTCGGCGCCGATGCCGTGCGACAGCGCCATCGGCAGAAGTCCGAGCGAAGCGAGCAGCGCGGTCATGAGGATGGTGCGCAACCGCAGCAGCGCGCCGCTGGTCACCGCCTCGGCGGGAGTGGCGCCGTGCTCGCGCAGGTCGTTGAACAGCGTGACCATCACCACGCCGTTGAGCACCGCCTGGCCGAACAGCGCGATGAAGCCGATGGCCGCCGACACCGACAGGTAGATGCCGGTCACCCACAGCGCGCAGATGCCGCCGATCAGCGCGAACGGGATGTTGGCGATGA
The DNA here is from genome assembly GCA_038319115.1 of Burkholderiales bacterium. Taxonomy (GTDB): domain Bacteria; phylum Pseudomonadota; class Gammaproteobacteria; order Burkholderiales; family SG8-39; genus SZAS-79. Next base: position 11,205 of record JBBQCV010000091.1, on the reverse strand, counting down.
TGAGCAGGGCGTTCCTGAACGACTTGAAGGCGTCGAACAGGATCAGGAAGATGATCAGGATCGAGATCGGCACGATCACCGACAGGCGCGCCATGGCGCGCTCCTGGTTCTCGAACTCGCCCGACCAGGTGATCTCGTAGCCCTTGGGCAGGGTGATGCTCTTGGCCACCCGGTCCTGCATGTCGGACACCACGCTGCCCATATCGCGACCGCGGATAAATACGCCGATCGCGTACACGCGCCGGCCGTTCTCGCGCGCGATGTTCATGCTGCCGCTGACGGTGCGGAAAGAGGCCACCTCGGACAGCGGCACGTAGGCCCCGGCCGGTGTCGCCACCAGCAGGCCCTGCATGCGCGTGAGCGAGCGCTCGGCTTCCTCCAGGCGCACCGCCACGCCGAAGCGCCGCTCGCCCTCCCAGATCTGGGTCACCGCCTTGCCGCCGAGCGCGGTCTCGATCACGTCCTGGATGTCGGCCACGTTGAGGCCGTAGCGCGCGGCTCGGGCGCGCTCTACGCGGATCTGGATCTGCGGCAACTCGCCCAGCCGGTCGACGAACGCGCGCGCCACACCGGGCACCGACTCGACGTTCTTCAGCACCGCGCGCGCCTGCTCGGCGAGCACCTCCAGGTCGTCGCCGAACACCTTGATCACGATCTGGCCGTCGATCTGCGAGATCGACTCGAGCACGTTGTCGCGGATCGGCTGCGAGAAGGTGGGCTTGATCCCGGGGATGCGCGAGATGGCCTCGTCCATCTCCTTCAGCAGGGCGGGCTTGCCGTCTTTTCTCTGCCACTCGTCCTCGGGCTTCACGTCGACGAGGAATTCGGCCATCGAGATCAGCTTGGGGTCGGTGCCGTCCTCGGGCCGGCCGGCCTTGGAGGTCACCCCGGCCACTTCGGGGAACTTGCGGATCGCAGCGCGGATCTTGGCCGTCATCTCCTGCGACTCGCTCACCGAGACGCTGTTGGGGAGCTGCACGTTGATCCACACCGCCCCCTCGTTCAATTCGGGCAGGAACTCGGTGCCCAGGCGCGGCACCAGCGCGAGGCTTGCCGCCAGGGCCAGCACCGCCACGCCGATGACAGTCTTGGTGTGGGCGAGCGCCCACGCCAGCGACGGCTCATACACGCTGCGCGCAGCGTGCACGATGAAGTTCTCCTTTTCGGGCAGGTTCTTCTTCAGCATCACCGAGCACAGCAGGGGCACCAGCGTGAGGGAGAGCACCAGCGCGCCCACCAGGGCCGAAACCACGGAGTAGGCCATCGGCGCGAAGATCCGCCCCTCGTGGCGCTGCAGGGTGAAGATCGGGATGTGCGCGGCAATGATGATCAGCATCGAGAACAGCGTCGGCCGGCCCACCTCCACGGCCGCCTCGAGGATGATGTGCTTGCGCTTGACCGACTCGAGCACCTTGTGGCCGTGGCTCGCCTCGGACAGTTTGCGGAATACGTTCTCGACCACGATCACCGCGCCGTCGACGATGATGCCGAAGTCCATCGCGCCGAGCGATAGCAGGTTGGCCGGGATGCCCACCCACGTGAGGCCAAGGAAGGTGGCGAGCAGCGCGAGCGGGATGGTCACCGCGACGATCGCCGCGGCTCGCAGGTTGCCGAGGAACAGCCAAAGCACGAACGACACCAGCAGCGCGCCCTCGACCAGGTTGGTGAACACCGTCTTCAGGGTCTTGCTGATGAGCCAGGTACGGTCGTAGATCGGCTCGACCTTCACGCCTGGCGGCAGGCCGGTGGCATTGAGCGCGTCGATTTTTTCGCGCACGCCCCTGAGAACGTTGGAGGGGTTTTCGCCACGGCGCATGAGCACCACACCGGTGACCACGTCGTCCTCCTCGTTCTGGCCCGAGATGCCCTGGCGCGGCACCGCGCCCACATTGACCGTGGCGATGTCGCGCACCAGCACCGGCACGCCGTTCCTCTCGGCCACCGCCACGTCGGCGATGTCCTGTGGCCCGGTGAACAGGCCGATGCCGCGGATGAGGTATTGCTGGCGGCCCTGCTCCACATAGCTGCCGCCGGCGTTGGCGTTGCCGCGTTCGATGGCCAGCGAGAGCTGCGCGAGGGTGACCTTGAAATCGCGCATGCGCGCCGCATCCGGGTGCACCTCGTACTGCTTGACCAAGCCCCCCAGGCTCACCACGTCGGCCACACCGGGCACCTGCTTCAACTGGCGCAGCACGACCCAGTCCTGGTAGGTGCGCAGGTCGGTGGCCGAGGCGCCCTCGCCCTTCATGCGATAGCGGTAGATCTCGCCCACCGCGGTGGAGAAAGGCGCGAGCTCGGCGTGCACGCCGGCGGGCAAGTCCACCTCGCGCAGCCGCTCGACCACCTGCTGGCGCGCGAAATAGCCGTTGGCCTTGTCGTCGAACGTGAGGATCACGAACGACAGCCCGAACTGGGTGTGGGCGAACATGCGCACCGCGTTGGGCAGCCCGGAGAGCGCGACCTCGAGCGGCACCGTGATCTGCTTTTCTACTTCCTCTGCGGCGCGCCCCGGATACAGCGTAATCACCGTGACCTGGGTGTCGGTCACGTCGGGAAAAGCTTCTACCGGCAACGAATTGAACGCCGCGATGCCCGCGCCGATGAAAAACACCAGCCCGAGCACCACGAACAGCGGCTGGTAGAGCGAGAACGAGACGATCCTGCGGATCATCGGCGGGAGGGCCTGGCGGGGCTTGCGGCGGGTTTCATGGGCTCAGGGGTCCGGTGCGGTGGCGCGGCTCAGCGGTTGCCCGCGGTTGCGAGGATGCGCTGCAGGAGCAATGCGCCGTCGGCCACCACCTTGTCGCCCTCCTTGACCCCGCCCAGGAGCACCTGCGAACCGTTGGTCGCCGGCCCCACGCTCACCTCGCGCCGCTCAAAGCGCCCCGGCGCGGCCTGCACGAACACGAAGTATCGGTCGCCGCGCAGGAACACCGCCTTGGCCGGCACCACCATGCCGGGAGCAGCGGCGCTGCGCATCTCGGCGGTGACGTACATCTCCGCCTTCAGCCGGCGGTCCTTGTTGTCCACCGTGCCGCGGACCTTTACCGTGCGCGACTGCGTGTCGACCGCGTCGGCCACGTGGACCACCCGACCGGCCGCCACCCCCTCGCCCAGCAGCGGCGAGCGCAGCGTGACCACCGCGCCCGGCCGCAGCAGCCCCGCGTCGGCCTCGGCCACGTCGAGCACGAACCACAGTCGGGTCGGGTCGGAGATCACGAACGGTGCGCGCTCAGGCGCCTGGTCCGGGCGCAGCTCCTGGCCGGGATTGAGGTTGCGCTCCACCACCACGCCGCCGATCGCGCTGCGCAGCGCGAACCGCTGGTCCACGCTCGCCGAACGGGCGCCATAGAGGGAAAGCTTGGCGGCGGTGCGGGCGAGCTCGGATTCGTTGCGCGCAAGCTCGGCCTGCGCGGCCTGCAGGTCCTTGGCCGGCGCCACGCCCGCGCCGTGCAGTTCCTGCACACGGGCGAGGTTCTTCTGCGCCAGCGCGCGGTCCTGCTCGGCGCGGCGCGCCTCGGCCTGGGCCTGTCCCAGCTCGGGCGCGGACACCACCGCCAGTGTCTGGCCCGCCTGCACCGTGTCGCCGGGGCGCACGGCGATCGACAGCACCCGCCCGGCGAGCGGCGGGAACACGCGCACGGTGCGGTCCTCGTCCCACACGATGCGACCGTTCAGGCGCGTGACCGCCTCGCCGCGCGGCGCGACGGTTTCGGTCACGATAGCGCCGAGCTGCGTGCTCCCCTGTGGGAATTCGACCGCGTTGCCCACCGCTTTGGCCACCTGCAACGGCTGGGCCGCGCGTGGAGGTTCGTCGCAGCCGGCCATCAGCAGCGCCGCGCCCGCGAGGAACAGTGCGGGGAGAACCGACCGCCGCGCGGCCGGCAGGACCGCGACCCTGGTGACCAGGATTTCAGCGGGTGCGGGTTCACCGTGCATCTTATGCGTGGGGCTCATTTCTGGGCCGGCACGCCGACCGTTGGCGCAGCGCCGGCACCGTACATGGCGGGCACGGCACCCTGCAGGCTTGCGCGCCAGGCATGCGCCGCCTTGGCGTATTCGGCGCGCGCGGCCAGGGCTTCGAGCTGCACCGCGCGCAGCGTGCGACGCGCATCGAGCACTTCGAGCACCGAGGTGGCGCCGCGCTTGAATGCGAACTCCGCGGCCTCGGCCGAGCGCTGCGCCGCGGCGAGCAGCGACCCGTCGTAGCGGCTGCGCCTTTCGGCCGCCGATTGCAAGTCGGAAGCGGCCCGCGCGATCTCGGTAACCGCCACCGCGCGCACCTTGTCGAGCGTGTCGAGCGCTGCGTAGCGGTCGACTTCGGCGCGCTGGATGTCGCCGGAGAAATCGTTACCGAACAGCAGCGGCAAAGAAAGCCCGACACCGACGCTGTTAGCCGGCTGGGTGCCTGGATAGCGCTCGAACTGCGCTCCCACGGAAATGTCGCGTGTGCGTTGGCTGCGGGCGAGGTCGCGCAGCTTTTCGGTGGCTTCCACGCGCGCCTTGGCCGAGAGCACGTCGGGCCGCGTCTCCACCGACTGTGTGATGGCCCGCTGCACCTCGGCCGGGTCGAGCGCCTCGACCGCCGGCCAGGGGTCGGATGCGCGGAGTTGCACTGCGCCGGCTTCGTCGGCGACGAGGTAGGCGAGTGCGTACCTGATCCGCGCAAGTTCCGCCTGCGCGACGCGCAGGTCGTTCTGCGCGCGCTCGTAGTCGACCTGCACGCGCGCCACGTCCGCCGAGGCGAGGTCGCCTGCCTTCAGGCGCGTCTGCGCGGCCGAGTAGGTGCTGGAGAACAGCCCGGCCATGCTGACGAGGATTTCGGCCTTGGCCTGCGCCTGCTGCAGGTCGGTGTAGGCGTTGCGTGCGAGCAGGAGCTGCTGGCGCAGCACGTCGGAGGCGTCGCTCTGCGCCGCTCGCTCGAGGTTTTTCGCCGCCTCCACGCGCAGCTCGCGCTTGTTGCCACGCTCGACCAGCTGGTCGATGCGGAACGTATTGTCGATGCGCTTGTTGTAGGCCGGTCCGGCGCCGATGCTGTTGCTGATCCCCGAGGCGTTATACGAAACGACGGGATTGGGGCGCACGTCCGCCTGCAGGATGCCCGCCCCGGCCGATTCCACCAGGCGCCGCGCGGCTTGCAGGTCGCGGTTGCCGCGCACCACCAGTTGCTCGGTTTCGGCGAGCGACAGGTCGCGCCCGAACGCCGGTCCGGTAGCGCAAACGCACCCGGCAGCCACTAGGGTCAGGACAAAGCGATACACGTAATAAGGACCCGCACAGGCGAAGGGTCTGCAAGCTAACAGCAGGGCTTTGCCGCCAGCTTTCGGCACGCTGACGCTGGCCTTACATCCTCCATTTGGCGGATATCGCAGTGCAGCAGAATGTGGCGGCCGAGGCTGCCCTCCATCCTCCCCGCGGGACTGCGAGGATGTTGCAAACGTCCTGCCGGACATCGACCCCACGCACCGTGATTCGTTTGCCGGGGCCAATCGCGTGCGCTAGCATCCCGATTCCCCGGCGGATCAGGCTTCCGACCGAACTGCACTGCGCCGGTCCGCCCAGAAAAGAATCGCAACCCAGGCAATCCAAGAGCAAGGAGCTTCCATGTCCATCAAAGTATCCATGACCGTCAACGGCAAACCCGCCTCGGCCCAGGTCGAGGAGCGCACGCTCCTGGTCACCTTCATCCGCGAGGAGCTGCGCCTTACCGGCACCCACGTGGGCTGCGACACGGCGCAATGCGGTGCCTGCACCGTGCACATGAATGGCAAGGCGGTGAAATCGTGCTCGATGGTGGCCATGCAGGCCGAGGGCGCGAACATCGTGACCATCGAGGGCATCGCCGCGCCCGACGGCACGCTGCACCCGATGCAGGCCGCCTTCAAGGAAAACCACGGCCTGCAGTGCGGCTTCTGCACCCCGGGCATGGTCATGAACGCAATCGACCTCGCCAAGGGCCGCCCCGACCTGTCCGAGACCGAGATCCGCGAAGGGCTGGAAGGCAACCTGTGCCGCTGCACCGGCTACCACAACATCGTCAAATCGATCGCCGCGGGCGCCAAAGCGATGGCCGCTGCCAAGTAAAGGCCCGCGCGACGAGCATTCCAGGGAAGTTCCAGCGAGTTGAGTGGACAGACCGAGGAGACAAGCATGAACGCACCGCTGATCGGAGCAAGGATCGAACGCAAGGAGGACTACCGGTTCCTGACCGGTGCCGGGCAGTACACCGACGACGTGACCCTGCCGGGCCAGACCCATGCCGTGTTCGTGCGCTCGCCGCATGCGCACGCGACCATCAAGGCGATCCGCAAGGACAAGGCGCTCAAGGCGCCGGGCGTGCTGGCCGTGTTCACCGGCGAGGACCTGAAGGTCGGCAGCCTGCCGTGCGGCTGGCTGATCACCGACGTCAACGGCCAACCCATGAAGGAGCCGCCCCACCCGCCGCTCGCGCAGGGCAAAGTGCGCCACGTGGGCGACCAGGTCGCGGTGGTGATCGCCGAAACGCTCGACCAGGCGCAGGACGCCGCCGAGCTGCTCGAAGTGGATTACGGCGTGCTGCCGGCGGTGGTCGATGCGGCCAAGGCGCGCGCCAAGGGCGCGCCGCAGTTGCACGAGGCCGCGCCCGACAACACCTGCTATGTGTGGGCGCTCGGCGACAAGGCGGCCGTCGATGCCGCCTTCGCCAAGGCCGCTCACGTGACCAAACTCGACCTCGTCAACAACCGCCTGATCCCCAACGCCATCGAGCCCCGCGCGGTCAACGGCATGTACTCGCGCGCCGACGACAGCTACACGCTGTATGTCGCCAGCCAGAACCCGCACGTGGAGCGGCTGCTCATGACAGCCTTCGTGCTCGGGTTGCCCGAGCACAAGGTGCGCGTGGTCGCCCCGGACGTGGGCGGCGGCTTCGGCTCCAAGATCTACCTGTACGCTGAAGACGTGGTCGTGACGTGGGCCTCCAAGCAGATCAACCGGCCGGTCAAGTGGACCGCCGAGCGCAGCGAATCATTCGTGTCCGACGCCCACGGGCGCGACCACGTGACCACCGCCGAACTGGCGATGGACAAGCACGGCACCTTCCTCGGTCTGCGCGTGAAGACCACCGCCAATGTGGGCGCCTACCTGTCGACCTTCGCCTCGTGCGTGCCCACCATCCTGTACGCGACGCTGCTGGCCGGCCAGTACAAGACACCGGTGATCCATTGCGAAGTCACCGCGGTGTTCACCAACACCGTGCCTGTCGATGCCTACCGCGGCGCTGGCCGCCCGGAAGCCACCTACGTGGTGGAGCGCATCGTCGAGCAGGCCGCGCGCGAGATGAAACTCGACCCGGCCGAAATCCGCCGGCGCAACTTCATCCGCGAGTTCCCCTACCAGACGCCGGTGGCGCTGATGTACGACACGGGCGACTACGAGGCCACCATGAAAGCGGCCATCGAGATGGCCGATGTGGCCGGGTTCGCGGCGCGCCGCAAGGCCTCCGAAGCCAAGGGCAAGCTGCGCGGGCTGGGCTACGCGGCCTACATCGAGGCGTGCGGCATCGCGCCGTCGAACATCGCCGGGGCGCTGGGCGCGCGCGCGGGCCTGTTCGAGGCAGGTGAGGTGCGCATGCACCCGACCGGAAGCTGCACGGTGTTCACCGGTTCGCATTCGCACGGCCAGGGCCACGAGACGACTTTTGCGCAGGTGGTGGCCGACCGCCTCGGCATCCCGATCGAGAGCGTCGACATCGTGCACGGCGACACCGACAAGGTCCTGTTCGGCATGGGCACCTACGGCTCGCGCTCGATCGCGGTCGGCGGCACGGCGATCTACAAGGCGCTGGACAAGATCATCGCCAAGGGCAGGAAGATCGCGGCGCACCTCATGGAGGCGGCCGAGACCGACATCGAGTACGACCGCGGCATCTTCAAGGTCGCCGGCACCGACAAGCAGAAGACCATCGGCGAGGTGTCTTTCGCGGCGTACGTGCCGCACAACTACCCGCTCGACAAGCTCGAGCCGGGCCTGAACGAGAACGCCTTCTACGACCCGGCCAACTTCACCTTCCCGGCCGGCACCTACGTGTGCGAGGTCGAAATCGACCCGGACACCGGCGTGACCAAAGTCGAGCGCTTCACGGCAGTGGACGATTTCGGCAAGATCATCAACCCGATGATCGTCGAGGGGCAGGTGCACGGCGGCCTCACGCAGGGCATCGGTCAGGCGCTCCTCGAAGGCTGCAAGTACGACTCCGAGAGCGGCCAGCTCGTCACCGGCTCGTACATGGACTACACCATGCCGCGCGCCGACGACGTGCCGAGCTACCAGCTCGACACGCGCGAAACTGCATGCACTCACAACCCGCTCGGCGTGAAGGGGTGCGGAGAAGCGGGCGCAATCGGCGCGCCAGCCGCGCTCATGAACGCGATCACCGACGCGCTGCAGCCTTACGGCATCAACGACCTGCCCATGCCGGCCAGCCCGCAGACAGTGTGGAACACCATCCAGGCGGCACGGCGCAAGGCCGCCTGAGCCGGGACGCCGGCGCACAACCCATTTCGATTCAGAGCATCAGGAGAACCAGACATGCATGCATTCACCTACCACAAGCCCACCACCCTCGGTGACGCGCTGACGCTGGCCGGCAAGCAGGCCGAGGGCAAGATCCTCGCCGGCGGCCAGAGCCTGGTGCAGGCGATGAAGCTGCGCCTCGCCTCGCCCACCGACCTCATCGACCTCGGCGGCATCAAGGAGCTGACGGGCATCAAGGCCGACGGCTCCACCGTGACCATCGGCGCGATGACGCGACACGCCGAGGTCGAGGCCAACGCCGACGTGAAGAAGCTGATCCCGGCGCTCGCGCGCCTGGCCGGCGGAATCGGCGACCGGCAGGTGCGCCACATGGGCACCATCGGCGGTTCGCTCGCCAACAACGACCCCGCCGCCTGCTACCCGGCGGCGGTGCTGGGCCTGGGCGCGATCATCACCACCAACAAGCGCAAGATCGCGGCCGATGATTTCTTCAAGGGCTTGTTCGAGACGGCGCTCGAAACCGGTGAGCTCATCACCGCGGTCACCTTCCCGGCGGCCAAGCGCGCCGGCTACATCAAGTTCAAGAACCCGGCCTCGCGCTTCGCGCTGGTCGGCGTGTTCGTGGCCGACACCGCCAGCGGCGTGCGCGTGGCCGTCACCGGGGCAGCCTCGTGCGTGTTCCGCGCCACTGCCATCGAGAAGGCGCTCACGGCGAAGTTCGATCCCGAAGCGGTCCCCGCCGGCACGATCAGCGCCGACAGCCTCAACGCCGACCTGCACGGCTCGGCCGAATATCGCGCCCACCTCATCACTGTGATGGCCAAGCGCGCCGTGACGCAGGCCCTGGGGAAATAGGCGGCGCCCGCATCCTGTCCACCGCATTTGCCATGACAGGCCCGCTTCGGCGGGCCTTTTTTTGATGGGGAGGCCGCCGTGAAGGAGTCCCTGCCTGAGCAGCACGATCGCGCGCTTTGCAAGGCGGCGCGGCAGGCCGGGCTCAGGGTCGAATAGAGCACGCGGAAATGGGCACCAAGCTCAGGGCGCTCTTCGCCGCCATCCGGCGGCGAATCGAAGGCAAGGAACTCACCGTCTACCCGTCGTACGGCTATCGCGACCCGGCGGATGCGGGGACGTGGGTCGCGCCGATGCGCGTCTGGGTGCACGACAACCGCGACACGCCCTTCGTCGAACGCGCGATCCAGGATTGGGCGGTGGCGCATTTCGAGCGCGACCTCCGGCGCGCGCTGGATCCGGCGGAAAAGGCGCAACTACGCGAGTGCCTCGCGCCTTTCATCGCCGACGACAAGAACCGCGAGGCGGTCGAGTTCAGATTCGAGGAGGATCCCGGGCGCAAGGTGTTCCGCTTTGCGCAGATGACCACGCCCGGCGGCATCGTCGAGGAAGCGATGCGGGTCCCCGACACCCTCGTGCGCGATGTGCGCGCGCGGCGCGACGCCGCCGCCGCCGTGAGCAGCGCTGCCGGAATCGCCGGCGCGGGCAGCCCGCGCGACCCGTGGCTCGCGATCCGTGCGCGCAGCGGCGACGGGTTCGGCGAAGGCATCGGCGCAATCCGTTTCCTCGAGCCCGACGGTCTCTCCATCGTGTGCGACATCGACGACACGCTCAAGGCCACTGGCATACCGGCGGGAAAGCGGGCCGTGCTGCGCAACACTTTCCTGCACGCATTCACGGCCGTCCCGGGCATGCGCGAGCGGCTCGTTGCCATGGCCGGGGGGGAACAGGCCGCCGCCGAAGCGTCATTCCACTACGTGTCGGGCAGCCCATGGCAGATGTACGGCGTGCTCGCCCGGTTCCTGTTCGAGCAGGAGAAATTCCCGGCCGGGACGCTGCACATGAAGCCGCTGCGCCTCAACCTGGTCGAGCGCGGCGCGGTGGGCAGCCTGCTTTCATTCGCGGTGGGCGGAGGCCTCGCCACGCTCGACCAGAAAGTCCGCCAGATCGCCGATCTCATGCTGCGCCTCCCGCGCCGCCGGTTCATCCTCGTGGGCGACTCCGGCGAGCGCGATCCCGAGGTCTATCGCGCGATCCGCACACTTTTCCCGGGCCAGGTCGAATCCATCCACATCCGCGATGTGCTCGGAGGCCGGCTGGCAGGAATGCAAGTGATCAGCGAGCCGGATGCCTTCGTTCCGCTGGACGTCTCGGAGCTCGTCACCGAAATGGCCGCGCTGATCGAAAAATCGCGTGCGGCCACGACGCCGGGGCCGAGCTTCTGAGCGGACGGACTTCTGGACGCCCGGCTATGTGCGCCGTAGTACAGACGGGACCGGTTATTCGCGGCCGGCCCCACTCTCGGCGGCGTCACCGGCCTCATCCTGTGCTCGTCGAACCTGCCCGACAAAGTGGCCATTGCGCTCGACGTGCAGATGGACGACGGCCTGGTCAACACGGGATTCGTGCGCGGCGTGCAGGACACGACAACGCTGTCGAACACGCCGGCCACGTCGTACATCGAGACCGGCACCACCAGCTACACCATCTGCCGCGCGTTCTGACCGGCGTGCCGAGGCGCCGGAATATGGCCGTGTTGTTTTCCAAATACGGAAACTAAACCGACGTATGAGGCGCGCGGGGATTGATTGCGCAGAATTGAAAGTTTTACTTTCTGGCGCCGCGTCACTCCGGCCTGATGCCGGCATCGCGCACCACCTTGGCCCACTTGGCGGCCTC
>JBBQCV010000090.1:0-13668 GCA_038319115.1 Burkholderiales bacterium | reverse complement strand
CGCCGATCGCCACCAGCGACTCGAGGTACAACTCCTGGATATTCGCCGGCGAAGGCTTCAGCGCAACCTGGTACTGGTAATAGTGCTGCAGGCGGTTGGGGTTCTCGCCGTAACGGCCGTCCTTGGGACGGCGCGAAGGCTGGACATAGGCCGCGCGCCAGGGCTCGGGCCCGATCGCGCGCAGGAAGGTCGCGGTATGGAACGTGCCGGCACCGACTTCCATGTCGTACGGCTGCAGCAGTGCACAGCCGTGGCTGTCCCAGAATTCGTTGAGCCGCAGGATGAGTTGCTGGAACGTGAGCATGAGCGCGCCGGGTGGGAGATTGCGAACCGTCGAAGGCGCCGAAAAGAGGAGCGGATTTTACCTTTTCCGCAGTGCCGCGGAAAGCGCGATGAGCACGAGGGCGATGCCGAGCGCCAGCCAGTTGCTCACATAAATGTACGGCGTGGCGCCGCGGTAGCCGCTCACCAGCGCGTCGAGGCGGCCCTCGACGAACTGCGGCAGCTTGCCGATCACGCGTCCGCCGCGGTCGATGGCCGCGGTCATGCCGGTGTTGGTGGCGGCCAACATCGCGCGGCCGGTCTCGATGGTGCGCATGCGGGCCATCTGCAGGTGCTGCTCGGGCGCGAGAGAATCGCCGAACCATGCCATGTTGCTCACGTTGACGAGCAGCGTCGCCTCGGGGAGCTGGCGGATGATCTCCTCGCCGAACGCGTCTTCGTAACAGATGTTGATGGCGACCTTCTGGCCGGCGACGGACATCGGCTTCTGGCCCTTTGCGCCGCTGGTGAAATCCGACATCGGCACCTGCAGGATCTTTACGATCCAGCCAAAGCCGGGGAGCACGAACTCGCCGAACGGCACGAGGTGGACCTTGCTGTAGATCTGCGGCCGGGCGGTCCCGCGGCTCACGACCGAGTTGAAATAGATCGTCTGGGAGCGGCGGTTGGGCACGCCCACGAGGATGTCGCCTTCATTGCGGCGTCCGATTGACTCGAGCGCCGCCATATACCCGGGCTCGACGCGGTCGAGGAAGCGCGGGATGGCCGTTTCGGGCATCACGATGAGTTTTGCGCGGCTCTCCGCGGCCATGCGCTCATAGGTATCGAGCGTTTTGTCGTAGCGCTCAGGCTCGAACTTGGCGCTCTGCTCGACATTGCCCTGCAGGACGCTGGCGAAAAACGGTTCTCCCTCGGGCTCGGTCCAGGCGACCAGACGGAGCAGTGCGCCGCCCCCAAGCAACGCGACCAGCACCACGAAGGCGGCGTATTGCCTGGGGCGCGTCAGCAACCGCAACAGGAGCCCCGCGCACGCCGCCGCGACCAGCGAAACGCCGTAGACGCCGACGATCGGCGCATACCCCGCCAGGGGCGTGTCGGTCGACGCGTAGCCGAGCACCAGCCACGGAAAGCCGGTGAAGCCCAGCCCGCGCAGCATTTCCGCTCCCATCCACAGCGCCGGGATGACACAAGCTGCGCGCAGCGTCTCGCTCGCCGGCAGGCGGTGCTGGAGGTAACCTGCCAGCGCGAGCGGCCACGAAAGGAAGACGCAGTAGAGGAAAGTGGCGAACACCGCCACCGACGCGGGCATACCGCCGAACACCGACAGGCTCACGTAGACCCACGACACGCCCGCGACGAACAGGCCCATTGCAAACGCGAAGCCGATCCAGGCGGCGTCCCGCGGCCGTGCCGCGCACAGCCACAGATGGGTAAGCAATGCCGGGCAGGCGATCGCCAGCGGGTACAGCCCGATGGGAGCAAAGGCCGCCGCGAGCGCGGCGCCGGTGACGAATGCAATCAGGCACGCGAGCCTGGCGTGCTGCGCGAGCCAGTCGCGCGACAGGAACGCGATCAAGCCTTGGGCTTCTCGACGATCAGCGTGTACACGCGCCGGCTGTCGGCGCGCAGCACCTGGATGCGCAGGTTTTCGAGGGCCACCGACTCGCCGCGCTTGGGCAGCCTGCCCAGGTGAGCGATCACCAGCCCGCCGACCGTGTCGTAGTCCGTGTCGGGAAACGCGGTGCCGAAGGCGGCGTTGAAGTCGGCGATCTGTGTCAGCGCCTTGACCCGGTAGCGGCCGCTCGACTCGAGGATGATGTTGTCGCTGGCCTCGTCGAAGTCGTACTCGTCCTCGATGTCGCCGACGATCTGCTCGAGCACGTCCTCGATGGTGACCAGCCCTGCCACGCCGCCGTACTCGTCAACAACGATGGCCATGTGGTTGCGGCTGGCGCGGAACTCGCGCAACAGAACGTTGAGGCGCTTGGATTCGGGCGCGAAGATCGCCGGGCGCAGCATCTCGCGCACGTTGAACTCTTCCTCGCCGGCGTAGTGGCGCAGAAGGTCCTTGGCGAGCAACACGCCGATCACGTCGTCGCGGTTCTCTCCGATCACCGGAAAGCGCGAGTGGGCGGTCGAGATCACCACCGGGATGAACTGCTCGATCGGCTCGTTGATGTCGATCACGTCCATCTGGGCGCGCGGAATCATGATGTCGCGCACCTGCATTTCGGACACCGTCATCGCGCCTTCGATGATCGAAAGGGCGTCGGCGTCGAGCAGGTTCTTGGTGTAGGCCGTGCGCAGCAGGCCGATAAGCTGCTCGCGGTCGGCGGGTTCGCGCAGCACCATCGCGGCAAGCTGCTCGAGGAGCGTAGGTCGGTCGGGATCTTTCATGCGGGTTGGATTGTACCGGGCCGGGGGAGTCGCTCAGGCCCGGCGCTCAGGCCACGTAGGGATTCGGGTAGCCCAGCGCCTTGAGCAGGCGGATTTCCGCCCGCTCCATACGCGCGGCGTCGCCGGCAGCATCATGGTCGTAGCCCCGCATGTGCAGCATGCCGTGCACGGCAAGGTGGGCGTAGTGCGATTCGAGCGGTTTGCCCTGTTCACGCGCCTCGCGCGCGATGACCGCGGGGCACAGGACGATGTCCCCCGAGCGCGGCGAGTAGGCGAAAGTGAGCACGTTGGTGGCGTAGTCCTTGCCGCGATAGGCGCGGTTGAGCCGGCGTCCCTCTGTCGGCCCCACCATCCGCACGGTGACTTCGACCGGTCCGCCCGCAGCCGAGCGGATCCATCGCCGCAGTTTCGCGGGCGCCGGCGTGCGCTTGGAGCGGCTGGCGTCCTGCACGCGCACCCGGACCTCACTCGCCTTGCTGTTTTGCGTGCTCTTCATAGGCGTGCACGATGCGCGCCACCAGCGGATGACGCACGACGTCCTCGGCGAGGAATTCGGTGAACGCAATGCCGCGGACCGCGCTGAGGATCGCACGCGACTCGATGAGGCCGCTCTTCTGGCCGCGCGCAAGGTCGATCTGGGTCACGTCGCCGGTCACCACCGCCTTGGCGCCGAAGCCGATGCGCGTGAGGAACATCTTCATCTGCTCGGGCGTGGTGTTCTGTGCTTCGTCGAGGATGATGAATGCATGGTTGAGCGTTCGGCCACGCATGTAGGCCAGCGGCGCAAGCTCGATCGTGCCGCGCTCGAGGAGCTTGCCGACCTTGTCGAACCCCATGAGGTCGTACAACGCGTCGTACAGCGGCCGCAGGTAGGGGTCGACTTTCTGGGCGAGGTCACCGGGCAGGAACCCCAGCCTTTCGCCTGCCTCGACGGCGGGGCGCACGAGCACGATGCGCTGCACGGTGTCGCGTTCGAGCGCATCGACGGCGCAGGCGACTGCGAGGAAAGTCTTGCCCGTGCCCGCCGGTCCGATGCCGAAGGTGATGTCGTGCGCGAGGATGTCGCGGATGTAGGTGTCTTGTCGCGGCGTGCGCCCATGCAGGTCGGGCCGGCGCGTGAGCAGCAGCGCTGGTTCGCCTGCCGGGTTGCCGCCGGAGCGCAGGCGCGCGTGGCGCAATTCGGTCAGTCCGAGCTGGATGTCGTCGACCGAAAGGTCGGCGCTGCCGCTCCTGGCGTAAAAATACTCCAGCGCCTTGGCGGCTTCGGCCGCCTGGGTCGCACTACCCTTGATGGCGAAGTTCGCGCCGCGGCGCGCGATCGACACGTCGAGGGCGGTTTCGATCTGGCGCAGGTTGGCATCCAGCGCGCCGCACAGGCGCGCCAGGCGCTGGTTGTCGATCGGGTCGAAGCGCACCTCCACCGGTGGGGTGGGCTTGCGCGGTGCCGGCTTTTCACTCATTGGCGAGTTCGCCGCGCAGCGTATGCGTGAGGGCCTCGGTAATCCTCACGTCGGCAAACTTTCCCGCCAACTCGCCGTGCCCGCCGAAATTCACGGTGCGGTTGTTCGCGCTGCGCCCGGCCCATTCGCCCGGGTCCTTGCGCGACGGGCCTTCGACCAGCACCTGCTGCACGGTACCGACCATCGTACTGCTGATGGCAGCGGCCTGAGCGGCGATCTTCGCCTGCAACCGGCGCAGGCGGGCAAGTTTGACCTCGGCTGCGGTCTCGTCGACGAGATCAGCCGCCGGGGTGCCGGGGCGTGCGCTGTACACAAAGGAATAGGAATCGTCGAAACCGATGTCGGCCACCAGCGCCATGGTGGCCTCGAAGTCGGTCTCCGATTCACCCGGAAACCCAACGATGAAATCCGACGACAGGCTGATGCCGGGCCGAACGCGTCGCAGCCTGCGCACGATCGAGCGGTATTCGAGGCTGGTATAGCCGCGCTTCATCGCCGCCAGCACGCGGTCGGAACCCGACTGCACCGGCAGGTGGAGGTGGTCGGCGAGCTTGGGGATCTCGGCATAGGCCTGGATGAGCCGCGGAGTGAACTCGCGCGGGTGCGAGGTGGTGAAACGGATGCGCTCGAGGCCGTCGATCTCGGCCACATGCAGCAGCAATTCGGCAAAATCGGCGATGCCGCCGTCGTGCGCGACGCCGCGGTAGGCATTGACGTTCTGGCCCAGCAGCGTGACTTCCTTGACGCCGCGGTCGGCGAGGTCCGCTATTTCCGCGATGACATCGTCGAAGGGCCGCGACACCTCTTCGCCCCGCGTGTAGGGGACCACACAGAAGCTGCAGTACTTGCTGCAGCCTTCCATTACGGACACGAACGCCGCCGGGCCTGCGACGCGCGCCGGAGGCAGGTGGTCGAATTTCTCGATTTCCGGAAAGCTCACGTCGACTTGCGCCGTGCCGGTGCGGCGCCTCTCGGCGAGCAGCGCCGGCAGGCGGTGCAAGGTCTGCGGGCCGAACACGACGTCGACGTAAGGCGCGCGCGCCACGATCCCGCGCCCTTCCTGGCTCGCCACGCAGCCGCCGACGGCGACCATCAGCGCAGGGTTCGCGGCCTTGAGTTCCTTGGCCCGCCCGAGGTCGGAAAACACCTTCTCCTGGGCCTTCTCGCGCACTGAGCAGGTGTTGAAGACGATGAGGTCGGCATCCTCGGCGCGCGAGGTGGGCGTGAGGTGCTCGGCATCGGCCATGACATCGGCGATCTTGGCCGAGTCGTATTCGTTCATCTGGCAGCCGAATGTCTTGATGTAGAGCTTGCCGCCCATGCTGGCCGGTTACTTCTTCTTGTCCGGCCGGGCCGCTTCTTCCTGGGTGAGGATCCAGACCCGGTGGACATGGCCGCCCGCATCGGGGAGGTATTTCACCAGCAGGCTTTCAGGCGGCAGGGCGCTGGGCAGCACGATTCGGTTGTCGGTGTTGCGGATCAGCGCGCCGGGGGAAAGCAGCACGCGGTCGCCGTCGATCTCGATCACCATTTCGCGCACGTAGCGCATGTGGCCGCGCTTGGCGTCGTCGGGAATCGGCCGCAGTTGCGCCACGGCGGCACCTGCAAATGCCACCAGTGCGGCAAATGCTGTGGCAAGGAACGCGGAATAGGTGATGGGCGGGCGCAAGGGGAATGGGTTGGTGGTGATAGGTGGACTTGAACCACCGACCCCAGCATTATGAGTGCTGTGCTCTAACCAGCTGAGCTATATCACCGAAAGGACTACATTGTCCTGAAAAGGCCGCGAATTGTCAGTATTTCGGCGGTGCAGGTCAAGGTGTACATCGAGGCGGGCGGCCCCATGCGCGCAAAGCGGGCGGTAGGCCGGCAAAAAACCTAAAAATTAGCGCCTCAATTCATGCTGTTACGGCCATCGCAAAAAATCCGGCGCAGTACAATCCGTAAATGGAATTCGATGTTGTCGTAGTGGGGGCCGGCGCGGTGGGCGCAAGCCTTGCGCGCGCGCTGCGCGGGCTTTCCGTGGCCCTCGTGTCGGGCAGCCGGCCGTCGGGCGCGCGTCCGGCCTCGTCCGACGAATTCGACCCGCGCGTGTATGCGCTGTCGCCGGGCAGCGTCGCTTTCCTGCGCTCGATCAAGGCGTGGGACCTCATCGAACCGTCAAGGCTGACCCCGGTTCGGGCCATGCGCGTATTCGGCGACGCGCCGGACGCGACGCTCGCCATGGACGCTTACCGGGCCGGCGTGCCCGAACTGGCGTGGATCGTGGAGGATCGCGCCCTGCAGGCCGCGTTGTGGAGCGCCTTGTCGACGCAGGACCGCCTCGAGACCATTGCGCCTGCCGCGTGCGTGTCGATCGATTTCTCCGCTACGGCCGCGCAGGTCCGACTTGCCGACGGCCGCATGCTCGACACCGCCTTGGTGGTGGGCGCGGACGGTGCCGACTCGTTCGTGCGCAGCGCCGCGGGAATTGGCGTGCGCCAGCGCGCCTATGGGCAAAGCGCGGTGGTGGCTAATTTCGCGTGCGAGCGCGAGCACGCAAACGTCGCCTCCCAATGGTTCCAGGGAGGACCTGTGCTGGCACTGCTGCCCCTGCCGGGCCGGCGAGTGTCCATGGTCTGGTCGGTTCCGGACGCGCAGGCTGAACGTTTGCTCGCGCTGGCGCCCGATTTGCTCGCGCGCGAGGTGTCGGCCGCGTGCGGCGAGGCCCTCGGCGAGCTGACCCTTGTTTCAACCGTGCATGCGTTCGCGTTGAAGCGCCTCGAAGCGCACAACCTTGTGCGCGAACGCGTCGCACTGGCCGGCGATGCGGCCCATGTGGTCCACCCCCTGGCCGGACAGGGGCTCAACCTCGGCTTGCAGGATGCGAGCGCGCTTGCCGCCCTGATCGCGAATCGCGAACCGGTTCGCGGGGTGGGGGACTTCACCGTGCTGCGCCGTTACGAGCGCGAGCGCCGCGAGGCTATACTCGCCATGCGTTCGATGGTGCATGGCCTGTATTGCCTTTTCGACGCCAAGGCCGCCGCGGTCGGCCGGGCGCGCAACCTCGGCCTGAACTTAACCGACCGCCTGCCTGTCCTAAAGAACGCATTGTTGCGCCACGCCCTTCGCTGATTCCCGGAGTTTCCATGGTTCGTCTGGTTTCTGTCCTCGCCCTCCTGATTGCGGCCACCACGGCGCTTGCAAACGAACAGCTCATCCGCCGCACCCTCGAGCCCAAGCTCAATGGCGCCAAGATCGAGGCGGTGCAGCCCTCGCCGATTCCCGGGCTCATGGAGGTCCGGTTCCGCACCTCGCAGGGAATCCAGATCCTGTATACGGATCCCAAGGCCGAGAACATCGTGCAGGGCGAAATCTATGACGCGAAGACCGGCCGCAACCTGACCGACGAGCGCATCAGCAAGCTGTCGGCGATCAAGTTCGATGCGCTGCCGCTCGACCAGGCAGTCAAGATCGTCCGCGGCAGCGGCAAGCGCGTCGTTGCCATGTTTTCCGACCCTTACTGCCCGGCCTGCCAGTCCTTCGAGCAGACCCTGCAGCAGGTCGACGACCTGACCCTCTACGTGTACATGTTCCCGGTGATCCGGCCCGAGAAGATTGCCGATTCGAAGAGCGTCTGGTGCGCCGCGGATCGCCCCAAGGCCTGGCTCGACCTGGCCCTGCGCAAGAAAGTGCCGGCGGCGGCGACTTGCGATAACCCGGTGGAGTCCAACGTGGCCCTGGGGCAGTCGCTCGGGGTGCGGGCTACGCCGACGCTGATCTTCGAGAACGGCGAGCGCCAGCAAGGCGGGATGCCACTGGCCGACCTGCGCGCGCGCCTTGATGCGGTGGCCAGGGAAAGCCGGCAGGCCAAGGCAAAGTAAGTCGCCCACGCAGGCGCTGTGGGTGCGCCGTCGTAACCGGTGGTGACTATTGCTGCGGCAGCGGCTCGCCGCGAGGCCACAGCAGCCAGAGGCTGCCCGGTTGGCTCATGCGGCCCGCTTCGTTGCCGGCCGCCTCGCCGGTACCCCAGAAAAAGTCCGCCCTCACCGCGCCGCGTATGGCGCCCCCCGTGTCCTGCGCGATGAGGAGGCGCTCCAGTGGGCGGCTCGACAACGGGTACGTGGTGACGAGGAATACCGGCGACCCCAGAGGAACGAAGCGAGGGTCGACCGCGGCGCTGTAGCCGGGTGTGAGTGGGACTCCCAACGCGCCGGGCGGGCCGTCCATCGGTCCCGAAGGGGGCGGTAGTTCGCGAAAGAAAACGTAGCTGGGGTTCGAGTCGAGTGCGCCGCGCAGCTTGGCCGGGTTGGCCGCCGCCCATGCCTTGATCGACTGCATCGACGACTCGCCGGGCTTCAGCTCACCGGCGTTGACCAGAAAGCGCCCTAGCGACCGGTAAGGATGGCCGTTCTGGTCGGCGTAACCCACGCGCACGCGACTCCCGCCGGGAAACTCCACCAGGCCGGAGCCCTGAACTTGCAGGAAGAAAAGCTCCACGGCATCGGCCACCCACGCGAGTGCGCGTGCCGCAAGCGAGGCGCCCGGCGCATCGATTTCGGCGCGGGCGGGGTAAGGAACGAGGGTGCGTCCCTGCAGGCGGCCGCGCAACCGCAGGTTGCGCAGATCGGGATGGGTCGCGGCCAGATCAACGACGATGAGGTCGTCCGGGACACCATACACCGGATGGCGAAACGTGGCGTCCGGCCGGCGGCGCCCCTTGAGCACCGGCTCGTAGTAGCCGGTGATCAGCCCTTCGTCCCGCCCGTCCGGGGCGATGATGCGATGGACCGTAAACGCGGATTCGAAAAACGCGCGCGCTCCCGCCTCGGTTTGCGCGCCCGGCTTGCGAGCTTCCTCACACGGCTTTTGCCACGGCTTGCCAGACTCGACCTTGGCGCAGCTTGCGACGAAAGCGCGCAGGCTGGGGAGCGCCTCTGCCCGCGTCCACCCGGGCACCTCCCGCCACTGCACTTCGCGGTACTGCGCTTCCGGTGGCGAGGGAGCAGGCGATGGCGAAGGCGCGTGCGGCACGCACGCGGGACAGGCCGGGCACGGCGTCGGGGCGGGGCACGCTTGGGCGGCGGGGAAAGACGGCTGCGCGGGCGGCTGGCGCTCGTGCACTTGCAGCGGGCTGCACGCCATGAGCGAGGTGCCAAGTAAAATCGCGGTCGTCAATCTCACCGCGAGCCGCACCATGTGGGTCATTTTCCTTGAAATGGGCGTTGCGCTCGGCCTGTTGCTGCTGATCGTCTGGTGGACGTGGCCGAAAAAGCCCGGCAAAGGCAAGGACGAGCCCTGAGAGGTCAGTGCAGCACCCGCGGTACCGATAGCGTGAACTCGGGAATCGCCGCCTCGAAGCGTGCACCGTCTTCGCCGACCATCTGGTAGGTTCCGCGCATGGTGCCCACGGGAGTGGCGATCGACGTCCCGCTGGTGTACTCGAAGCTTTCGCCGGGGCGCAGCGTCGGCTGGGCGCCGACCACGCCCAGCCCGCGCACTTCCTGGACCTGGCCACGCGCATCGCTGATGACCCAGTGCCGGCTGATGAGCTGGGCAGTCGCGTTGCCCGCGTTGCGGATGGTGATCGTGTAGGCGAACACGTATTTATCCGCCGCCTCGTCCGACTGGTCGGCGAGGTACTGGGTGGCTGCCGTCACCGCAATGTCGTAATTTTTTTCCTGGGCCATGCGGGACATTGTACCGGCTCGCGGCGCGCACGACGGCCGGGTGGCGCGCGGCACAGGCTACAATCGATTCCATGAAATTTCGCATCGCCCCCAGCCTGCTGTCGGCCGATTTCGGCCGCCTCGGCGAAGAGGTCAGCGCGGTCATCGCGGCCGGTGCCGACCTGATCCATTTCGACGTGATGGACAACCATTACGTGCCGAACCTCACGATCGGCCCGCCGGTTTGTGCAGGCATCCGGCGCTACGCGAGTGTGCCCATCGACGTGCACCTGATGGTCAAGCCGGTCGACCGCATCGTCCCGGATTTCGCCGCGGCCGGCGCTGGAATCATCAGCTTCCACCCGGAAGCCTCCGAGCACGTCGACCGCACGATCGACCTGATCCGCGACCACGGCTGCAAACCCGGCCTGGTCTTCAACCCCGCCACCCCGTTGTCGTACCTCGACCACACGCTGCACAAGATCGACCTGGTCCTGGTGATGTCGGTGAACCCGGGGTTCGGCGGGCAGAAGTTCATTCCTTCCACGTTGGACAAGATCCGCGAAGTCCGGCGGCGCGTCGATGCAATGGCGCGCGAGAACGGGCGCGAGGTCTGGGTCGAAGTCGACGGCGGCGTAAAGACAGACAACATCGCCGCCATCGCCGCCGCCGGGGCTGACACGTTTGTCGCTGGGTCGGCAATTTTCGGCTCGGGCGATTACGCCAAAACCATCGCCGCCATGCGTTCGCAACTTGCTGCGCTCTGACGGGGTCGGCGCCGCCCCCGGCGCAGGTGCCGCCGTGAAGGGGGCCCTGGGCGAAGTGCGCGCCGTGTTGCTCGACCTCGACGGCACGCTGCTCGATACGGCGCCCGAGATTGCGGCCGCCGCCGCGGACATGCTGGCCGAATTCGGGCGGGATCCCGTTCCCGCCGCGCAGGTCACGGAATTCATCGGCAAGGGCGTTCCGCACCTGGTTCGCCGCACGCTCGAGGCGTCGCTCGGCAGCGCCGCGGACGAGCGTCGCGTGGGGTCTGCAATGGAAAGTTTTTTCTTCAATTACGCCAAGCGCAATGGCACGCATGCACAGCCCTATCCCGGTGTCCGCGAAGGCCTGGATGCGTTGCGCGTGGCCGGCTTCGCAATGGCTTGCGTGACCAACAAGATCGCGCGCTTCACCGAGCCATTACTCATCGCTACCGGGCTGGCGCCCTATTTCTCGGCCGTGATTTCGGGCGATTCGACGGCAAAAAAAAAGCCCGCACCCGACCCGCTGCTAGCGGCGTGCCGGGAACTGGGCGTGGCGCCCGCGCAGGCGCTCATGGTGGGTGACTCGGCCAACGACGCGGCCGCTGCGCGCGCCGCGGGCTGCCTCGTGTTCCTCGTTCCCTACGGTTACAGCGAGGGCGTCGATGTGCATGCCATTGCGTGCGATGGTATAGTCCCCTCGCTCCTGCACGTTGCAGGGCTCCTTACTTCTCAGTCGTGAACTCCATCGGCACAAACTGGAACTTGAACTGGCTTGGCTGGCGCCCCTGGCGCAGCTAATCCATCTTGCGCGTCCGTGCGGCACGGGCAGCGCGAGGCAGGGCAAGGCCGCGGGGTAGTCGCTGTTCCAGTTGATCCGTTCCAAAGTGGGGAGATTCACATGACTGAGCTCGATTTCGATCAGCTCGCAGGGCAAGGTTACAACCGTATCCCGGTCGTCGCGGAAAGCCGCGCGGACCTCGACACGCCGGTCGCGCTGTACCTCAAGCTCGCCAACAAGCCGT
This sequence comes from Burkholderiales bacterium, assembly GCA_038319115.1. GTDB lineage: Bacteria > Pseudomonadota > Gammaproteobacteria > Burkholderiales > SG8-39 > SZAS-79. The sequence continues at coordinate 2,110 of JBBQCV010000090.1, read as the reverse complement.
ACACCTACCTGCTCGAATCGGTGGTCGGCGGCGAGCGGTTCGGGCGCTATTCCTACATCGGCCTGCCCTCATCGGAGCGCATCGAAGCGCGCGGCACCAATTTGTCGGTCCATCGCCGCGGTGCGGATGGCGAGGAGCGCATCGAGCGCTTTCCCGATACCGACCCGTTCGTCTTCGTGCGCGATTACCTGGCGCGCTTCAAGGCCGCTCCGCTCGCCGGGCTTCCGCGCTTCGCCGGCGGGCTGGTAGGGTATTTCGGCTACGAAACCGTGCGCTTCATCGAGAAGCGGCTGGCGGGAACCGACAAGCCCGATCCGCTCGGCACCCCCGACGTGCTGCTTATGCGCTCGGAGGAGCTTGCCGTCGTCGACAATGTGCAGGGCAAGCTGTATTTCGTCGTCTACGCAGACCCCGCCCAGCCCGAGGCCCTGCGCCGCGCGCGGGCGCGCCTCGCCGAACTGCAGGGGCGCCTTTCGCGGCCACTGAGCCAGGTGCAGCGGGCTTATGCCGGCGATGACACGGTCAAATCCTCGTTCTCGAAAGACGAGTTCATCAGCGCGGTCAGGAAGACGAAGGAATACATTTTCGCCGGCGACGCGATGCAGATCCAGATCTCGCAGCGCATGACGCGCCGCTTCACCGCACCGCCTTTTTCGCTCTACCGCTCGCTGCGCGGCCTGAACCCGTCGCCGTACATGTTTTACCTCGACCTCGGCGACCATCACGTGGTCGGGGCGTCGCCGGAAATCCTCGTGCGGCTCGAGGCCGATACCGTGACCCTGCGCCCGATTGCGGGCACGCGGCCGCGCGGCAAGACCTATGCCGAGGACCAGCAGGCCGCGGCCGAACTCCTCGCCGACCCCAAAGAGCGGGCCGAGCACGTGATGCTCATCGACCTCGGGCGTAACGACGTCGGCCGGGTCGCGAAGACGGGCACCGTCAAGGTCACCGAGTCGATGACTATTGAGCGCTATTCCCACGTAATGCATATCGTGTCGAACTGCGAAGGGCGGCTGGCCGACGGGCTCGACGCGTTCGACGTGCTCAAGGCCACGTTCCCGGCCGGTACCATCAGCGGCGCGCCGAAGGTGCGCGCGATGGAGATCATCGACGAATTCGAGCCGATCAAGCGCGGGCTGTACAGCGGGGCGGTCGGCTACCTCGGCTTCAACGGCGACATGGACCTAGCGATCGCGATCCGCACCGCGGTGGTGAAGGACGGCCAGCTTCACGTGCAGGCGGCGGCGGGAATCGTGGCGGATTCCGACCCCGAGACCGAGTACCAGGAGACGCTGCACAAGATGCGTGCGGTGCTGCGCGCAGCCGAGACGGCCCTGGCCGAAACCACCCAGCCGGTTGCCGCGTAGGAGGATGACGTGCTGCTCATGATCGACAATTACGACTCCTTCACCTACAACCTCGTGCAGTATTTCGGCGAGCTCGGCGAGGACGTGCGGGTGTTCCGCAACGACGAGATATCGCTGGCCGAAATCGCTGCAATGGAGCCGGAGCGCATCGTGCTGTCACCCGGCCCGTGCACGCCGAACGAAGCGGGGGTGACGCTAAGCGTCCTCCATGAGTTCGCCGGCAAGGTTCCCATGCTGGGCGTCTGCCTGGGGCACCAGGCGATCGGACAGGCGTTCGGCGGGAAGGTGGTCAGGGCCGGCCAGGTGATGCATGGCAAGACCTCGCGGATCCAGCACGCGGGTGCGGGCGTGTTCCGCGACCTGCCCGAGGGATTCGTGGCGACGCGGTACCACTCGCTCGTGATCGACAACCAGAGCCTGCCCGAATGCCTCGAGGTCACCGCGCGCTCCGAGGACGGCGAAATCATGGGCGTGCGGCACCGCGATCACGACGTCGAGGGCGTGCAGTTCCACCCCGAAGCGATCCTCACCGAGCACGGCCACCAACTCCTTAAAAATTTCCTGCAGGGGCGACGCGCATGAAAATCTCTATAGCAGATGCAATACAGCGGACGGTCGAGCACCGCGAAATCTTCCACGACGAGATGCTCCACGTCATGCGCCAGATCATGAGCGGCGAGCTCACCCCGGCGCAGATCGCCGGGTTCGTAATGGGGCTGCGGGTCAAGAAAGAGACGATCGGC
>JBBQCV010000089.1:0-13690 GCA_038319115.1 Burkholderiales bacterium | reverse complement strand
TGGATGCCATGGCTGCCTTTCGGGATTGACGAAACTGGTGGGGGGAGAACCGGCGAGCATGCGCAGCGTCTCTTCGGCTGCGATGCGGCCGACGCGCACGCGCGATTCGCGCGTCGAGCCGGCCAGGTGCGGGGTGAGGATTGCATTGGAAAGCGATAACAGCGCGTGCCCGGGCTCGAGCCGGTAATGCTCGTACACGTCGAGCATCGCGCCGGCTATCGTGCCCGCACGCAGCGCTTCGACCAGCGCTTCCTCGTCGATGACCGGGCCGCGGCCCACGTTTACGAGGTACGCCGTCGGCTTCATGGCTGCCAGGCGCTGTGCATTCATGAGGTGGTGGGTCTCGGGCGTGAGCGGGCAGGTCAGCACGACGAAGTCGGATTCGGCCAGCAGCGCATCCAGCGAAGCCGGCTCGACGCCCGCGGGCAGCGCATCGAGCCGGCGCTGATTTCCGAGTACGCGCATCGCGAGGCCGCCCGAGCACATCGCCGCGAGGCGCTTGCCGATGTGCCCCACGCCGACGATGCCGAGTGTCTTGCCGGTGACCTCCTCCGCATGGCTCGCCAGGCCGCGCGCCTGGTCCCAGGATTTACTGCGAAGGGCCCGGTCGATGGGGCGGAAATTGCGCCCGAGCGCGAGGATCGCGAGCAGGCAGTACTCGGCCACCGACTGCGCATTGCCGCCCGGGATGTTGGCCACCATCACACCGTGCCGGTTGGCCGAAGGTAGGTTGACGAGGTCGGTGCCGGTGCCGTGGATGGTGACCGCGCGGATGCGCGGCGCCGCGTCGAACAGGTCGTCGGGCAGGCGGCTGCGCGTGATCACCGCATCGACGTCTCGTCCCAGCGAGCGCAGCGTTTCCGGCGCGGTATCGGGCGGCTGGACGACCTCGGCGGATTCCGCCAGCAGCGCAATGCCGGCCGGGTCGATGAGGTCGGTGACGAGGATTCGGTCCATGGACTTCAGCGCAGTTTGAGGGCGACCTTGCCCAGCGCGCGGCGTGACATTACCGCGTCCTGCGCGTCCACATAGCGTTCCAGCGGGAAGGTCTCCGCGAGCACCGGCGCGAGGCGTCCCTCGGCGTACCACTTGAAAATCTGCGCGTAGGCCGCGCGCACGCGCGGCTCGTGCTGCTCGCGCCCGTCACCGGGCGACCAGCCCACGTAAGTGCCGAAGTTGAATCCCAGCACCGAGATGTTCTTCACCAGCAGCAGGTTGGTGGCGATCTGCGGGATGCGGCCCGAGGCAAATCCAATTACCACCAGCCGGCCCTCAGGGGCGAGCGAGCGCAGGGCGGCGTCGAAATGGTCCCCGCCCACGGGATCGAACACGCAGTCCACGCCGCGCCCGTCGGTAAGTGCGCGGACGCGCTCGCGCAGGTTCTCGGAGGTGTAGTCGATGGCGTCCTGCGCCCCGTGGACTTTCGCCAGCGCACATTTCGCCGCGCCTCCGGCCGCCGCGATCACGCGCGCGCCCATCGCCTTGCCCAGTTCCACCGCCGCGAGCCCCACGGCGCCCGAAGCGCCGAGCACGAGCAACGTTTCGCGTGGTTTCAGGTTGGCGCGCCAGGCGAGGCCGCCGTAAGCCGTGCCATACGAGATGCCGAAATGCAGCGCGCTGCCCGGGTCGATACCCTCCGGCAGGTGGTAGACGGTGGGCTCGGTGGCGCACACCTCCTCGGCGTAGGCACCCCAGTCGAGCAGCGCGAGCACCTTGTCGCCGGGCTTGAATGCGGTGACCCCAGGGGCGGTCTCGATCACCGTGCCGGTGACCTCGGTGCCGGGTGTGAACGGCAGCGGCGGGATGCGCTGGTATTTGCCCGCGATCCACAGGCTCATGGCGAAGGACACCGCGGCGTAATCCACCGCGATGCGCACACCGCGCGTGGGCAGCGCGGGCGACGGCACGTCCTCCACTTTGACCGCGGTGTGGTAATCGCCGAACGCGTGACAGACGAGGGCGCGCATTGCTACTCCCGTGCCTCGGCCTGCCGGACCACGCCGGCAGCGATGAGCGCAGCGCGCTCGGCTTCGTCCACGCCGAATTCGGCCAGGATTTCGAGGGTGTGTTCGCCGATGCGCGGCGCCGGGCCGAGCGGCCAGGCGGGGCTGCCGCCGGGCACGCGCGGCAGCGGTAGAGCGCCGTAAGGGTACTGGTCCACGTCGCGGAACGTGCCGGCGTGGACGGTCTGCGGTGAAGCGCGAAAACCCGCGTAGTCGGAAACGTTCGAACACAGCACGTCGGCGGCGCTTAGTTTCTCCAGCCAGTGGCGCGAGTCTTCGGTTGCGAGGCGGCGCGAGACTTCGAGGTTGATGAGCGCGGCGTTCTTCCTGCGTTCGGCGGGGAGGGCAAAGCGAGGGTCGGTCGCCAGGTCTTCGAGGCCAAGCACCTTGAGCAGCGCGGGAAACATGGTTTCGTTGAGGCTGGTCACGGTGATGAACCCGTCGCGTGTGCGAAAGATCCCCGCCGGGACGGTGATCGCCGCGGTCGGTTGTCCATCCGACAACGCGGCGTCGAGGATAGGCGCGGTCTGCAACGCGGCGCATGCATCCAGGAGAGAAATCTGCACATGCCGGCCGGCGCCGGTCATGGCGCGCGCATACAGCGCCGCGCCCACCGCCTGCGCCGCGTACACGCCAGTGACTGTATCGGGCACCAGGAAGGGGATGCGCCGCGGCGTGCCGTCCGAATCGCGGTTGATGGTTGCCATGCCGGTGAACGCCTGCAGCACCGAGTCGGTGGCGGGCTTCTTCGCGTCCGGACCGGTCGGGCCGAAGCCGGTGATCGATACGTAGACGAGGGCCGGGTTGTCTTTTGCCAGCGTCTCGTAGGCGAGGCCCAGCCGCTCGATCACGCCGGGGCGGAAGTTCTGCACGAACACGCCGGCGGTGCGGGCCATTTTGAGGAGCAGGGCATTGCCTTCGGGTTTGGTGGCGTCGATGCATGCGGAGCGCTTGCCCGGCCCGCCCATGATGGCAAGCGAGGTCATGCCTTCGCGCCCGCCGCCGGCGCTGCGGATCCAGTCGCCCGTCGGGGGCTCGACCTTGATCACCGTGGCGCCCTGCATGCCGAGCAGCCCGGCGCAGTACGGTCCGGCCAGGCCCTGCGAGATGTCGAGCACGCGCAGGCCCGCGTAGGGCTGCTCCATGGCGGCAGGCGTCACACGATGCCCGCGGCTTTGAGCTTCTGCATTTCCTCGGCGCTTTTTCCCAGGAGCCCCTGGTACACCTCCTCGTTATAGGCACCCAGGAGGGGCGGCGCGATGCGGTACTCAACCGGCGTTTCGGAAAAGCGCATCGGGCTGGCCACCACCGGCGCCGTGCCACCGAGCGCGTGTGGCATGTCGATGCGCAGGCCGCGGTGCTGGACTTGTGCGTCGTCGAACACCTCCTGCATGTTGTTGATCGGCCCGCAGGGCACCGTGGCGGCCTCGAGCTGCTCGAGCCATTCCTTCTTGGTGCGCGTCTTCATGACTTCGGCGATCAACGGGATCAGCGCCTTGCGGTTGATGATGCGCTGCGAGTTGGTCTTGAACAGCGGGTCGTCGGCCAGTTCCGGGCGGCCGGCGACTTTGCAGAAGCGCGCGTGCTGGCCGTCGTTGCCGACCGCAAGGATCAGGTGGCCGTCGGAGGTGGCGAACACTTCGTAGGGCACCACCTGCGGATGCGCGTTGCCCCAGCGCTGCGGGATCTTGCCCGAGGCGAGGTACGACACCACCTGGTTGGCGTTGAAGGCAACGATCGTGTCGAGCAGCGCGGTGTCGATGTACTGCCCCTGGCCGGTGCGCTCGACGTGGGTGATGGCCGCGCTGATCGCGAGGCTCGCGTACATGCCGGTGAGGACGTCGGTGATCGCGATGCCGACTTTCATCGGGCCGGCGCCGATCTCGCCGTCGCGCTCGCCGGTGATGCTCATGAGCCCGCCCATGCCCTGGAAGATGAAGTCGTAGCCAGGCCGCGGCGCATAGGGCCCGTCCTGGCCAAACCCGGTGACCGAGCAGTAAATCAGCTTGGGGTTGAGCTCCTTCAGCGCCTCATAACCCAGCCCGTAGCGCTTCAGCGTGCCGACCTTGTAGTTCTCGATCAGCACGTCGCACTTGGCGGCGAGCTCGCGCACGATGGCCTGCCCGGCGGGCTTGCCGATGTCGAGCGTGACCGATTTCTTGTTGCGGTTGACCGAGGCGTAATAGGCCGCTTCGGGGGTGTCGTTGCCGGCCGCGTCCTTGATGAAGGGCGGGCCCCAGCCGCGTGTGTCGTCGCCCGTGCCGGGGCGCTCCACCTTGATGACTTCGGCGCCGAGGTCGGCGAGGTTCTGCGCGGCCCAGGGGCCGGCGAGGACGCGGGACAAGTCGAGGACGCGGATGTGTGAGAGGGGACCGGGCATGATGGGGAGTCGTCGAAAGGGCGTAGGGGGTGGGGGTGTCAGGTCGGGCAACAGCGCTGCACCGGGTTGGGGACGGGCGCGGAGTCAGAAGTGGAAGTCAGCCAGCAGGTCACCCAGCGCAGCGGGCGCCACCGGGGTCTCGGGGAGCAGGGCTTCGGCCACGGCGGTTTCGAACGCGCCGCGCGCGGGCTTGAGCGGGTCGCGCGCGCGCAGGCGATGCTCGTTGACCAGCGCGGCCAGCAGCAGCCGGCGCGCATCGCCGCCCGCGGCGAGCTGCGTACCTTCACCGGCGAGGATCGCGGCAGCCACGGCATAGTAAAGGCCGGTGGCGGCCTGGCGGGCCTCGGCGGTGTCGCCCGCCTGTGCCCGCGAGGTGGCGAACTCGCAGGCCCGCTCGATGGACGCGCCCAGCGCTTTGCGCAGCGCGGCGTGGCCGATGCCGGCCAGCATCGCGTGCATCGCCGGGCGCAGGGCCTCGAGCGCGCCTTCGCGCTTGATCGCGCGTTGCACATCCTGCGCGACGATGTTGCTCGTACCTTCCCAGATCGAACCCAGGTGCGAGTCGCGCACCAGGCGCCCATCGCTCCATTCCTCGATGTAACCCGCGCCGCCGCGCACTTCCATGGCGTCACCGGTGACCCGACGCGCATCGCGGCAGGCGCGGAATTTGAAGAGCGGCGTGAGGATGCGCACTCGCTTGCGCGCTTCCTCGTCGCCCGCGTCGGCCTTGGCCAGTTCGGCCGCCGTATAGAGCATGACCGAGCGCGCCGCCTCAGTGGGCAGCATGAGCTTCATGAGCTGGCGGCGCATGAGCGGAAGCTCGACGAGCGTCTTGCCGAACGCGCTGCGCCGGCGGGAAATGAACAGCGCCTCGGTGAGCGCGCGGCGCATCATGCCTGCGGCGCGCATGCCGTTGGACAGGCGCGACATGTTGATCATGTCGGCCATCTGCACGAAGCCGCGCTCCGGGTCGCCCACCATGTAGGCGGTGGCGCCCTCGAGGGTGATCTCGCCGCTGGGCATGTCGCGCGTGCCAAGTTTTTCCTTCAGCCGCACGATGTGATAACGGTTGGGCGTGCCATCGGGCAGCACGCGCGGCAAGAGGAACAGCGACAGGCCTTTGGTGCCGGCCGGCGCGCCTTCCGGGGGCGCGCGCACCACCGCCACCCCCGCATCGGCGGTGGAGCAGTACCACTTGTGGCCGTGCAGCAGCCAGTGGTCGCCGTTGCGCACTGCGCGCGTGCGTGTTGCACCGACATCCGACCCTGCGCCTTGCTCGGTCATGAACATCGCGCCCTGCGTGAGCGCGTCGAGGTCCTGCGAGGTGAGGCCGGGGAGGTAACGCGCGACCAGCCCTGCGTCGCCGAACTTCGCCACCGTGCGTGTGGTGGCATCGGTCATCGACAACGGGCAGCACACGCCGAACTCGGCCTGCACGTACACATAGGTCAGCGCGTACTTGACCGCCGGTGGCATTTTGTCCGCCCAGCCGAGCACGCCGCCACGATGCGACATCGCGGCGAGACCATACTCACCGAAAGCGGTTTCTTCCAGTGCGCGGTAGGCCGGGTGCTTCTCGATCCACTGCGCGTTCTCGCCGTTGCGCCGGCGGTGGTGCAGGACCGGCGGGTTCTTGTCCGCAGCCAGGGCGTGGTCGTCGAGCGTGCCGCCGGCGAGGGCGCCCAGGCGCGCGAAGTGCGGCATCAGGTGGGCATGAAGTGTGGGCTCGATATAAAGCGCGAGCAGCGCGGCGTAGCCCGGGTCGGCCTCGAACAGGTTGATCCCGCGTGCGTCCGGCAGGGTGGGCTGCGCATCGGCGGGCGCGGTGAGGATCAATGCGGCGGCAGCGCGTAGCGGGAATACCACGATGTCTCCTGGGGTGTGGAAGCCGGCACTGCGGCCGGTCCGTGCAGGAGCGCATTGTAAGGCGTGGCGGCCACACTCGGGGCGCGTGGTTTCGCCTTGCGGGCTTGTACGCCGCGGCGTACGCCCGCTGTTACGCCTGGTTCAGCTTGCGCTCGATTTCCTCCAGGGTCGCCGTGGCCGTGCGCAGGTCGGCTTCGGCCTTTTCAAGATCGGCCTGCGCCTTGCTGAGGTCGGCATTGGGGTCGCGCCGATCGGACAGGGCCTTGCGGCGGTCTTCCACCGCCTGCGCCCACTGGTCCACGGCCTTGCGGCGGTCCTCGCCGAGCCTGCGGCGCTCCGATTCGGGCACGGCTTTGCGCGCGGCGACGGCTCGGTCGTATTCGGCCTGTGCCCGTGCCAGGGCGGCCTTGAGGTCATCGCGGTTGGTCATGGGGTCCTTTGGTGCGGAGTGGCGGGGGGCTGGCAGGCGAGCGTGGGTGCGGCCTCGCTCGGTTCCCTGCTCTGCTGGCAGCGAAGGGAGGACGCCACTCTATCCGGGGGCGTGGTTTGCCTCAAGTGACCAGTGAAGGCGCCAGTGAGAACGCGGCCGGCAGCGCATGCACCGGCACGTGCTTGCCCCACAACTGCGCGACCACGGGCTGGACCCGGCCGGGGTCGCCGCTGGTCCAGAAGGTCTCGGTGCCGGGGGCGTTCCGGCGCGCGAGCCGCTGGGCGGTGTCGAGCCGCCGGCGAAGTTCGCGCGCGACGGCGGCGGCCGGATCGATGACCGTCACGCCGGTGCCCGCGGCGCGGCGGATAGCTTCGACGAGGAAGGGGTAGTGGGTGCAGCCCAGCACGATGGTATCGGCGCCCTGCGCGACCAGCGGCGCGACGAACCCGGCCACGAGGGCCTGCGCCGCAGGGCTGTCGAGGTCGCCGCGCTCCACCAGTTCGGCCAGGCCGGGACAGGGCTGCACGAGGATGCGAACGCCCTGGCCGTGCTGCCGGATCAGGCGGGCGAGCCGCTCGCTTGCGATGGTCTGGCGCGTGGCGAGGACGCCCACCACGCCGGTCCGGGTCAGGGCTACAGCGGGCTTGACCGCAGGCTCGATGGCGACGATGTCGATAGGAAAGCGCGATCGCAGGGCCTCGATGGCCACCGCGCTGGCCGTGTTGCATGCCACGACGATCGCCTTGGCGCCGGCATCGACGAAAAATTCCACGATCGTTTCGGCGCGCCGGGTGATGAAGCCGCCGGGGCGGTCGCCATAGGGCGCGTGGCCCGAATCGGCGACATAGACGAGGTCTACGTCGGGCAATGCGGCGCGGATCTCGCGAAATACCGAAAGTCCGCCCACGCCCGAGTCGAAAACGCCGATCGTATCGCAACTCATTCCGTTCGTTCGCCTGCCGCGCGGGATTTTCTTCGAATACGGCATTACGCCCTGACCGAGGCGCAAGTTCTGTAGGACGCAGGGCTAATCGGGTGTCATGTAACGGACTACGCCAAGGGTCGCCAGCACCAGCAGCGCGACCCACACGACCCCGATTGCGAGGGCTGCGATGAGCCCGGCGCGCGAGCCATCCGGCGGCTGGGCCTGCGCGCGGGCGCGGCATTCGTCCATCACGCCGGGTGGCACCAGGCGCACGGCCAGGACGATGCCCAAAGGCAGCAGCAGCAGGTCGTCGAGCAGGCCCAGCACCGGGATGAAATCCGGGATCAGGTCGATGGGACTCAGCGCGTAGGCCACGATCGCTGCAATAAGCGCCTTTGCGTACCACGGCGTGGCCGGATGGCGCGCGGCGAAATACAGCGCGACGACCTCGGTCTTGAGGGCCTTCGCGCGGGCCTTCAGCGCCGCGAGCATGGGCGTCTCATAAGGTTGAGGTGGAGGGTCATCGATACGCTGTTGCACTGGAGGTTCGGCACTGGAGGTTCGATTTTGCCGCGCCAGGAGCGCGTACCCAATATTGAACCAATTGCGCGGAAGGCGTTCAAAGCGACAGCATGTAGTGCGCATTTACAAACACCGAAGCGGAGGGCAGAATCCGGCCGCAGCGGCAAAAGTTGTTCCAAATGTACGGTACGCGCCGTAAAAACTGGGCCCGAAAAGAATTTCCATGATTCGTAAGTACAAGTCACTGGTGGTATTGATATTGCTGCTGACCCTGCCATTGCGCGGGTTGGCGGCGATCGCCATGTGGCATTGCGGGCAGGAAATGCAGGACGTCATTTCCGCTTCCGCGCACCAGCATACCGATCATCACGAACAGTCGATGGAAACGGCCGGCGAAGCGGACGGTCATGCCGGACATGGTCATGGCGCGCAGCAAGAACCCTCTGGGGAGAAGCATTCGTCCCATTCTGCTTCCGCGTGCGCTGCCGTATCCGGCCTTGCGTTCGCTCCCCAGGACGAGGGCAGATTTGCATTCGCGCCCGCTGGCGCATCCCGCATCCCTTTTGTCGGGCTGCACTTCGTGGGCGTCGTGCCCGCGCAGCTCGACCGACCCCCTCTAGTCCGCTCCCTCTGATTCGCTTCGCGGCTCGCTGAGCCGCAGCCCGCGCGTGTTCGCACGCGGAGATTTTTCGAACCATTGTCAGGGAGACTGGACATGCGTCCCAATCACGTTGTTTTTGTACTAGGCGCGGTAATCGCCATGCCTGCGTTCGGGCAATCGCGACCCGACCCGGCCGACCCGGCCATACAGGTGCCGCCGGCGACCTACCGCTCTGCGTTCGCGGACTATCGGCCCCTGGACGAAGCGCCGGTCGGGGACTGGCGCGCCGCCAACGACGAGGTCGGCCGCATCGGCGGCTGGCGCGCCTATGCGCGCGAAGCACAGGCGCCGGACAAGGCAACTGCCGCGCCGGCACCGGCGTCCGCCGCGCCGCCGGCCTCCGCACCTGCACCCGCCCGCGGCGGGCATGGCCAACACGGCATGCACGGAGGAAAACAATGAGCGCACGCATCGTAATGAGCGGGCGCATCCTGATGATGGCGCTGATATCGGTGGCGCTTGGCGGTTGCGCGACCTTCAGCAAGGACGGCGGTTTCGACTCGGTCGAGCGCACGGTCAAGGAGCGCACCGGTAAGGATGTCGCCTGGATCAAGTCCGACGAGCAACGCGACAGCAGCGACAAGCGCGTCGCCGAACTGCTGTCGGCACCGCTGACGGCAGACGCGGCGGTGCAGGTGGCCTTGCTCAACAACCGCGGCCTGCAGGCATCGTTTGCCGAACTCGGCATTGGCGAAGCCGACCTGGTGCAGGCGGGGCGGCTGTCGAATCCACGTTTGTCGATCCTGCGCGCCTCGCGCGACGAGCCCGGCGGCCGGGAGTACAAGATCGAGCAGGCGTTGACGATGAACATCTTCGCGTTGATTACCATGCCGCTCGCGACCGAGATCGAGGCGCGCAATTTCGCGCGGGTGCAGCGCGGCGTGACCCTCGAAGTGCTGCGGCTGGCTTCAGAAACCCGCAAGGCGTATTACGGCGCGGTCGCGGCTGACGAGACGGTTCGATACACGCGCCAGGTCAAGGACGTGGCCGACGCCAGCGCCGAACTCGCGCAACGCATGGCGCGCACCGGCAACTGGAGCCGCCTCGCGCAGGCGCGCGAACAGGGCTTCTTCGCCGAAGCCGCCCTGAACCTCGCGCGCGCCGAGCAGATGCGAACCATGGCGCGCGAGCGGCTGGTGCGCATGCTGGGACTGTGGGGCGAGCAGGCTTCGCTCAAGCTGCCCGAGCGCCTGCCGGACCTGCCGAAGGCAGCGCGGGAGCTGCCGGATATCGAGCGCCGCGCGATGCAGGAGCGGCTGGACCTGCAGGCGGTCAGGCTTGAGACCGAGGCGCTGGCGAAAAACCTTGGCCTGACGAAGGCCACGCGGTTCATCAACGTGCTCGAATTCGGCCCGGCCCGGGTGGTCGAGGGCACCAATCGAAGCCTGTGGAAAAAAGGCTACGAGATCGGCTTCGAGCTGCCGATCTTCGACTGGGGCACGGCGCGCGTCGCCAAGGCCGAGGCGATCTACATGCAGGCCATCGACCGTGCCGCGCAAACCGCGGTCGACGCGCGCTCCGAAGTGCGCGAGAGCTACCAGGCCTACCGCTCCAACTGGGACATCGCGCGCCACTACCGCGAGCAGATGGTGCCCCTGCGGCAGAAGATCGCCGACGAGAACCTGGTGCGCTACAACGGCATGCTGATCGGCGTGTTCGAGCTGCTGGCCGATGCGCGTGCGCAGATCACATCCGTGCGCAGCGCGATCGAAGCCCTGCGCGATTTCTGGATCGCCGACGCGGACCTTCAGATGGCGCTGATCGGGCGCCCGATGCCTGGCGCCGCCCCGAAACTTTCCTCGACCACCGCCGAAGCCGGCGCGGGTCACTGAGCAAGGACGCACCAGGATGAATTCGAGACGCAACTTCCTCAACCGGGCCGCGTTCGGCGGCGCCGCGGCATTGGCCGCTGCCACCGTCAGCCGTGCTTCGCTTGCGGCGCTGCCCGAGATCGTCAGCACCGACAAGGCTTCGACCCAGCCCCCGCTGGTGCCGAACTCCGGCCGCCCCTACAACCCCGTCGTGACCCTGAACGGCTGGACCCTGCCCTGGCGCATGAATGCCGGGGTGAAGGAGTTCCACCTCGTCGCCGAACCCGTGGTGCGCGAACTGGCACCCGGTATGAAGACGCACCTGTGGGGCTACAACGGCCAGTCGCCTGGACCCACCATCGAAGTCGTGGAGGGCGACCGCGTGCGCCTGTTCGTCACCAACCGGCTGCCGGAGCACACCAGCATCCACTGGCACGGCCAGCGCCTGCCTAATGGCATGGATGGCGTGGCCGGGCTCAACCAGCCTGCCATCGGCGCGGGCAAGACCTTCGTCTATGAGTTCGTCGCGCGCCGGCCGGGCACCTTCATGTACCACCCGCACGCCGACGAGATGACGCAGATGGCGATGGGGATGATGGGGTTCTGGGTGACGCACCCGAAGGGGACGCATCCGCTGATCGATCCGGTGCAGCGCGATTTCTGCATCCTGCTCAACGCCTACGACATCGACCCGGGCGCCTACACGCCCAAGGTGAGCACGATGCTCGACTTCAACCTGTGGACCATGAACAGCCGCGCGTTCCCTGGCATCGATCCGCTGATCGTGAAGAAGAACGACCGCGTGCGCATCCGCATCGGCAACCTCACCATGACCAACCACCCGATCCACCTGCACGGCCACGAGTTCCTCGTTACCGGCACCGACGGCGGGCCGACGCCCAAGAGCGCGCGCCAGTACGAGGTCACCACGGATGTCGCCGTGGGCCAGATGCGGCAGGTGGATTTCCTCGCCGACGAGGAGGGCGACTGGGCGTTCCATTGCCACAAGGCGCACCACACCATGAACGCGATGGGCCACGACGTGCCGAACATGATCGGCATCGACCACCGCGGCATCGCGAAGAAGATCACCCGCCTGGTTCCCGACTACATGGTGATGGGCGAGCGCGGCGGCGCCGACATGACCGAGATGGAGATGCCGTTGCCCGACAACACCCTGCCGATGATGACCGGAACGGGGCCGTACGGCTCGGTGGAGATGGGAGGCATGTTCAGCATGCTGAAGGTGCGCCGCGGACAGAAGGCGGGCGACTACACCGACCCGGGCTGGTACGAGGCGCCGCCCGGGACGGTCGCCTACGAATGGACCGGACCGCTGGCCGAACCGGCGCGGTTCAAATCCGAGGGCGGGCAGAGCATGCCTGCGCATGGAAAGCCTGCTGTCGGCGAGGTCCAGGTGCGCAAGCCAAAGGCAGGAGGCGGCCATGCGCATTGAACAGCGCGCGATTGCGGTGTGCCTTGCGCTCGCGGTGACCGGCGCAGTACAGGCGCACGGCGACAAACCCGCCGAACCCGCAAAGGTGGACTACGCGAAGGCGGAACAAATGCCCTTCGGCGTCGCCGCCGACCCGAAGAAGGCCGCGCGGACCGTACGCATCGATATGGCCGACACGTTTCGCTTCACGCCGGCCGAGGTCAAAGTAAAACGTGGTGAAGTCGTGCGGTTTGTGGTCACCAACAACGGCAAGGTCATGCACGAGATGGTGCTTGGAAGCATGGACGACCTCAAGAAGCACTCTGAACTGATGCGAAAATTTCCGTCCATGGAGCACGACGAACCACATATGGCGCATGTCGCGCCGGGCAAAACGGGCGAAATGGGCTGGCGCTTCAGCAAGGCAGGAACCTTTTACTTCGGCTGCCTGATTCCCGGACATTTCGAGGCCGGGATGATCGGCAAAATCATCGTTCAATAGCAACGCATTTCAACGCAAGGAAAAAATCATGAAAAAAGCACTGCTGGGGCCCCTGTTCATTGCAACCCTGTTCGCCCAACCCGTGATCGCCGACGAGGCGCATCACAACAAGCCGGAAGCGCTGGTCGTCGCGCAGGCTGCCGCCATGTCGGATGGCGAGATCAGGAAGATCGACAAGGCGGCAAATAAGATCACGCTCAAACATGGACCTATCGCGAACCTCGACATGCCCGGTATGACGATGGTGTTCCGGGTGAGCGATGCTGCAATGCTCGAGCAGGTCAAGGTGGGAGACAAGGTTCGGTTTACGGCGGATAAGGTTGACGGAAACATCACCGTCACGAAGATCGAGCCGGCTAAGTAGCGCTCTACTGCGCCGGGAATTGATTCAGGTCAATTCGCGGTGCGGCGAGCGCGCGAGGGTTCGGCAGCGCACGGACACCCTCTTCGGGTGCGCCTAAGAATGTCTATTCACGCAACCGAACCGGAGTTCAACCATGAAGCGCATCAGCTGTCCCACGTTCTCGAGTATCGCCGCATCGCTTGGCGGCATGCTTTCTGCAGCAAGCGCATGGGCACAGCCGGCACAGGGCGGTTATGGTCCTGGCAATGGCATGGGCCCCGGCATGATGGGCGGCGGCTGGATGGGGGGCTACGGTGGTTTCTGGCTGCCGGTCCTTCTGCTAGTCGTGGTCGTCGGATTCGTCGTGTGGGTCGTCTCGCAGAAGAAAAAGTGACCCGACGGCCGATTGATCCAGATCAATAACCTCAACGCCTGCAGGCGCAGGATGACATCCTGCGGGCGACCGATCGCCGCGGGTCGTTTCCCGCACCTCCCTGGTTTCAATTCTTTTCGGCCCACATTCGGCTGTCGATTTTCAACTTTACTAGGAGTTTGATCATGAAACGCATGAACCTTCGCAAGACGCCCAAAACCGCGATCCTTCTCGCAACGATGACGGCATTCGTCTTGAACGCACCTTACGCCGCCGCACAAATGGCGCACAAGTCTGACGCCAGGCCAGCCGCCATGTCCTCGAACATGGACGGGCAGATGGGCCAGATGCAGGAAAGAATGAAAACGATGCAGGGGCAGATGGACGCCATTCACAAAGCGACCGACCCGAAGGCACGCCAGGCGCTCATGCAGATTCA
>JBBQCV010000088.1:0-14063 GCA_038319115.1 Burkholderiales bacterium | reverse complement strand
CTTTCTTCTCGGCCGAGGTCGTTGGCGTACTCGTGCGCGGTGGTGTTGACGAGGCTGCGGCGCAGCTCGACTGGCGTATCGCGGTAGGTAAGCGCGGTGCGGTTGATTGCGAGGAGCGGGGCGCCGGCCTTCACTTCGAGCAGGCGCGCGGCGTCGGCGCCGGCAAGTACCGCCGACAGCCGTTCGGAGGAGCGCAGTACGTTGATGCCGAGACGCGTCTGGTACAGGTGGTAGATGGTGTTGTCGCGCGCGGTGAGGATTTTCTCGGTCAGGCCGGTAAACAGGGCGTGGGGCAGCACGATGTCGTCGAGGATCGCCGGGCGCCCGGCCAGGGACAGCACGTTGCGGATGCGCAGCACGCCCGACCCCGGAACGAGCGCCAGCCGGCGCGCTTCGGCCGCGTCGGCCTTGCCACGGCGGAACGCCAGCGTGCGCGTGGTCGGGTATTCCTTGCCGCCGTCGCGCCCGACGATGTGGAAGAAATGAAACATCAGCCGGCTCGCGTTGTGCGTTGCGACAAACGTGCCCCGGCCCTGGTGGCGGGTGACGATCTGCTCGGCCACCAGCTCGTCGATGGCTTTGCGCAGGGTGCCGATCGAGACCGCGAAACGCTCGGCCAGGCGCACCTCGGAGGGCAGCGCCGCGCCGGCCGGCCACTCGCCCTCGATAAGGCTTTGAGTAAGCAGGCGCTTCACTTCGCGGTACAGCGGACCCTCCCGCAGGGCCGGCTCGAAAGGCTTGTTCATGGCCCCCAATCTACCATGCGATTCATTCAGGTCATATAGTTGACTTGGGGCGCGCGGCGCGACTAGACTGCGCCTCCCACCAGATACCAGCGGAGAACCGCAATGATTCATTTCGTCGTGCACGACGAGGGCGACGGCGTCGGCGTCGTCGTCGTAGAAGGCATCAAGACCGGCCAGCCGATGACCGGCTGGATCATGGACCAGGACAAGGAAATAACGGTCGAGGCGAAGAACGACATCCCCATCGGCCACAAGGTTTCGCTGCGCGACTACAAGTCCGGCGACACCGTGATCAAGTACGGCGTGGACATCGGCAAGGTCGTGGCGCCGATCGCCAAGGGCGCCCACGCGCACGTCCACAACATCAAAACCAAGCGCTGGTAAGAGGAGCACTCATGGCAATGGACCTTTCGAAAGCCTCGTTCTGGGGCTACAAGCGCGAAAACGACCGCATCGGCGTGCGCAACCACGTGATCATCCTGCCGGTGGACGACCTGTCCAATGCGGCATGCGAAGCCGTGGCGCACAACATCAAGGGCGTGATGGCGATCCCGCACCCCTACGGGCGCCTGCAGTTCGGCGCCGACCTCGACCTGCATTTCCAGACCCTCATCGGCACCGGCGCGAACCCCAACGTCGCGGCCGTCGTGGTGATCGGCATCGAGGACGGCTGGGCCAAGAAGGTCGCCGACGGCATCGCCGAGACCGGCAAGCCGGTGGCGTACTTTGGCATCGAGATGCACGGCGATCACGACACCATCATGCGCGCCTCCAAAAAGGCCAAGGAGTTCGTGCAGTGGGCCTCCGAGCTGCGCCGCGAAGAGCGCCCGCTCAAGGACCTGTGGATCTCCACCAAGTGCGGCGAGTCGGACACGACCTCGGGCTGCGGCGCCAACCCCACCGTGGGCAACGCCTTCGACAAGCTGTACCCGCACAAGACCACGCTCGTATTCGGCGAGACCACCGAGCTCACCGGCGGCGAGCACCTCGTCGCGGCGCGCTGCCGCACCGACAAGGTGCGTGAGCGCTTCCAGTTCATGTTCGACCGCTACCAGGCGATCATCGACAAGCACAAGACCAGCGACCTGTCCGACTCGCAGCCGACCAAGGGCAACATCGCCGGCGGCCTCACAACGATCGAGGAAAAGGCGCTGGGCAACATCCAGAAGATCGGCAAGAAGTGCATGATCGACGGCGTGCTCGACAAGGCCGAGAAGCCCACCGGCCCGGGCCTGTGGTTCATGGACGCGGCCTCGGCCGCGGCCGAGATGGTCACGCTGTGCGCGGCTTCGGGCTACACGGTGCACTTCTTCCCCACCGGGCAGGGTAACGTGGTCGGCAACCCGATCTTGCCGGTGATCAAGCTGTGCGCCAACCCGCGCACGGTGCGCACCATGTCAGAGCACATCGACGTCGACGTGTCGGGCCTGCTGCGCAAGGAAATGACGCCTGACGAGGCGGGTGACGCGCTGCTCGACTGCATGTTCCGCACCGCCAACGGCCGCCTGACCGCGGCAGAGGCTCTCGGCCAGCGCCAGTTCGTCCTCACGCGCCTGTACGAGTCCGCCTAGACGGGAAACGGGGAGGGGCGTCGCTCCTTCCCGCCCCGCACGGCATAATCCCCCGATGACGACACTCCACGTGCGCATCTGGCGCGGCGCCGAGACCGGCGCCTTCAGCGAGTACGAGGTGCCCCGCGAAGAGAGCCAGACCGTGCTCGACGTGGTCACGTACGTGCAGCGCCGGCTCGACCCGTCGCTTGCCTACCGCTTCGCCTGCCGGGTCGGCATGTGCGGCTCGTGCGCCATGACCGTCAACGGCGTGTCGCGCTGGACCTGTCGCACGCACGTGGCCAAGGTGGCCGTCGACGACCGCCTCGAGATCGCGCCCCTGCACAACCTGCCGGTGGTGCGCGACCTCGTCACCGACATGCGCGAGTTCTTCGACAAGTGGGCCAAGGCGCGCGGCCAGTTCACCGGCACGCGCACGCGGCACGAAGAGTTCGAGCGCGTCGCGCCGGATTCGGCCGAGCGCCAGGACGTCGATGCCGGCATCGAGTGCATCGGCTGCGCGGTCTGCTACAGCGCCTGCGATGTGGTGGCGTGGAATCCGGACTACCTCGGGCCCGCCGCGCTCAACCGCGCCTGGACGCTCGAGCAGGACGTGCGCGACGCGGGCCGCACCGAGCGCCTCAACGCCGTGTCCGGAGACGCGGGGTGCCATTCGTGCCACACCCACATGAGCTGCACCGAGCGCTGCCCCAAGCAGATCTCGCCCACCGCGGGCATCGCGGGCCTCAAGCGTGCCGTGATGAAGGCCGCACTGGGCGGAAAGCTGTGAGCCTCGGCAGGAGCACGCGCTGAACGCGCGCACCCAGGCCAGGCTCTGGATCGCGCAGCGCGCGAGCGCCGCGTTGCTCGCGCTGTGCGTGTTCGTCCACCTGGGCACCATCATTTACGCCGTGCGCGGCGGACTGACCGGGGCCGAGATCCTCGACCGCACGCGCGGCAACTACGCGTGGCTCGCGTTCTACGCCGTGTTCGTGCTGGCGGTATCCGTGCATGCGCCGATCGGGCTGCGCGCGATCCTCACCGAATGGTTCGCGTGGCGCAGTGCGTCGCGCGACTGGGTGCTGGCGGCTTTTGCGCTGCTGCTGCTCGTCATGGGGCTGCGCGCGGTGTTCGGCGTGTTCTCGTGAGGGCGCGATGAAGAACGACCTGCGCTCGCGCAACCATCCGGCGTTCTGGGCCTTCTACGTGCACCGGTTGTCGGGGCTCGCGCTGGCGCTGTTCCTGCCACTGCATTTCTGGGCGCTCGGGCAGGCGATCCGGGGCGCGGCGCTGCTCGAGGGTTTCCTGCGCTGGACCGACTCGCCGCTGGTGAAGTTCGCCGAATGGGGCCTCGTGCTGCTGCTCGCTGCGCACCTCACTGGCGGCCTGCGCGTGCTCGCGCTCGAATTCCTGCCGTGGCGCGACTGGCAGAAAACGCTTGCCGCTGTGGCGGCCGGCATCGCACTGGCGGCCGGGCTCGCGTTCGCGCTGGCCCTGTAGAATCCCCGTTGGAGCCGGCCGCGGATCGTCAACGGCGCCGGCCCGTCATGCAAAAAAGTCCAAGGAGACCGAAATGAAATTTCGCAATGCAATCCTGATGCTCGCAGGCTTCGCGCTCGCCAGCGCGGTCCAAGCCCAGGCGTGGCCAACCAAGCCCGTGCGCTTCATCGTGCCTTTCCCGCCCGGGGGCGCCACCGACATCTCGGCGCGCCTGATCGGCCAGAAGCTGGGCGACATGTGGGGCCAGACGGTGGTGATCGAGAACCGCGGCGGCGCCGGTGGCGGCGTGGGTGCGGCCGAAGCCGCGCGCGCGACGCCGGACGGCTACACGCTGTTCTTCCCCTCGGGCTCGGTGGTGACAGCCAACCAGCACATCTACGCCAAGATGAGCTACGACCCGGAGAAAGACTTCGTGCCGGTGACCAACGTGGTGAGCGGCCCGCAGGTGCTGGTGGTGCCGGCCGCTTCGCCGTTCAAGTCGGTCAAGGACCTCGTCGACAGCGCGCGCGCCAATCCGGGCAAGTACACCTTCGGCCATGCGGGCATCGGCTCGCAGACCCACCTCGCGGCGGAGAATTTTGTTAACACCGCCAAGATCAACGCGCTGTCGGTGCCTTACAAGGGGGAGGGACCGTCACTGGTCGGCCTGATGGGCGGCGAGACCACTTTCGCCGTCACCAACCTCGCCGCAGCGCTCAGCCACATCGCCAGCGGCAAGTTGCGCGCGCTTGGTGTGACGAGCACGGCCGAAGCCCCGCAACTGCCGGGCATCCCGCCGATCGGCAAGACCCTGCCCGGGTTCGTGAATGCCGGCTGGTTCGGCATCGTTGCCCCGACAGGCACCCCCAAAGAGGTCATCGAAAAGGTGTACCACGATACCAAGACGGCGCTCGAATCGAGCGAGATGAAGGCGCGCTTCTTCGCCCAGGGCATGGCGCCGGTCGGCAACTCGCCGGAAGAATTCGGCAAAGCGATGAAAGCCGAGACGGCCATGTGGGCCAAGGTCGTGCGCGAACGCAAAATCTCGGTCAAGTGAAAGTCGACGCGCAGCAGGTCGAGGACGCCGCCAAGGAGCTGTACATCCGTGCGCTCAAGCTCCTGCCGCCCGATATCAAGGAAGGGTTTGCGGGGCTCGCCGCGCGCGAGACGGACGCAACGGCCCAGAATGTCCTCGGCACCATGATTCGCAACATCACGGTCGCCGAGGACACCGACAACCTGCTGTGCCAGGACACCGGCATCCCGATCTATAACGTGTGGATCGGGCGCGGCATCGAGATCGACGGCGTGACCCTCAAGGAGGCGATCCGCAAGGGCTGCGCGCGCGCCACGCGCGAGCACCCGCTGCGCTCCTCGGTGGTCCACCCGGTCACGCGCAAGAACGAGCACTCGTCCTGCGGGCGCCACGTGCCGGTGATCAACTTCGATTACACCGACAAGGCCGACACGCTCGAGATCGAGATGATCCCCAAGGGCTCGGGCTCGGAGAACAACTCGTTCCTCAAGATGGCGATTCCCGCCGACGGCGTGGACGCGATCAAGACCTTCGTGGTCGACTGCGTGCTCGACGCGGGCGGCAAGACCTGCCCGCCGACCATCGTGGGCGTCGGTGTGGGCGGCACGGCCGACCTGTGCGTGCACCTGTCCAAGGTCGCCGCCACGCGGCCGTTGGGCTCGCACTGTTCCGACCGCGAAGGCGCGCGCCTCGAGGAGGCACTCACCGTGGCGGTCAACCAGCTCGGGGTCGGCCCGCAGGGCCTCGGCGGGGATTCGACGGCGTTCGCGGTGCACGTGGAGACCGCGGCGACCCACATCACCATGAATCCCGTGGCGGTGAACATGCAGTGCCATTCGGCGCGCCGGGCGCGGGCGACTTTCACGCCGGCCGGGATCGAATATGGATATTGAAATGAAACCTTCCTATCGCATCGCCGCCTTTTTGGCCGCAGTATTCGTGTGCACGGCGGGGCCCTCGGCCGCTGCCGAAGTCGCCGGCGTGCGCGTCGACGAAACCACGCGCGTGGCCGGCGCCGACCTGCGCCTCAATGGCGCGGGCCTGCGCAGCAAGGCCTTCTTCAAGGTCTATGCGATGGGACTGTACCTGCAGGACAAGGCCTCCACCGGCGCTGCGGTGCTCGCCGCGCCCGGCCCCAAGCGTGTCCATCTGCGCATGCTGCGCAACGTCGACGCGGAGGATTTCAGCGAAGCGCTGTCCGAAGGCCTCAAGGACAACCACAGCGAAGCCGACTTCAAGGCCCTTGCGCCGCGCACCGCGATCCTGGTCGGGCTCATGAACGAGATCAAGGAAGCCAAGACGGGCCTTGCCATCGACCTCGACTGGATCCCCGGCGCCGGCACCCAGGTGATCATCGGTGGCCAGCCGCGCGGCAAGCCGATCCCCGGCGAGGATTTCTACCGCGCGCTCCTGCGCATCTGGGTGGGCGACAACCCGGTGTCGGGCGACCTCAAGAAGTCGCTCCTCGGACAGGCGGGCTGACATGGCGCACCACGACTTCAACATGCCGGTGAGCGAGGCCGAGGCGCGCGCGCTGCGCGTGAACGATACGGTGACCCTCAATGGGACGCTCTTTGGCATCCGCGATGCCACCCAGATCCACATGTTCGACCGCGGCCGCAAGGCGCGCTTCGACCTCAAGGGCCACGCGGTGATCCACACGGCGCCCAACGTGAGGAAGGTCGACAAGACTCCGGCGTACCCGACGGGCTATGCGCCGCTATGCATCGGTACCACGACGAGCGATCGCATGGAGCGTTTCACCCTGCCATTGATGAAGGACTACGGCGTACGCATCGTCATCGGCAAGGGCGGCCTGCGCGACGGGTCGGCGGCCGCGTTCGCGGACCTCGGCGGGGCCTACCTCGCAGTCATCGGCGGCGCGGCGGCGCTCGAGACCACCTGGGTCGAGGCGATCGAGGACGTCGACATGGACGACCTCAATCCCGAGTCGCTGTGGAAGTTCCGTGTTAAAGGCTTCGGCCCGCTGCTGGTGGCCATGGACAGCCATGGCGGCAACCTTTACACCGCAGTGAAGAAGATCGGGCAGGACCGGCGCGCCGCGGCGCTGGCGAGCCTGGGCGTGAAGTGATCAGGTGGGCGATGGCAGCAATCTGCCACGGAAGCCGCTCCCAGAGCCGCA
Organism: Burkholderiales bacterium; assembly: GCA_038319115.1. GTDB lineage: Bacteria > Pseudomonadota > Gammaproteobacteria > Burkholderiales > SG8-39 > SZAS-79. Next base: position 7,109 of record JBBQCV010000088.1, on the reverse strand, counting down.
CTTCACAGAAAAATGGCAGCAATCGAAGACAGCGCACACGGACCCAAGTCGCGTCTGGCCCTGTCCCGGCCCTGTACGTGTCACCCATCGAGCCGCGGGCCTCGGAAGCATGGCCAGTCAACAGCGCCCTCCCAATGACGCATCACGCCTTCCCCGACATCGCGTAAACAAGGCGCGAGACTTTCGGCTGGCCAGCCGGGCCTCGCGCTCCGACCCGAACTTTTACCTGAGGTGGCGCGCGAGCAACGCGCCATGCTCATCCGGCAGATCTTGCGGCTGCCGTGCGCGGGGATCGTGCATGACAGCCTGCCTCGAGTACAACGTGCTAGTCGACGCAGCAGGCAACGTCGGCGCCGGCGCGATCGCCTAGTCGAGCCGGATCCCGGAGGCCCGGATCATCGGGAACGCGGTCGCGTTGTCGCGTTCCACCATCCTCTGGAATTCTTCGAGGCTGATCGGCGCCGGGTCCTGGCTGTAGTCCTGGATCCGCTTGGCGACCTCGGGCAGGCGCAGCACCTCGCGCAGGCTCTCGTTGAATTTCGCGATGACGGGCTTCGGTGTGCGTGCCGGCGCAAATGCACCCAGCCAGAGCGGCGAGTCGAACCCTTTGATCCCAGACTCGGCAAGCGTGGGCACCTCGGGCGCGAAGCGGTACCGCTCGCTGCCGGTGACTGCAATGGCGCGCACCTTGCCGCTCTGGATGTAGGGTTTCAGTGTGCCGAGGTTGGACATGCCCATCGCCACGTCGCCTGCCACCAGCGCCGGAGCCATCAGCGTCGAGCCCTTGTAGGGGATGTGCACAATATCCACGCCCGCGGCCTTGTTGATCTCGATCAGCGCGAGGTGCGCGGTTGAACCCACGCCATAGGAGCCGAACGAATACTTCGCCGGCTCCGCCTTCACGAGCCGGATGAGCTCGGCGAGCGTATTCGCCTTGACGTTCGAGTTCACCACCAGCATCAGCGGCTCCGTGGCGATCGCCCCGGCGGGCACGAGCTCCTTGTTGGGGTCGAACGGGACGTTGGCGACGAGGAGCGGCAGGCGGAATGTCACGCTTACGGTGATGAGGAACGCCGAGCCGTCGTGCGGGCCGTTGACCACGGCGGCCGCACCGACCAGCGTGCTCGCGCCAGGCTTGTTATCGACGATCACCGACACTCCCCATTTTGGCGCGAGGCGTTCGGCGAGGATGCGCGCGAGCACGTCGCTCGGGCCGCCCGGCGGGAAGGGGACCACGAGGCGCACTGTGCCCTGCGGCCACGGGATTGCCTGGGCGCGCGCGGGTCCTGCAAGCCCGATGGCGGCGATCGAGGCGGCGTGCGCGAGAAAATTGCGGCGATCCATGCATGCTCTCCGGTTTATGTCTTCGGGGCGACGAAGCCGCTGCGGTCCATCGGGAAACCGGCGGCTTCTTCATACTCGCGTATCACTTCCTCGGGCTGTCCGTACTGGAACACGAAGCGCTTGGGCGTGATCGTATTCGCCAGCGCCGGGTTGCGCGCCATCTCATCAAAGGTCATGCCGTCGATGAAATGCCTGCGGTACGCTACCGGAAGGGGAATCGCGCGGTTGATCGCAGGATTCCGGAGGGTCGCCTTGGGATCCACACCGTTCGCGATCGCCTCGATGTCCTCGAGGTAGCGCTTGCGCATCGCAATGATGCCTGCGTCGCTCTTTCCCAGGCGTTCGCTCGTGCGATCGGCGATCGTTCCCTGTCCCACCCAGGCGGCGAAGTCCTGGTTCATGATGTGGCTCGTGATCCAGCGACCCGTCTTCGGGTCGGTCAGCGGCCCGCTCCAATACGGGATGCGCTTCTGCACGAAAGGTTCGCGCTCCTTCGGAAGGCGGCTGAAGTGCCACGTGACGCTGAGCGTGGTCTCGTCGTCGACCGGTACGCGCCACTCGAAATGGTTGCTCGTGAACAGCGCATTGGGCCACAGGCATACCCGACCGACCTGCCAGAGCTCGTCGGTCTCGTCCGAATCTTCGCGCGTGCGGCGGTATACGAACCCATAATCGAATTCGTCGAAGCCGAGCTTCGTGTGCTTCGGCGTATAGGGTCCGGTACGTCCTTCGAGCCGGACTTTCGCGTTGGAATGCATCCACTCGAAGTGGATCGGGTCGATGGAATTCTCCTGGCACTGGAACCAGTTGCACGGGATCTCGGCGAACATGATCTGCACGAATCCGTTGGCCCAGCTGAACGGCTCCCAGTCCGGCACCAGCGGCGCGGGGTCCGGGCCGAGATACGCCCACAGCAGGCCCGCCTTGGCCTCGACCCGGTACCCGGCGATGCGCACGCCATCCTTCATGGCCGAGCCCGGATCTACCTCTTCCTCGAAGGGCTGCTCGACGCACTGGCCGCTGCCGTCATAGCGCCACCCGTGGTACGCGCAGCGAATCCCAATCTGCTCGACGTAGCCGTTGGACAGGTCCGCGCCGCGATGCGCACAGCGGCGGGACACCAGCCCGTAGGCACCCGACAGGTCGCGGTAGAGGACAAGATTCTCGCCCATCAGCCTTAGCGTCTTGATGGGCGCGTCTTCGAGTTCCGCCACGGCGGCGACGGGATGCCAGTAACGGCGCAGCAGGCCGCCCATGGCGCTGCCGGGACCAACGCGGGTGAACGTGTCGTTTACCGAAGCTCTCATGCGATTCTCGCGGTCTGCAGCGGCACTAGGAAGGCTTCCATTGGGCAAAGCACAAGCCGATTCCGGTCCCTGCCGGGGTGCGGTAACCGGGGATGTAGTCCACCCAGTCCATGGGCCGCGTGCCCATTGCACCGGCAACGCACACCCAATTGCGAATCTCCGAATGCCCCGACTGGAGGTCGGCATCGCGCAGCGCGCAGAGTGCCGCACCGTCTCCCGCCCGAAGTGCCGCGATCAGGGCGCGGTCGCGTGTTTCCTCGACGGTGAAATGGCTGAGTCCTCCAGAGGCCACGATCCCGACCCGGTGTTCCCCCGGAAACGCGCGAATCGCGGCGGCCAGGGCTGCGCCGAACTTCCAGCATCGCGCGGCGCCGGGCTGGTTCGGGGGGTAGTAGGTGTTGATGAGCACCGGCACCACTGGAACCGGCGTGGCGCCCATGAGGCGACGGTGCACGAACCCCACGGCGTGGCTTTCGCTCTGCCCTTCGAGGAGCCCGGCGCTGGTGCTGATATCGAATTCTGCGCGCATCAACTCGGCAATCAGGTGCCGTGCGAGCGGCTGGGCGACCGGGTAGTCCCGCGCCACTTCGGGCTCGAGGTAACGGCGCAGCGCCGCGCCGAACCAGGGCGGCTGGCGCAGGGGCTTGTCGGCCGCGCGGCCGTTACGGATCGTCGCGCCCCAGTAGAGGGCGAAGGCCGGCATGTTGTGCTCGCGGAACATCTCCTGCTGGTCATCGCCCACGATCAGCAGCGCGTCGAGCCGCGCATCGGCGATCCCCGTTGCCAGCCTTGCAATCGCGGCCTGCGAGGCCGCATGGCGCGCGTTGAAGGAGGCCGGCCGTATGTATTCGCTCGCGATGCGCGGGTCAGCCGCAGTGAGGAGCTCCGCGTAGCTCAGGGCGCGGCCGTCGTGGCCGATGAACGTCAGGTCCGGATCCCTTTCGATGTGGCGGGGCCACTCGTCCGCGGAGCAATTGAGCATCGGGGAATGCGAGGTGCCCCCACCGAACACCAGCTGCGCCATGCACCGATCCTTTTACTATTTCAACGCGCCCATCGATGGGAAGAGGCATTATCAGGACATGAGCCCGACGATTAAAACAATATCCGCGCCCGACCCGGACCCCGTCAAGCCCGGATTTGCTATGTTACCCGGCGCCTGCGACGCCCACTGCCACATCTTCGGGCCGGCCGCGAAATTTCCCTATGCGCCGGAGCGGCGCTACACGCCGCCCGACGCCCCGCGCGAGACGTTGCGCGCGCTCCATGAGCACCTCGGCATAACGCGCGCGGTGCTGGTGCAGGCCAGCTGCCACGGTGCCGACAACCGCGCGATGCTCGACGCCATTGCGTGGTCGGGCGGCGCGTGGCGCGGCGTCGCCATGGTCGGTCCCGACGTGGATGAACGCGAACTCGAATCCCTGCACAAGGGCGGCGTGCGTGCGGTGCGGTTCAATTTCGTGCAGCACCTCGGCGGTGCGCCGGACAGGGCCGTGTTCGAGCGCACGCTCGCAATGCTCGCGCCGCTAGGATGGCACGTGGTGCTGCACTTTGACGCGGAAGACATCGAAATTTATGCGGAACACCTTCGGCGCATCCCCGTGCCCTTCGTGATCGACCACATGGGACGCGTGCAGGCGGGCCATGGCCTGGACCAGAAGCCGTTCCGCAGGCTGCTGGAACTCATGAAGAACGAGCTCGCCTGGGTCAAAGTCAGCGGCCCGGAGCGCGTGTCCACTGCCGGCAAGCCTTTCCACGATGCCCTTCCGTTCGCGGCAGCGCTGATCGAAGCCGCCCCGGATCGCGTGCTATGGGGGACCGATTTCCCGCATCCCAACGTGAAGGTGATGCCCAATGATGGCGAGCTGGTCGACCTGCTGCCGCTGATGTCGGGCGACCCGGTCCTGCTGAAAAAGCTCCTTGTGGACAATCCCGCGCGACTCTATTGGGCGAGCTAGCGCCTGGCCTCTTGGGAGAAACTTTTCCGGAAAGTGACGCTTTCGCGGTCGATCTCATTTCTCCGATTGGCATGACCTCTGCACCGCGAACTATCGCTTCGGCAGCGGGCAGAAGCCCTGCGACTGCACCCCGAGCGCGGGATTGAATTTGCTGCGGAAATTCTCGAGCGCGATCGCCGCGGTGAGTTCGACAATCTGCGGTTCGCTGAAATGCTGCTTCAGCCGCCCGAACAAGGCGTCGTCCACCTTCTGGCCAGTATAGGTCATCCGTTCGGAGTACTCCAGCGCCACGCGCTCGTAATCGCTGAAGGCGCTGCTCCCGCGCCAGTCAGGCAGGTCTGTGAGCTTTGCGTCGCCGCCATCGATATCCGCCACACGGACGGAATTGATGTCGACTCAAAAAGGACATCCGTTGACCGCCGCGACGCGCAGGCACACGAGCGCCGCGAGCCCCTTGGGCAGGGTCCCCGACGCGGCGATCGAAGCACTCAGCATCTTCGCCGCCCGCAGGATTGGCGGGCAGTGTGCCATCACCTTGGTCGGGTTGAGCAAGTCACCGAATGCTTCCCGCTCCTTGGCGAACAGCTCCACCAGGGTCGCGTCGCCCTGGGCATCTTCGATTTCTTTCACTCTAGGCATATTTGCTCCTCGACGGGAGGAGCGCGTTAAACGCAGTGCGTCCGAAAAGACGCGTCCTCTCCGTCGCAACATACACCTCAGCGCGCCCGGCAGTTCGAAAGCCTTGGTCGGAATATCACCCACGCGATTGCCCCGGCCGGCCGTCCTCGTACCAGCCTTTCGACCCATTCACCGCCTTTACCACGAGAAGCATCACCGGCACCTCGATCAGCACGCCGACTACCGTGGCGAGAGCCGCGCCGGAGTCGAACCCGAACAGGCTGATCGCCGCGGCCACGGCGAGTTCGAAAAAGTTCGATGCCCCGATCAGCGCGGACGGGCAGGCGACGTCGTGCGACTCGCCCAGGCGCCGGTTCAGCCAGTAGGCGAGGCTCGAATTGAAGAGCACCTGTATAAGGATCGGCACCGCGAGCATCGCGATGACCAGCGGCTGCTTGAGGATGGCCTCGCCCTGGAAAGCGAACAGCAGCACGAGTGTGGCGAGCAGCGCCGCAACCGACCACGGGCCGATACGCGCAAGCGCCCTGTCGAACGCAGCCTGTCCGCGCACGAGCAGCGCGCGCCGCCAGACCTGCGCCAGCACGACCGGGATCGCGATATAGAGCACCACCGAGGTGATCAGCGTATCCCATGGCACGACGATGGCCGACAGGCCCAGCAGCAGCGCCACGAGCGGGGCGAACGCGAACACCATGATGGCGTCATTCAGCGCCACCTGCGACAGCGTGAACAGCGGGTCGCCGCCGGTGAGGCGGCTCCAGACGAAGACCATTGCGGTGCATGGCGCCGCCGCAAGCAGGATCAGGCCGGCGACGTAACTGTCGAGCTGCTCCGCCGGCAGGTAAGCCGCGAACACATGGCGAATGAAGATCCAGGCCAGCAGCGCCATCGAGAACGGCTTGACTGCCCAGTTGACGAACAGCGTCACACCGATGCCACGCCAGTGTCGCCTGACTTGGCTCAAGGCGCCGAAGTCGATCTTAAGCAGCATCGGGACGATCATCACCCAGATCAGGAGGCCCACCGGCAGGTTGACGCGGGCAAACTCCATGCGCCCGATCGTCTGGACCGGCCCGGGCAGCATCTGGCCGAGCGCGATACCGGTAACGATGCAAAGGAAGACCCAGACGCTGAGGTACCGCTCGAAGACGTTCATCGGGGAGTCCTCAACCGCGCTTCAGCTGCGGCCGATCGCGGCAATCGCGGCCTGCAGCGAAGCTCGGTCCATCGTGTCGAGCGGCAGCGCGAGCAATTGCAGCATCCGGTAGCCAAGGGCCTGGCGCGTAAGCTCGAACGCGCGACGCTTGCCCTGTTCGCCGGCCTCCGCGTTGGAGGGGTCGGGATAGCCCCAGTGGACTTTGGCCGGCTGTCCGCCGCTGCCGCCGAAGAAGACCGGGCAGGCTTCCGCCGCGGCGCTGTCACACACGGTGATCACGATCGACAACGGCGGCGCGCCCTCTTCAGTGAACTCGTCCCAGCTCTTGCTGCGAAAGCCGCTCGTGTCGACGCCCGCATTGGCGAGCGCTTCGATGGCGAACGGATTGATTCGACCGCTCGGCGCGCTGCCGGCGCTGTGCGCCCGCACGTCGCGGCCAGCCTCCGCCGCCAGGTGGTTGAGCATGGCCTCGGCGAGCACGCTGCGCGCCGAGTTGTGGGTGCAGAGGATGAGGACGTGCGTGGTCATGGCTGGCTTCGAGGGATCGAGCTGGGAAGGCCGGCCTTCAGCAGCAGGACGAAGCGGCCATGACCTCGATGCCCACCGGTTTGCCGGTTGGCGCGCGTGGTGCACAACAGGCGGACGCCGCAGCGGGATCGACTGCTGCCGCCTTCTCGTTGAACACCGGGATGTTGCCCAGCGTGT
>JBBQCV010000087.1:0-14225 GCA_038319115.1 Burkholderiales bacterium | reverse complement strand
CAAAGACTCCGGGTTGAAGTGCTCCCGGAAACCCGAGCTCACCCATTCCTCGCGGTCCTTGAACCGATAAAAATCAAAGTGATACAAGTTTAACTTAGAAATCGCATAAATCTCAACCAGCGCGTACGTCGGGCTCTTCACACGCCCGGCCCAGCCCAGGGCGCGCAGGAGCCCGCGCGCCAGCGTGGTCTTGCCCGCGCCGAGGTCGCCGGACAGGAACAGCACCCGCCCGGCGCGTGCGCCGCCGGCGAGTGCCGCTCCGAGCGCCAGCGTCGCTTCTTCCGATGCGAGCGGCAGGGCGGGGGACGGGGTCATGTGCGAACCATGGGGCTGCCGGTTGCTACCATCGGGCCATGCTGACTGTGGGATACGACTTTGCGGGCCTTGGGATTGCGATCAAGGCGTGGGGCCGGGAACTCGGTTTCCAGGCGGTTGGGATCGCCGATACCGATCTTTCGGCCGCCGAGGACCGCCTGGCCGCCTGGGTGGAACGCGGCTGGCACGGTGAAATGGATTATATGGCACGCCATGGCACGCGCCGCTCGCGCCCGGCGGAGTTGTGCCCCGGCACGCTGCGGGTGATTGCGTGCCGCATGAACTATGCCCCCGACCCCGCCACCGGCCTGGCCGGACTCGAGGACGAAAGCACGGCCTACGTGGCCCAGTACGCGCGCGGCCGGGACTACCACAAGGTGCTGCGTGCGCGCCTGCAGAGGCTCGCCGACCGCGTGGAGGAGGAGGTCGGCGCCTTTGGCTATCGGGTGTTCAGCGACTCGGCGCCGGTCATGGAGGTCGAACTCGCGGCCAAGGCGGGATTGGGATGGCGCGGCAAGCACACGCTGCTGCTGTCACGCGAGGCCGGCTCGTATTTCTTCCTCGGCGAGATCTACACCGACCTGCCGCTGCCGGCCGATGCGCCTACAGACGGCCACTGCGGCAGTTGCACCAAATGCATCGATGTCTGCCCCACGCAGGCAATCCGCGGGCCGTACAGCCTCGATGCGCGTCGGTGCATTTCGTACCTCACCATCGAACTGAAAGGCGCGATCCCGGTCGAGTTGCGCCCGCTCATCGGCAACCGTGTCTATGGCTGCGATGACTGCCAGCTGGTCTGCCCATGGAACAGCTTTGCGCAAGTGAGCAAGGAGCCGGATTTCGCTGTGCGCAACGGCCTCGACGCCGCGAGCCTGGTCGAGCTGTTTGCGTGGGACGCGGCGCAGTTCGATGCCCGCATGGCGGGCTCGCCCATCCGCCGCATCGGCCACGAGCGGTGGCTGCGCAACCTCGCCGTGGGACTGGGCAACGCACCTACGTCGCACGAGATCGTCGCCGCGCTGCGCGCTCGCGCCGACGACCCATCGGCGCTGGTGCGCGAACACGTGGCGTGGGCGCTGGCGCGGCACGGCGCGGAACCTTTAGCCTGAGATGCCGCTCCATCCATGTCCGGCCGATCGACCCTGCGGGACGGACGCTACTGCCTGAAAGGAACCGCATGACCGCAAGCGCCATTGCCTGGACCGAAGACAAGCTGCTGCCGGGCTTTGAGGCCGCGACACTGGCGTTCGAGCCCGACTATGACGGCCCGGTGGTCGCCACGCTGGTTCGGCCGGCCGGCGCGGCGCGTCACCCGCGCACAGTGCTGTACGTGCATGGCTTCATCGACTATTTCTTCCAGGTGCACATGGCCGAGCGGTTCGAGGCCGCGGGATGGAATTTCCATGCCCTCGACCTGCGCAAGCACGGCCGCTCGCTGCTGGCGGGCCAGCACGCGTGCTTCTGCAAACGCATCGACGAATATTTTGCCGACATCACGCGCGCCATCGCCGTGATCCGCGAGAAGGACGACGGGCCGCTGCTGCTGGCGGGCCACTCCACCGGCGGGCTGGTGACGTCGCTGTATGCCGCGGGGGGCGAATCGCGGGGCGAGATCAGCGCGCTATGGCTCAACAGCCCGTTCTTCGAGTTCAACGTGCCGCCGACGGACCGGTTCAAGCTCGGCATCGCAGCGGCGATCGGCCTGGTGTTTCCTTTCCTCACCGATCCCAAGCGGCTGCCGCGCGATTACGTCAGGAGCCTGCACAAGGAGTTCGGCGGCGAGTGGGAATTCGACCTGCGGTTCAAGCCCCTCGATGGCTTCCCGCTCTATTTCGGCTGGGTCGGGGCGATCCTCGCGGCGCACGCCAAGGTGCATGCGGGGCCGGCGATCGCCTGCCCGATCCTGTCGATGCATTCGGACGAGGCCGACATCGTGCTGGCGTGGCGAGACATCGCAAAGTGGAGCCCGGGGTTGGGCAGCGACGTCACGTTGCAGGCCTACCCCGGCGGCCTGCACGACCTCGTGCTGTCGAAAGCGCCGATCCGCGACAGCGTATTCGCCGGGCTGTTCGCCTGGCTGGGGCGGTTTTCCTAGCCGGGGTCGCTGCCGGTTGCCACCGGGCGCGCAGGGTCCGCGCACCACTCGCTCCACGAGCCCGGGTACAGGCGCGAGCCCGCAAGGCCCGCGACTTCCATCGCCAGGATGTTGTGGCAGGCCGATACGCCCGAGCCGCACTGGTGCACGATCTGCTTGGGTGTGCGGTTGCCCAGCAGCGCGGCGAATTCCTTGGCGAGCGTCTCGGGCGACTTGAACACGCCTTCCTTGGTCAGGTTCTCGGTGTAGAACCGGTTCAGCGCGCCGGGAATGTGCCCGCCGACGGGGTCGATGGTCTCGCCCATGCCGGCATAACGGCCCGCTGCGCGCGCATCGACCACGGTGACTTCGGACTTGCCGAGGTTGGAGGCGATGAAATCGACATCGACGTGCATCGTGCGCGGTGCGGCGCGATACGTGGTGGGAGTGAAATGCGGCACCTCGGCAGTGACCGGGCGACCTTCCTTTTCCCACTTGGCGAAGCCGCCGTCGAGGATCGCAACGCTGTAATGGCCCATCCAGCGCAGCATCCACCACATCCGCCCTGCGTACGTGCCGCCCGATCCGTCGTAGACCACGACCTGCTGGCCGGGCCTGAGGCCCCATTCGCTCAGCCTGGCCTGGAAGTCGGCCGGGTCGGGCAGGGGATGCCGGCCGGTGGTGCCGGTCTTTTCGCCGGAGAGGTCGGTGTCGAGCGCGACGAAAGCAGCGCCCTGCAGGTGCCCTTCGGCGTATTGCTCGGGTCCGAGGTCCGGGTTCGCCAGGTCGTGGCGGACATCGAAGATGCGCCAATCATCGGTGTCGATGTTCTTGGCGAGCGTAGCGGTATCGATCAGTGTGCGGTAGGCCATACCGCGATTTTACCGCGATCGCCCTATGCGGGCCGCTTGAGTTCGCCCCTGAGGTACTCGTGGAAATGCAGGAGCGCGTCTTCCATCGGCGACTGGTAGGGCCCGGCCTCGCTGATGCCCTGCGCGTGCAGTGCGCGGCGACCGCGATCCATGCGTGTGCAGATTTCGCCGTCCTCGAGGGCAGTCTCGACATAGGCGGCCTGCTCGGCCTCGACGAACTCCCGCTCGAAATAAGCGATGTCCTCGGGGTAATAGAACTCCACCACGTTGGTGGTGAGCGTGGGTGAGCGCGGGATGAGCTGCGAGACGATGAGTACGTTGGGGTACCACTCGATCATCAGGCCGGGGAAGTATGTGAGCCACAGCGCGCCGTACTTGGGCTCGTGCCCGTCGAGGTAGCGCAGGCAGGCGTCGTGCCAGCGTTTGTACACGGGCGTTCCGGGCCGGCCCAGCCCGGCCTTGGCCGCGACCACCTGGAGCGAATACCGGTCGTGCGAATGGAACGAAAAATTGTTGCAGTCGGTGAAGTTGCCCAGGCCCGGGTGGAAGGGGTCGACGTGGTACACCTCGAGGTAGACCTCGATGAAGGTTTTCCAGTTGATCGGGTAGTCATCGACCTTGACGCGGTCGAGCACGTAGCCGGAGAAGTCGAAGTCGGCTGCGAGCGCGAGGCCGGAGAGGTCCCGGTGCGGGCTGCGCGGGCCGGCGAAAAGCATGCCCTTCCAGTTCGAAAGCGGCGTGGAGTTGAGCCGCACGCTCGGATTCTCGGGGAAATGCGGGGCGCCGAGCAGCCCGCCTTTCATGTCGTAGGTCCAGCGATGCAGCGGGCAGACGATGTTCTCGGCGTTGCCGCGCCCCTCGAGCATGATCGACTGGCGGTGGCGGCAGACATTCGACAGCAGTTCGGGCCCGCTCTCGTTGCGCACGAGCACCTTGGCATGGTCCATCCACGCGAGCGAATGGTAGTCACCGCGGTTGGGCACCATGAGTTCGTGGCCGACGTAGTTCGGCCCGGCATCGAAAAGGAGTTCTTTCTCGAGGGCGAAGATTTCCGGGTCGAGGTACCAGGAAACCGGAAGCTGCGCGCTCGCTGGTTTGAGGCGCCCCAGGCTGGCGATGTCGGACATGATGCTTGATTCCCCCTTGATGCGAATGCGCGCACCCACAGTTCGGAAGACGATTTTAGCCCAACGGGGCAGGGGTCGCGCGAGGGCTCCTGCCTTGGCCTTGCGCCTTGACCCTGCGCATTGACCCTGCGAGATCGCTCGGCTAAGGTTCGCCCCTATGAGTCGTTCCACGCGTCAGAGTTCCCCTGACGACCCAAATTCCCCTCTGTCCAAACTGACTTTCGAAGACGCGCTCGACGAACTGGAAAAGCTCGTCGGCCGCATGGAAGGCGGCGACCTTTCGCTCGAGCATTCGCTGGCCGCGCACAAGCGCGGGCTGGAGCTCGCGCGCTTTTGCCAGCAGCGCCTCGAATCGGCGCAACAGCAGGTGCGCGTGCTCGAAGGCGAGGTCCTCAAGAACTTCCCCACCGCGCCCGACTCCGAACCAAGTGACGGCTGAATCCCCCGATTTCCAGGCCTGGATGGGCGGTGTCCAGGCACGCATGGAAGCGGCGCTCGCGCGCCTGCTCCCGCCCGCGGGCAACGTGCCTGCGCGACTGCACGAGGCGATGCGCTACGCCGTGCTCGAAGGCGGCAAGCGCGTGCGCCCGCTGCTTTGCTTTGCCGCGGGCGAGCTCACCGGCGCCACTGCCGAGCGCCTCGAAATCGCCGGCGCCGCGGTCGAAATGATCCATGCCTATTCGCTCGTGCATGACGACATGCCGTGCATGGACGACGACGTGCTGCGGCGGGGTAAGCCTACGGTGCACGTCGAATACGACCAGGCCACGGCACTACTCGTCGGCGACGCCTTGCAATCGCTCGCCTTCCAGTTGCTGTCCGAATCCGCGCTGGCCGACGATCCGGCCGCGCAGCTCGAAATGGTGCGCGCCCTGGCGCTCGCCTCGGGCTCGCGCGGCATGGCCGGCGGCCAGGCCATCGACCTCGAATCGACCGGCAAACCACTTGAGCTGCCGCAGCTCGAGTTCATGCACATCCACAAGACCGGGGCGCTGATTCGCGCCGCGGTCGTCCTGGGGGCCCACTGCGGCGCAAGGCTCCCCACCGAAGCGGCCGCCCACCTCGATCGTTACGCAAAATGCATCGGCCTGGCGTTCCAGGTCGTCGACGACGTGCTTGATTGTGACGCCAACACCGCAACATTAGGCAAGACGGCAGGCAAGGATGCGATGCAGGGCAAGGCAACTTACGTCTCGGCGATGGGCCTGGCACGCGCCAAGGACCTCGCCGAGGAATTGCGGCGCGAGGCGCATGCAGCCCTCGAATCGCTCGGCGCGGGCGCCGCGAGGCTGGGCGCGCTGGCCGATTTCATCGTATTGAGGAAGTTCTAGCTCATGAATGCAACCCTGGGCGCTTCGGGCCCGCTGGAGGACGTGATGCGCACGCCGGCGGGGCAGGAAACGGGCACCGACTACAATCCGTCCATGTACGAGCTCCTCAACACCGTCAACGACCCGGCCGACTTGCGCAAGCTCGACCGCAAGCAACTCGGCCAGCTGGCCGACGAGCTGCGCGCGTACGTGCTCGATTCGGTGTCCAAGACCGGCGGGCACCTGTCCTCCAACCTGGGCACGGTGGAGCTCACGCTCGCGCTGCACTACGTGTTCAACACGCCGGAGGACCGCATCGTCTGGGATGTGGGCCACCAGACCTATCCGCACAAGATCCTCACCGGGCGGCGCGAGCGCATGCCGACGTTGCGCCAGACCGATGGCCTGTCGGGGTTCCCCAAGCGAGAAGAATCCATTTACGACACCTTCGGCACCGCGCATTCGTCCACCTCGATTTCGGCCGCGCTCGGCATGGCCGCCGCGGCCAAGCTCAAGGGCGAGAAGCGCCACGCGATCGCGGTGATCGGCGACGGCGCGATGTCGGCCGGGATGGCTTTCGAGGCGATGAACAACGCCGGCACCATGGACGTGGAGCTGCTGGTGGTACTGAACGACAACGAGATGTCGATTTCCCCGCCGGTCGGCGCGCTCACCAACTACCTTGCGCGCCTCATGTCCGGCCGCATGTACGACACCGCCAAGCGCTATAGCGAGCACGTGCTCAAGCGCCTGCCGGCGATGTGGGAGCTGGCCAAGCGCGCCGAGGAGCACGTCAAGGGCATGGTTACGCCGAGCACGCTGTTCGAGGAGTTCGGCTTCAACTACATCGGGCCCATCGACGGCCACGACCTCGATGCGCTGCTGCCCACGCTGGCGAATATCCGCAAACTCAAGGGTCCGCAGTTCCTCCACATCATCACGCGCAAGGGGCAGGGCTACAAGCTGGCCGAGGACGACCCGGTGCTCTACCACGGGCCGGGCAAGTTCAACCCGGCCGAAGGCATCAAGAAATCCGCCAGCACCAAGCCGACTTACAGCCAGGTTTTCGGCGACTGGCTGTGCGAGGTCGCCGCGCGCGACGAGCGCCTGGTGGCAATCACCCCGGCGATGCGCGAAGGTTCCGGGATGGTGAGGTTCTCGGAAGAATTCCCCACGCGCTATTACGATGTCGGCATCGCCGAGCAGCACGCTGTAACGTTCGCCGCGGGCCTGGCCTGCGAAGGCCTGCGGCCGGTGGTGGCGATCTACTCGACCTTCCTGCAGCGGGGCTACGACCAGCTGATCCACGACGTCGCCATCCAGAACCTGCCTGTGTTGTTCGCACTCGACCGCGGCGGGGTGGTCGGTGGCGATGGGGCCACGCACAACGGCGCGTTCGACTACGCATTCCTGCGCTGCATCCCGAACATGACCGTGATGGCGCCCGCCGACGAGGACGAATGTCGCCAGATGCTCACCACCGGTCTCGCGCTGGCGGGGCCTTCGGCGGTGCGCTATCCGCGCGGCAGCGGACCCGGCGTCGCGGCCGACAAGCCGCTGCAGGGCCTGCCGGTGGGCAAGGGCGAGATCCGCCGGCGGGGCAAGAAAATCGCGATCCTCGCTTTCGGATCGATGGTGGCGCCCGCGCTGGAGGCGGGCGAAGCGCTCGATGCCACGGTCGCGAACATGCGATTCGTCAAGCCACTCGACATTGAACTGATCACGGCACTGGCCGCGGAGCACGAACTGCTGGTGTGCGTCGAGGAGCACGCGGTGCTGGGCGGCGCAGGGAGCGCGGTGTGCGAGGCACTTGCCGCGCTGAAGGTCGAACCCAAGGTGCTGCTGCTCGGATTGCCCGACCGGTTCATCGACCATGGCGACAGCGCAAAGCTGCTCGCTTCGGTGGGGCTGGACGCGGCAGGAATAGCCCGGTCCATCCGGGGCGTAATATCCGAGTAATCTAGTCGGATGTTATAATCCGCCTATGAATACACGCGATTCGCGCGTCGTATCCGGCACCGGATCAGACGCTATTCCGGATGTCCAGGGCACCGCGGACACCCGCCGCCTCGCAATCGACAAAGTCGGTATCAAGGCGATCCGCCACCCGGTGAAAATCCAGGAACAGGGCGGCGGCGTTCAGCACACCATCGCCACGTTCAACATGTACGTGCGCCTGCCGCAGCACTTCAAGGGCACCCACATGTCACGCTTCGTGGCGATCCTCAACGCCCACGAGTGCGAAATCACGGTGGCGTCCTTCCAGGCCATGCTGGTGGAAATGCTCGCCAAGCTCGAGGCCCAGGACGGCCATGTCGAGATGACCTTCCCGTACTTCATCGACAAGGCTGCGCCGGTCTCCGGGGTGCGCAGCCTGATGGACTACGAAGTCACCTTCGCGGCCGAGATCCGCAACGCCCAACCCGTATTCTCGGTGCGCGTACTGGTCCCGGTAACCAGCCTGTGCCCGTGCTCGAAGGAAATCTCCGACTACGGGGCGCACAACCAGCGCTCGCACGTGACCGTGACGGCCACGACCAACGGCTTCGTGTGGATCGAGGAAATCGTCGCGGTGGTCGAAAAGCAGGCCTCCAGCGAGTTGTACGGCCTGCTCAAGCGTCCCGACGAGAAATTCGTTACCGAGCGCGCCTACGATAATCCCAAGTTCGTGGAGGACATGGTGCGCGATGTCGCCGCCATGCTGAACGCCGACGAGCGCATCGATGCCTATGTGGTCGAGGCGGAGAATTTCGAGGCGATCCACAACCATTCGGCCTACGCGCTCATCGAGCGCGACAAGCGCACGCAGCCCGCGAATCCCGGCTAGGCACTTTTCGGCGCGCCCGGCGGGCGGCCTGCGCTACCTCCGCGGTTACGGCCTGCTCAAAACCTTCGCTTGAGTGTCATCGAGTCGCCTTCGCGGCGCATGTCGAGGCGGCTCAGGAAACTCATGCCAAGCAGCGGCTGCGTGAGGCCCCCCCCATCCAGGATCACTGCGTCCACGTTCAACAACTCGATGGCGCCCAGCTTGACGCTGTCGAGCTTGACCCGGTAAGCCGGCGCCGGGCCGTTTGCCGTCATCGCGGTCGCACGCTCGGCGCGGGTGAGGTCGATGCCCATCGCTCGCGCCTCCTTGCCGGGGATCGCCACCACGGTGGCGCCGGTGTCGACGAGGAACCGCACCGGCGCGCCGTTCACCGAGCCCTCCGCAAGGAAGTGCCCGGTGGGATCGGCCACGAGTGTGATCAAAGTGGCCTGGCTGGGCGGTGTCGCCCCGGCCATGTGCTGGCCCAGCATGATCGCGCGTCGGTGGCCTGCGTCATCCACGACCGCGCCGGTCTTGTCGACCGAGATGAGGGTGATCGCGCCGATCTTCTGGCCGATGCGAATCGATTGCGGCCCGCCGCTGCCCACCACCAGCACCGCACCCTTCCCGGGAAATACGCCGATCACGCTGATGTCTGCGGCGAGCGCGGCTGCGCAGAAAACCAACTGCATCGCGATGCACACCGCGACGCACAGTTTTGTGCGCGGCTTACAATGCGCAAATCGAAAGGGTGCGGGGCGGGACATGAAGCCGGTCGCCATAGTCAGACATTCCAGCACGGAGGGGGCGGGTTATTTTGCCACATACCTCGAGCGCCATTCGCTGCCATGGAAGCTCATCGCGCTCGACAACGGCGAGGCCGTGCCGCGGGACGTGCGCCAGTTCGCCGGCCTGGCGTTGATGGGCGGCCCGATGAGCGTGAACGACCCGCTGCCCTGGATCGCACCCGTGCTCGAACTGATTCGCGAAGCCGTGCGCAAGGACGTGCCGGTGATCGGCCACTGCCTTGGCGGCCAGCTCATGTCGAAGGCTTTGGGCGGCTCGGTGGGGCCCAACCCGGTGAAGGAGATAGGCTGGGGCGAGGTGCGCATCCCCGACAACGAAGTCGCGCGCGAGTGGTTCGGCAACCGCGATCCGTTCCTGTCTTTCCATTGGCATGGGGAAACCTTCACCATCCCCCCCGGCGCGACGCGCATCGCGAGTTCGACCCATTGCGCCAACCAGGCGTTCGTGGCGGGCAAGCACCTCGGCATGCAATGCCATGTCGAGATGACGCCAGAAATGATCCGCAGCTGGTATGCAAGCGGCCGTGACGAGATCGACGCCGCCGATAGTCCCGCAGTCCAGCAACCCGAGGAGATGGAGCGCGAGATCGAACAGCGCGTCGCCACCCTCAACCAGGTCGCCGGGCGGCTATACGGCAAGTGGGTGGAAGGGTTGGCGCCGGAATAGGCGCTCACGCGCATTTTGGCAACACGGCGGTCCCGCGACACGGCGAAGAAGCCCCGCCCGCCAGCGTCTTTTCCCGGCACTGGCCTTAACGCTCTATCATTGGGCTGGCGGCTGCCACCGGGCGCCGTCCCCTACAGGCGAAAATCCAGCATGGTGACATTCACACAAAGCGGCACCTCCGACCCTCGGCGGGCCAAGCCATGAGGATCGTGGCCCTGCTGTTCCTGCTCGTGCTGGTTGGCGCCTGCGCCTTCGTGGCGCTCAACTGGGCCGCCATCACGGCGCCTGCGCCCTTGTCGCTGCTCGTCACTTCGCTGCAGGCTTCTCCCGCCTTGGTCATCCTCGCGCTCGCGGGCGCGCTGCTGGTCATGGCGATGGCGCTGGCGGCGACGCTGTATTTCTCCGGGCTGTTCAACGCGCGGCGCCACGCCGCCGAACTGCGCGCGCAACGCGAGCGCGCCGATGCGGCCGAGACTTCGCGATTCATCGGGTTGGGCGAGACGATCTCCACCGGCCAGCTGAACGCGGCCGCGCAATCGAACGAGTCGAAGGCCGAGATCCTCGCCCGGCTGGAGCGCATGGAGAGCGGCCTGCGCGAATCGGTCGAGCAATCCGGCAACACGCTCGCTGCCTACATCGGCGAGCTCGAGGACAGGCTGGAAGGCAAGCTCCCGCGCAAGCCGTAAGCGGGGGGCGGGGCCGAACCGGCCGGTGCGCGCCTCAGTCCCTGAAATTGATGAACTGCAGCGGCAGGTCCTCGACCTTGGTGCGCACCAGCTGGATGGCCGCCTGCAGGTCGTCGCGTTTCGAGCCCTGCACGCGCACTGCATCGCCCTGGATGCTGGAAGTCACCTTGATCTTCGATTCCTTGATCAGCTTGCCGATGGCCTTGGCCTTGTCGGTGGGCACGCCCGTCTTGACGGTAACGACGCGCTTCATCTTGTCGCCGCCGATCTTCTCGGAGTCCTTCATCTCGAAGTAGCGGATGTCGACGCTGCGTTTGGCGAGCTTGTTGCGCATCACGTCGAGTACCTGGTTCAACTTGAACTCGTCGTCGGCGTAGACCGTCAGCTCCTGGTCGCTCTGCTCGACCCGCGCGTCCGACCCCTTGAAGTCAAAGCGCGTGGAGACCTCCTTGTTGGTCTGCTCGATCGCGTTCTTGACTTCCTGCTTGTTCACTTCGGAAACGATATCGAAAGAAGGCATGGCGGTCCTCCGCACAGGGGGCGAGCGGGTATTTTATCGCCTCACTTGAATTTCTCGTCGCGCCAGCGGATCGCCGCCTTGAGGCCCTGTTCGCGCGACACTTTGCGGAACTCCGCGCCTTCGGGGGAGGGCGCCATCGAGGTGAGGCAGAACATCTCCTGGCCGTACTCGATGTTGGCCATCAGGCCGCGCATGTCATAGGCGCGATTGATCGCCTCCTTGTTCTGCTTCATCGCGATAGCCGGCAGCCGGCCCAGGCGCAGCGCGATCTTCCTTGCCTCGGCCATCAGCTCCGCGGCCGGCACGACCCGGTTCACCATCCCCATGCGGTGGGCCTCCTGCGCGCTGACGCGCTCGCCCAGCAGCAGCAATTCCTTGGTGTGCTTCATGCCGACCACCCACGGCATGATGAGGAACGGCGGCGCCGAGCAGAACTCGATCTCGGGCTCGCCGAACTGCGCCGTGTCCGCAGCGACGGTGTAGTCGCACGTCATCGACAGGTCGCAACCGCCACCCAGGCAGTAGCCGTTGACCGCGGCCACCACCGGCAGGCGCGAGCGCCAGATCCTGAGCCACGTTTCGTTGCCGTCCTTGGCGTGGTCGCGCCAGTCCTGCACCGTGGTGCGCGGCTTCTCGCGCGGGGTGATGTCGAACCCCGCGCTGAAGGCCTTGCCGTTGCCGGTAATCACCACGGCGCGGACGGACTCGTCGGGCTCGAGCTCGGCAAAGGCGCCGCGGATGTCGGCCAGCAGCTGGTCGGACAGCGAATTCATCTTTTCGGGACGATTGAGCGTGATGACGGCGAGGATGCCGTCGCGCTCGAGGGTGAGGGTGGAATACGCCTGCGCAGGGCCGGAAGCCATGGGAAATCCTTTCAGCGGGAAACGGGGTTGGGAATGACGAGGGCATCGAGCACGCGCACGCCGTGACCGGCGGGAAGCACTGCGACGGGGTTGAGGTCGATGGCCTGGATGAGGTCGCCGTACGCCAGCGCGACTGCGGAAAGCGCCACCAGCAGGTCGGCGAATGCGGCGGTGTCGGCAGCGGGCGCCCCGCGAAAGCCCTGCAGCAGCTTGTGCGCCTTCGTGGAACAGACCAGATCGAGGGCGCGCGCCCGGTCCATTGGGGCGAGCGCGAGCGCAGCATCCTTGACCAGCTCGACGAGTACGCCGCCGGTGCCGGTGACGATGGCCGGGCCGAAGGGGGCGCACTGCGACATGCCCGCGATCAACTCGACGCCTCCTGTGATCATTTCCTGCACCACCACACCGGCGATGGCCGCATCGGGGGCCTTCGACTTCACCGACGCGAGGATCTCCCGGTAAGCGGTCGCGACTGCGGCGGCGTCGGCGAGGCCGACCTTTACGCCGCCCACTTCGGTTTTATGCGCTATATCGGGCGACTCGATCTTGAGGACCACCGGAAAACCGAGCGCAGCGGCCGCCGTGAGGGCCTCGGCTTCGGACCCGGCCAGCGATTCGCGCGTCACCGGGATGCCGTGGGCGGAGAGGAACTGCTTGGCTTCCCGTTCCGTCAGCGGCGCGCCGCTTGCAAGGCGCGCACGCCATGCGGGATCGGGGGCGATGGCAGGTGGGCGTTCACGCTTGTCTTCGCGCAGTGCCGCGGAATACTCGAACAGGCGCCTGATCGCGACCAGGCTGGCACGTGCACCCTGCATGACCGCGACGTCGGTCTGCTCGAAAGGCTCGACAACGTGCGGATGCAGTCCCCCAGCCGCCGGGTTGAAGAATGCGACCGGTTTGTCCAGGCGCGCGGCCACTGCGGCCACCGCCTGGGCGATGCGACGGTAATTGCCCGAGCCGAGCGCGGACAGCCCCGGTGAGCAATCCTGCGCCACCGCGACCAGCGCGATGCCCGGATCGCTCGCCAGCGCTTCCATGCAGGCCTCGTAGACGCTCACATCGTAGACGGCATTGCCGGTTGCATCCAGCGGGTTGGAAACGGTGCCGAATCCGGGCAGTGCGGTGCGCAGCCGCGCCTTGGCCTCTGCACCGGGATCGGGCAGGGACACCCCCGCGCGATCGGCCACGTCGCACAACATCGCGGTTTCGCCGCCGCTGACCGAGATCATGCCAAGGCCGTTGCCGCGAGGAAGCTTGCGCACGGCAAGCATGAGCGCAATGCTCTCGGCCATCTCGTCAAGGTCATCGGCTGCGATGACGCCGTTGCGGCGGAAAAAATCCGCATAGGCCTCGGAAGACCCCGCGAGGGAGCCGGTATGCGCCGCCGATGCAGCGGCGCCCTTGGTCGAGCGGCCGACCTTGAGGGCGATCACGGGCTTGCCGGCGCGGTGCATGGCGGCCACCGCATCAGAGAAACGCACCGGGTCGCGCATCTGCTCCATGAACAGCGCGGCGACGCGCGTCGAAGGGTCGGTGGCAAGGAATTCAAGATAGGCGGCCATGTCGACCACCGCGGCATTGCCGGCGGAAACCATGTATGACATCCCGAAGCGGCCCAGGGTCGACAGTGCGATGCAGCCTGAGCCCGAATGCGAAACCACCGCGAGGCCTCCGGCGCGCAGGCCCTCGGGCACCGACGAACTGTAGAGCGAGATCCGGTCGGTGACGTTGACGAGACCCAGGCAATTCGGCCCGCAGATCACCAGGCCGGTACGCTCGCACAACGCTTGCAGTTCGTCCTGCAGCTTGCGGCCGGCCTCATCTGCTTCGGCGAAGCCGCTGGCGAACACCACCGCGGCGCGCACGCCGCGCGCGCTTGCATCCGCGAGCGTTGCCACCACTTTGTCGGAGGACAACGCCACGACTGCACAGTCGGGCGTTTCGGGCAGCGATGCAACATTTGCATAGGCCCTGAGGCCCGCCACCTCCGCCGCGCTCGGATGCACCGGAAAGATGCCGCCTTCAAACCCGAAGCGCTTGAGGTTCGCCACTGCATTGTTTCCGAGGGTATTGGCGCGTGGCGACGCGCCGAGGATCGCGATCGAGCGCGGCCGCATGAGCGGGGAGAGTGCGTGCGGACTCATCGGCGGGTGGGGATTCCTGAGTGGAATGTGCTGCG
>JBBQCV010000086.1:0-14390 GCA_038319115.1 Burkholderiales bacterium | reverse complement strand
GGCCGAGGCACAGATGAACCTGCTCGCCGAGCAGCTCGGGCGCCTGCGCATCTCCGCGCCGTTCGAGGGGCTGGTGGTGAGCGGTGACCTGACCCAGGCCCTGGGCAGCGCGGTCAAGCGCGGGCAGGTTCTGTTCGAGGTCGCCCCGCTGAATGCCTATCGCGTCGTGCTCGAGGTGGACGAAGGCGAAATCGCCTACGTCAAAACCGGGCAGAAAGGCACCCTGCTGCTGACATCGCTGCCCGGCGAAGTCTTCCCGCTCACCGTGACCCATGTGACGCCGGTCACCGTGTCGCGCGAGGGCCGCAGCTACTTCCGCGTCGAGGCGTTGCTCGGCCGCATGTCAGAGCGCCTGCGCCCCGGCATGGAAGGCGTCGCCAAGGTCGAGGCCGGCGAGAGGACGCTCGCCTGGATCGGCACCCACAAGATGCTCGACTGGATGCGGCTCACGCTCTGGTCGTGGATCTGAGCGCCCGCAGGGGCGGCCCCGCATGAGCCAGTCGATGTTCAGCACCTCGTGGTACCGCGTCGCGGGCGTGCGTCCGCGGCTGCGCAACCATGCGCAGGTGCACCGCCACGTATACCGCGGCAGCGTGTGGTACGTGCTGCAAAACCACTCCACCGGCAAGTTCCACCGCTTTACCCCGATCGCCAACCTCGTCATCGGCCTGATGGATGGCAAGCGCACGCTGCAGGAGATCTGGGACCTCGCCTGCGTGCGCCTGGGCGACGACGCCCCGTCGCAGGACGAGGCCATCCGGCTGCTGTCCGACCTGCACAAGGCCGACGTGCTGCAAAGCGACGCGCCCCCAGACCTGCACGAGCTGCAGCAGCGGCGCAAGAAACACGAGCGCATCCGCCTCAAGCAATACATCGGCAACCCGCTGTCGCTGCGATTCCCGCTCCTCGACCCGGAGAGGATCCTGGCGCGCGCCATGCCGCTGCTCGCGCCCCTGTTCGGCTGGTTTGGCGCGCTGCTGTGGCTGGGGACGGTCGGCTGGGCGCTGTTCCTGATCGGCATGCACTGGACCGAGCTTTCCAGCGACGTGGTCGACCGCATGTTCTCGGTCGAGAACCTGCTGCTCCTGTGGTTCGTGTTCCCGCTCATCAAGCTGCTGCACGAGTTCGGCCACGCGATGGCCGCCAAGGCGGGCGGCGGCGAGGTCCACGAAATGGGCGTCATGCTGCTGGTGTTGATGCCGGTGCCTTACGTCGATGCCTCTTCGGCGACCGCTTTCCGCGACAAGGGCGGCCGCATGCTGGTGGGCGCGGCCGGCATGCTGGTGGAGATCTTCATTGCGGCCCTCGCGGTGCTCGCGTGGGTGCACCTCGAGCCCGGCACCGAGCGGGCCATCGCCTACAACGTCATCCTCGTCGCGGGCGTGTCGACGCTGCTGTTCAACGCCAACCCGCTGCTGCGCTACGACGGCTACTACATCCTAGCCGACTGGCTGGAGATCCCCAACCTCGCGCAGCGCTCCAACGAGTACCTCGGGTACCTGGTCAACCGGTACCTCTTCGGCGTCGACGGCGGGACTTCGCCCGTGTCGGCGCCGGGGGAGCGCGGCTGGTTCGTGTTCTACGCGATCGGCTCGTTCCTGTATCGCATGTTCATGATGATCTCGATCGCGGTGCTGGTGGCGAGCAAGTTCTTCGTCGTCGGCATCGTTCTGGCGCTGTGGGCCTGCGCGACGATGCTGGTGATCCCGGTGGCCAAGAAGCTCAACTACCTCGTCGCCGGCCCGCGCCTGGCCAGTCACCGGCAGCGCGCGCTGCTGGTAAGCGCGGTCATTGTGTTCGGGGGGGCCGCCTTCCTGCTGTGGGTACCGGCGCCGTCGTCCACGCGTGCCGAAGGGGTGATCTGGGCCCCTGAGAGCGCTCAGGTGCGCGCCACCGTCGATGGCTTTGTCACCGCCGTGCTGGCCAAGCCCGACCAGCGTGTGCACAAGGGGGATGTCGTCATCCAGACCGACGACCCGGAACTGGGCGCGCGCTACAAGGTGCTGCAGGCCCAGCTGGCCGAGCTCGAGGCGCGTTACAACGCGGCGCTCCAGACCAAGCGCGTTCAGGCCGAAGTCATCAACGAGCAGAAGAAGCACGTGGCCGAGGCTCTCGAACTCGCCGCGCGCCGCCAGACCGAGCTCCAGGTGCGCAGCCCATCCGACGGCGTCTTCATCATCCAGGATGCGCAGAATTCGCAGGGGCGCTTCGTTCAGCGCGGTGACGTGCTTGCCTACATCAGCGATGCGGCGGCCACCACCGTGCGCGTCGTGGTGCCGCAGTCCGATGGCGGCCTGGTCGCGCGGCGCACGCGCCGGGTGGAAGTGCGCCCGGCCGACAGCATCGGCACGCCCATCGATGCGCGCATCCAGCGCGAGGTCCCGGCGGCCACCGACGAGCTGCCCAGCCTGACGCTGAGCCTGCAGGGCGGCGGCAAGATCGGCCTGGACACCTCCAAACCGGGCGAGCCCAAGGCGGTGGAAAAACTGTTCGTGCTCGACCTCGAGCTGCCGCCGGGGGCGCAGGCCAACTACTTCGGCGGGCGCATGTACGTGCGCTTCGAACACGAGCCCGAGCCGCTCGGCCAGCAGTGGTACCGCGAGATCCGCCGCGCCTTCCTGAGGAAGTTCAGTGTCTGACGCGTTCGCCGCACGCGCCAATTTCGACGACCTGTATCCCGAGCGCGAAGAGTTGCGCGAAGACGACTGGCTCGATCGCGCCGGCTTGGCGGTCACCGGCCGCATCCGGCGCAGCCTGCAATCCAACCCGCTGCGGGTCGCGGCGATCACAGTTGCGGTGCGTCGGCTCGACGCGAAGTACCGGGCCATGGACATGGATGGGTTGCGCGAGCAGGCGCGTGAGTTGAAGCGCCTGCTGCGGCGCGAAGGCCTGCGGGACGAGCTCGTGGCGCAGTCGTTCGCGCTGATCCGCGAAACCGCCGGACGCCTGCTCGGCATGCGCCACTTCGATGTCCAGCTGAAGGGGGGCTGGATCATGCTCAACGGCATGGTCGCCGAGATGAGCACTGGCGAAGGTAAGACCCTCACGGCGACCCTGCCCGCGTGTACAGCGGCGCTGGCGGGTATCCCGGTGCACGTGGTCACGGTCAACGACTACCTCGTCGAGCGCGACTGCGAGATCATGCGCCCGGTGTACGAAGCGCTCGGGGTCACGGTGGCAGCGGCCACCGCGGAAGCCGACCCCAAGGAAAGGCAGGCCGCCTACGCCGCCGACGTGGTGTACGTCACCAACAAGACGCTGGTCTTCGACTACTTGCGCGACCGTATCCTGCTCGCGACCGGCTCGAGCTCGCTGCATCTTCGGCTTGAGAAACTGTACGGCGCCGACACGCGCAGCCGCCGGCTGCTGCTGCGTGGCCTGCATTTCGCCATCGTCGACGAGGCCGACAGCGTTCTCATCGACGAGGCGCGCACACCGCTGATCATCTCAACCGAGGTGGCCTCCGATGACGAGGCCATCGTCGCCGCGCAGGCGCTGGGGCTTGCGCACAAGCTCGAGCTCGGGCGCGATTTCGTGATCGTGCTCGCCGAGCGCAGGATCGCGCTGACCGAGCGCGGGCACGATCGCGTGGTGGAGCTGTGCGCGTCGCTCGGCGGGGTGTGGGCCGGCGCCATGCGGCGCGAGGAGCTCGTGACCCAGGCGCTGACCGCGCTGCACCTGTTCGAGCGTGACGACCACTACCTCGTGCGCGAGGGCAAGATCCAGGTGATCGACGAGCATACCGGGCGCGTGATGGCCGACCGCTCGTGGGGGCAGGGGCTGCACCAGCTCATCGAGGCCAAGGAGGGCCTCGACATCACGCCGCGCAAAGAGTCGCTCGCGCGCATCAGCTACCAGCGCTTCTTTCGCAGGTACCTGCGGCTGTCGGGCATGACCGGCACTGCCGAGGAGGTGGTGGGCGAGCTTGGCTCGGTCTACGGGCTCGCGGTCGTGCGGGTCCCGACCCACAAGCGCAGCCGGCGCACTTACCGGCGTGACCGCATCTTTGTCACCGAGAGCGAGAAATGGGCGCATATCGCCGCCCGCGTGGCCGAGCTGCACGCCAAGGGCGTCCCGGTGCTGCTGGGGACGCGTTCGGTGGCCTCTTCGGAAATCGCCAGCGGATTGTTGTCCGAGCGCGGCATCGCCCACAACATCCTGAGCGCCAAGCAGGACGAGGAGGAGGCCAACGTGATTTCGTCCGCCGGCGAGGCAGGCCGCGTCACCATCGCCACCAACATGGCCGGGCGCGGCACCGACATCAAGCTCGCCCCGGGCGTGGACGCCATGGGCGGGCTGCATGTGATCCTGTCCGAAAGGCACGAGGCGGGGCGCATCGACCGCCAGCTCGTCGGCCGCTGCGCGCGTCAGGGCGACCCGGGCCGGGCCGAAGCGATCCTGTCACTCGAGGACCCGATGCTGGAACCTTATCGCGGCGGGCCGCTCGAATGGCTGGCGCGGGGGTTCGCGGTCTTCGGCGACTTCGTCGGCGGCCCGGCCCTGCGTGCATGGATCGGCTTCGCGCAGTACCGCACCGAACGCGCGCAATCGCGCGTGCGGCGCAACCTGCTCAAGAGCGACAAGCAGATGGGCGACATCCTGTCATTTTCCGGCCGGCCCGAATAATATTTCCGGCGATCACGTGAGACCAAAACACCCCCGATGAAAACACCCGCCGTCGCAAGGGCGTTCGCCGCCGCAGCCCTGGCCGCTTTCTGCGCGAATGCCTTCCCCGTCGATCCGTTGCCCGCACCCAAGCCGGTCCTTCCCAAGGCAGCGCCCGCGCCTGGCGCGGTGCCTGTGCCACCGGCGCCTTTCGTGCCGCTGCGCAGCGCGCCGGTGCAAAGCGGCAACTCGGGCAAGAAGCTCGGCGACGAGATGGAATGCCTGGTCGAGCCGCGCCTCGTGGTCAACGTCGGCAGCCCGGTGGAGGGCACGCTGAGCGAAGTGCTGGTCGAGCGCGGCGCTTCGGTCACCAAGGGACAGGTGATCGCGCGACTCAATTCGATGGTGGAGGCGGCCACGGTCAACCTGAAGACCGCGCAGGAGGCCTTCGGCAAGCGCAAGGTGGAGCGTAACGAAGAGCTGTACCGCAAGCAGCTCATCTCGGCCAACGAGAAGGACGAGCTCGAGACCCAGACACGCATCGCGGGCCTGGAGCTCAAGCAGCAGCAGGAGGTTCTCGCGCTGCGCACCATCGTGAGCCCGCTCAACGGCGTGGTGGTCGAGCGCTTCCTCGGACCGGGCGAGCGCGTGGGTAACGACAAGATCCTCAAGATCGCCCAGATCGATCCGCTGAATGTCGAGGTGGTCGCGCCGGTCGAACTGTTCGGCGCGGTGCGCGTCGGCATGTTGGGTGAGATTCGCTTCCAGCCGCACCTCGCGGGGACGCACAAGGCGCGCGTGGTGGTGGTCGACAAGGTCATCGACGCGGCGAGCGGAACCTTCGGCGTGCGCCTCGAGCTGCCCAATCCCGGCAACCGCATCCCGGCCGGTATCAAGTGCAGGGTCCGGTTTTCAGGTTAGCGTCGATGGGAACCGGGCCTTGAATTCGCCGGCGGCCGCGCACGCGGCGTCCAGCCAAGGGGCGTGGATTCTCGGGCTGCTGCGGGGTTTGCGCATCGAGGGCTTCGAGCGCTCGTTCAAGATGGCGCACGGAGTGCTGCTTGAAGACCGCTTCCTCGCGGGGGTCCACAAGGCCGACATCGCGCCGCCGGAACTGTACGGGCTGTGCACGAAGATGGGCATGCCGGCGGCCCATCTCGCGTCGCTCAGGGCGCACGCCGAAGCCGCCGACATCTTCCATTTCGGCTTCGAAGGCGCGCCGGGCGGCGGGCTGTGCAAGGTTTACCTCGAATTTGCGCGGCACGCCGGGCAGCGCGGCAACGCGACCGATGCGAGTCGCGCAACACTCCTCCATCTTGCGTACAAATGGGGCGTGGCGGATCGCTCCATCGCGACCATCGCCCGCTACGAACGCCTGCCGTTGTCGGGCGGGGCAATGGCAGGGCAGGTTGCCGCGCATTTCGCCGCAGCCGGCGATGGCGAAGTGCGCGCCGCGGCAGAAGCGATCCTCGCGCTTGGCGTGGCGCGCATGGCTCATCCGCCGATGTACCTCGAGGTGCGCGAGGAAGGCAACCCGCGCGCGTCCTTTGACATCAACCTGCACGATGCGGATATTGCGCTGGCGGACCTCGCGCCGCAGCTTGCGGGTGTCACCGCGCACTTTGCGCTTCCTCCTGCCACGCTCGAACGCGCTCTGGGACGCGCGGGCCCGGCGAGGCTCGGCCACCTCTCTGGCGGGACCAACCGGCAGGGGGCGGCGTTCCTGACCCTGTACTACGCGGACGCGCCGTGAGCGGAAGGGCACATCCCGGCGCGCATCGTGGTGTGCAGGTGGTCGGCATAGCCGGGCCGGTCGGCGCGGGCAAGTCCACGCTGGTGCTCGCGCTGGCGACCGCGCTGGTCGATACGACCACGCTCCAGTTCGACCATTTCGAGCGCATGACCGAGCGCCCGATCGAGGAAGTCATGCGCTGGATGCGCGACGGCGCCGACCTCGACCAGGTGCCGATGCCTGGGCTGGCCGAAGCACTCGAGGCGCTCAAGGCGGGGCGCGCCGCGATCGACCCGCTGACACGCGCGCAACTGCAACCAGCGGCTTACATCCTCTTCGAGACCCAGTTCGGTCGGCGCCACACTGCCTCCGGGCGGGAGATCGACTTCCTGGTGTGGATCGACGTGCCGCTCGACGTGGCACTGGCGCGCAAGGTGCGCCAGCTGCTGCGCGTGGCGACCGCCGGCGACGCGCAGGGGGCGCGCGATTTCCTGCCGTGGCTCGAGGGCTACCTCGACAACTATCTCGGTGTCGTCGGCGAGCTGCTGCGCGTGCAGCGCGAGACGGTGGCCGCCGGTGCCGACCTCGTTGTGGACGGGCAGGCCGCGCCGCGGGAAATGGCGCAGCGGGTCGCGCAGGCACTAGTGGCGAGGCGGCCTTGAGCGCCCGGGAAGCGACCGAAGTCGGCGAGCGCACGCTCGGGGGCTTCCTGCGGGTAATGGAGATCGACGCGGGCGCGGCCCCTGCCCATGCGGACGCGTTCGATCGCATCCGCGCGGGCGAGCTGCAGGCGGTCATCGTCCGCGATGTTTATCCTCCCGAGGTGCTGGCGCCACTGGTACGCAGGCTCGAGGCGAACGAGCCCGCTTTCCTGCAAACGTGGTTCCCGCAGAAATTCCGTTCGTGGTTCTTCGGCCGCAACCTCAACCTCGCCGACCCGGGCCTCGCCGGATACTTCGACGAGGCGGCCCGGTTTGCGCCGGCGCTCGAGCACCTGTTCGCGCCCGACGAGAGCATCGAAGTGCGCGTGGGGCGGATCCTCGCCGCACTCGACCATGGACGGCCGTTCCTGGCGCCGCCCGGTCCTGGTGCGGGGCAGCACTACATGTTCACGACTTTGCGCGCGCACGAGGAAGGCGGCTACATCCCGCCGCATTTCGACAACGAGCAGGCGCTGCGGCCGTCGTACGCGCATCTGCGCACTCTCGTCGAACTGCACATGACTTCCTTCGTGCTGACGCTGGACCGCCACGGCGAGGGCGGGGCGCTCGAAGTGTTCGACTGCCGCTGCAATCCCGAAGACGCCGTGCCCATCGCGCGCGACGGTGCCGCCCGCCCGGTGATCGACGGGCTGCGCTCGGTGGCTTTCCGCATCCCGCCGGCCGCCATGATCGTCCTCGATTCGGGCCGCTACCTGCATCGCCTCACGCCAATTGAGGGAGAGCGCAAGCGCTGGACGGCGTGCAGTTTCATGGCGCTGTCGCGCCGCCATGACGCAATGTACTGTTGGGGATGAGCATGCAGCCGCGGGTGCCGGCCTATTTCGATTACCTCATCGACCCGTTCCACCAAGGCGCGGCGGGGCGCTTCGTCCACCTGGGTTACTGGGACGCGGCCGGGCAGCAGGACCCGGGCGAGGATTTCGGCGCGGCGCAGGCGCGCCTTGACCAACGGCTCATCGCCATGGCGGGCATCGGGGCCGGCCAGTCCGTGCTCGACGCTGGTTGCGGTTTCGGCGGTACGATCGCCGTCCTCAACCATCGGCTCGGCGGACTCTGGCTGGCCGGGGTCAACATCGATCCGCGCCAGCTCGCCATCTGCCGCCAGATCACCCCGGCCAACGGCAACCGCCTCGAATGGCAGGAGGCCGATGCCTGCCGGCTGCCGTTCGCGGCGGCGAGCTTCGACCATGTCTTGTGCTTCGAGGCGATGTTCCATTTCGGCTCGCGGCGCGCCTTTTTTTCCGAGGCCGCGCGCGTGCTCAAGCCCGGGGGCCGGCTGGTGGGCTCGGATATCACCGTGGCGCCTTCCCTTGCCGCCGCGGACGCGCCGCGCTTCGCCATCGAAGCGCCGCTGCAGGACGGCTACGGGCCGTGGCCGGATTTCTGGGGCGAGGACGCCAACCATGCAGCGCTCGCCGCAGCCGCGGGCCTGGACCGCGGCGAAATCGTCGATGCCACCGCGCAGACCCTGCCCAGCCACCGGTTTACTGCCCCGCGCGACGCCGACGAGCGTCGCGACACCGGCAACCTCGCCTTGCGCGCCGCGCTGATGTTGCGCTGGCTGCACCGCGAAGGCCACCTTCGCTATACGCTGTTCCGCTTCGACAAGCCAAAGGCATAGGATGACGCATGCTTCGCCCATTCCCACTGCGCAGGCGGCCCTGAGGCCATGAGCGCGCGCCGTATCGCGCTGGTGTGCATGACGCCCGAGCCCGACACCAACGAGCTCGGCCACCTCGACCTGCCCAGTTACGGCATTCGCCGCATCCTTGCCGCCGTGGTGGCTGACCCGGCGCTTGCCAGCGCCAAAGTCGCGCTGGTGGACCATCGCCGCGCCGACGTCGAGGCGTACGTCGAGTCACTGGCCTCCTTCGAGCCGGACCTGGTCGGATTTTCCATCTACGTGTGGTCGACGCCCTGCATGATCGAAGTGGCGCGCAGGCTCAAGCAACGCCGGCCGCAATGCACGGTGATCTTCGGCGGGCCTTCGGCACGTACCACCTTGTTCGACCTCGCGCCGTATGCCGATGCGCACACCTACCTCGATGCGGTGGTCAGCACCGAAGGCGAGGCGGTGTTCCGCGAGATCGCGCGGCTGCCCGAACTCAACCGCGCCGCGCTTCGCTCGGTCCCTGGCCTGCACCTGCCGGCTTCCGGCGTCTGGCTGCAGACGGGCCACCGCGCGCCGACGGCCGACCTCGACGCGATCGCCTCGCCGTTCCAGCTCGGCCTGATGCCGCCCAAGTCGGTGGCCTATCTCGAAACCTACCGCGGCTGCCCGCTGTCGTGCCGGTTCTGCGAGTGGGGCGCGAGCGAGACGTCGCGCGCCGTCTTCTCGGCCGACTACATCGCGCGCGAACTGGAGGCCTTTGCGCGCCAGGGGTCGCCCTCGGTGTTCCTGCTCGATGCGGGCCTCAATCTCAATGCGCGCGGCTTTCGCAACCTGCTGGCGGCAGAGGAGCGCGTCGGGTTCCTCAAGTCGTCGCTGTTCTGGGCCGAGATCTACCCCACCCATATCCAGGACGAGCACATGGAGTTCCTGTCGCGCGTGGGGACCTCTTACCTCGGGGTGGGATTGCAGTCGCTCGACCCGGCGGTGCTCAAGCTGCACGACCGCCCGTTCGACCGGGCCCGGTTCGAGAAGGCCCTGCACCAGCTCATCAGCGTGACCACGGCTGAGGTGCAGATTATCTTCGGCCTGCCAGGTGATTCGCCGGCGGGGTTTCGCCGCACGCTCGAATACGCCCGCGCCTTCCCCGTGGCGGTGCGGGCCTACCACTGCCTCGTGCTGCCCGACGCGCTCATGTCGCGCGGCCGGCCCGGCTGGGACATGCGCTACGACACCACCAATCTCGCCATGCAGTCGTGCCTGGGCTGGAGCGAGGAGGACATCCTTGCAATGCGCGCCGAACTCGACAGCGCCACTGCGGCCAGCGGCGGCAAGTCCGGAAAGTACTGGTGGTCGTTTCCACGCAGGTCCTGAAGCCGGCGGTGCCGGCCCGCGCCGGCCCGCGCCGCGCCGGCCGGCGCGTGGCGCTCGTCGCGCGCTACCCGGAGCACGACCGCGCCATGCCGGTGTTCATCTCCAACCACGGGATGCGCATGGTGGAGGCTTCGCTCAGGACCGCGGCGATCGAGGGCCTCGAATTGCGCGTGTGGGACCTCAAGGCGGCGGAGGCCGCCGGCCTCGCGCAGGAGATCGCCGATTTCGATCCCGACGTGGTGGGGTTCTCGGCTTTCATCTGGTCGTTCCCGTTCTTTGTCGAAGTCGCGCGCCTGCTGAAGGAAGACGATCCCGGTCGCCTCATCGTGTTCGGCGGGCCCTCGGCGCGGCCCAGCATGCTCGGCCAGGCGCCGTTTCGCGCCGCGCGCGGCTGGATCGACGCGCTGGTCATCAACGACGGCGAGATCACCTTTGCCGAGATCGTGCGCAGCACCGACCGCAGCCCGCGCGCGCTGGCGCTCTTGCACGGGCTCGCGCTGCCGGCGGCCGAAGGCTGGATGGAAACCCCGGCGCGGCCCGCGGTCGACCTGAACGAGATGCCTTCGCCCTACGAGATGGACCTCGTGCCGCATGGCGGGCTGGCGGTGCTGCAGACCTACCGGGGCTGCCCGTTCACATGCTCGTTCTGCGAGTGGGGCACGCTCGAATCGCCACGCCGCGTGCGCGGGGTGGAGCAGTTGTGCAGCGAATTCGACGGCATGGCGCGCCAGCCCCTGGACGGCGCGATCCTGGTCGATGCCGGGCTCAACCTCAACCCGCACTCCTTCCGCAACCTGCGCGAGGCGGTCGAAAAGCACGATTTCCTGCGCAACCGCAACCTCATCTGCGAGGTCTACCCGGCCAAGGTGAAGAAGGAGCACATCGACTTCCTCGGCTCCGTCGGCCAGGCGCTGGTGGGCATCGGGCTGCAGTCTTTCGATAACGAGGTGCTCGCCCACGTGGAGCGCTCGTACGACGAGGCGCGCTTCGAGCAGACCATGTACGACCTGAAGTCGGTGTCGGCCGTCGCGGTCGAGATCATCCTCGGCCTGCCGGGGGACACGGCGGAGAATTTCCGCCGCAGCTTCGAGCGCGCCCGCGCGCTGCCGTGCGCGCTGCGCGTCTACCACTGCGTGGTGCTGCCTTCGGCGCTCATGGTGCGGGCGCCGGCCGACTACGTCATGGACTACGACCCGGTGACGTTGAAGATGCGCTCCTGCCTGGGCTGGTCCGAGGCCGAGTTGCAGGCCGAGTGCGACTTCGTCACCCGCTGCGCCGCCCGCGACGGCGGCCGCAGCGGCCAGTACTTCTGGATCTTCCCGCCGCCGGGCGGGAGCTACTGAGGAAAATGTACTTGTACCAGAACAAAATTGGCAGGAGAGCCAAGCGCCGCGAGGCTCTCGTAAATTGAAAGTCCAAGATTCACTCCATCTACAGAGGGCAGGCGCCCTTTGCTCCGGGGGGTGCCCGGGGGAGCCTGGTTGAACCGGGGCTTGTCCGTGCCGTTTCTCCCCTGAGGGGTCGTCCTCATCCTTCGGCCATCCTTTGCAGCGCGAGGTCGCGCAGCTTGTGCTTCTGGATCTTGGTCGCGTTGGTGCCTTCGGTGACCGGGAACGCATCGATCGAAAACAGGCGCGCCGGCACCTTGTAGTGCGCCAGCCGCACGGCGACATGGCGGATCGCCGCCGCTTCGTCGAGCGCTGCACCCGGTTTCAGGGTCACGAACCCCACCGCCCTGAGCGCCGCGCCCTGGGCCACGCCGACCACCTGGCAGCCGTCGATCCCGTCGACTTCCTGCACCACGCTTTCGATTTCGAGCGGGCTCACGAGGAAACCGCCCAGGCGCAGGGCATCGCCCATGCGAGCGAGGTAGACGAACTTGCCGCCGGGTTGCGTATAGCCGAGGTCGCCCGAGCGGTACCAGCCGTCCGGGGTGAGGGCGGCCGCGGTGGCGCCGGCGTCGCCGAAGTACTCGACCATGCGGCTGCCGGGGGCGAGGAATTCCAGCTCGCCGGACTCGCCGTCGGGGAGCACGCGGCCCGAGGCCGGGTCACGGGCGCGCGCGCCGGCTGCGGCGCTGACCGGCTTGCCTCCGGCCAGCATCCTCTCTTCGATCGTGCCGCTCTCGTCGCGGCGCGCAAACAGCGCCTGGGTTTCGCTGATGCCGTAGAGGCCGACCAGCTTGAGGCCGCGCGCATCGGCGCGCGCAACGATGTCCTCTTGCGCCGGGTTGAAAGCCGCGTAGCCCACAAACGCTACCGTGGGGGCCAGGGGCGTGCGCCCGGACTGCGTGAGGAGCTGCGCAATGGCGTCATCGGTGGCATTGAAGTGGGTCACGCCGTGCCTGTCGATTTGACGCAGCGCTTCGGCCGCATCCCACGCCGGCTGCATGACCAGGGGCCGGCCGGCGGCGATCGCGGCCAGCGCGTTGCATGCGCCGAACACGCCGCACAGCGGAGGCGCGAGAAAGCTCACGCTGTCGGCATGCAGGCCGAAGCCGCGCGCGACGTCGAATGCATGACCGATCAGCGTGGCCTGGTCGTGCAGCACGAACTTGGGCGCCTTGGTCGTGCCCGAGGTGGTGAAAATCGCGCAACCTGCCTCGGGCCGCGCCGCCGACTGCGCGAGAGGCGCGGACTGGGCGAGAGTCGAATAGGGTGTCGCGGGCTTGCCGATCACCGTGGCTGGCACCGGTTCGCCGCCCTCGGCGTAAATCACGACGGCGGTGAGCGCGGCGAGGTCTTCCGCGCGGCAAGCCGCGAGGATGCCGACGAAGTCGGCCCGCTTGAACCCGGGCCAGAACACCAGCGCCCTGCAGCCGGAGCGGCCGACGATATCGGCCAGCTCGTTCGCGCGAAAGCGCGTGTTGACCGCGACCGCGATCGCCCCCAGTTCGGCGCAGGCGAAAAACATCGCCAGCCAGGCGGGCACGTTCGGAAGCCACAGCGCCACGCGGTCGCCGCGCCCGATGCCCAGCGCGGCCAGGCCGCCGGCGACTCGCCGGCTTTCTTCGCGCAGCGCGGCGTAGGTGACCGGCCGGTCGCGTTCGATGAGCGCTGGCGACGTCATTCCAGCGCGTGCCGCGAGCAGGTCCGGGAAGGTGCGCGGCTCAATCACGTCAGAACTCGCGTCGGGCGCTCACGAGGACTGACACGCTGCGCGGGAGCGCGGGTTCGAAGTACCGCCGGGTGCCTTCGGCCACGATCACTGAGCCGACGTAGCGCTTGTCGGCCAGGTTGTCGATGCGCACGAATTGGCTCAACTGCCAGCCGGTGCCGCGTTGCTCGAAACCGAAGCGAAGGTTGGTGACGACATACGCCTCGGCCGCGTCGCTGTTGGCGTCGTCCACGAACACCCTGGCGTTGCGTCGCGCCTCGAGGGCGCTCGAGAATCCGCTCCCCGGGTGGCGCCAGCGCACTTCGCCATACAACGTCTGACCCGGCACGCCCGGCAGGCGGTTGCCGGCCTGCACCGGCCCGCCCCTCGTAAAGGGGTCCACATAACGGGC
Source organism: Burkholderiales bacterium (assembly GCA_038319115.1). Lineage (GTDB taxonomy): Bacteria > Pseudomonadota > Gammaproteobacteria > Burkholderiales > SG8-39 > SZAS-79. Next base: position 840 of record JBBQCV010000086.1, on the reverse strand, counting down.
ATCGAGCAGCGTCCATGCGGCCAGCGCGTCGAAGTTGGCCGGCAGGACCGCCTGCCACGAGGCTTCGACTCCGCGGCGCCGCGTGCGCGAGGCATTCTTGAACGTGCTGCGGCCGCCGGTGTTGGTGTCGACCACGATTTCGTCCTCGCTGCGTGTGTCGAAGTAAGCCAGCGACACGCGATGGTCCGCGGCGACGATCCCCTTTACGCCGATCTCCCGAGTGAAGGAGCGCGAGGGCTTGAGCGCGAAATTGAGCCCGCTGCCGCCGTTGCGGTAGGCGAGCTCGACGAAGGTCGGGGTTTCGAACCCGCGTCCGGCGCTCGCGTACAGGTTGAGTTCGGGCAACAGGCGGTAGGTGAGTCCTGCGACCGGGCTGGTATTGCTGAACTTTGTCGCGCCGCTGTCGTCTGGATTGCCCGGCGCGACGAAGAAATCTTTGGTGTTGAAGGCCACTCGCGTATTGCGCAGCCCGGCGCTCGCGGCCCAGCGCTCGGTGAAGCGCCAGTCGGCCTGCGCAAACAAGTTGCGGCTGGTCACGGTGTCGTCTTCGTCCCGTTTCAATGCGCCCATGACGCCGCTGTTGTTGCGGAAGCCTCGCCGGCGCTGCTGCATTTGTTCGTGTTCGTAACCGGCGGTCAGGTTGAATGGACGGCCGCCAAGGGTGCGCTCGTGCAGCCACACCAGGCTTGCGCCGCCAAAGAACGTTGCGAGGTCGACCACGCCGCCGGATGAAGTGGCGGCGGCCTGCGCCGCCAGCGGCACGGCGAGGAACTGGCGCACTGCGCGATCGCCGGCGAACGCGCTCGCCCTCAAGGTGTTGCCGCGCGACAGGCGGTGCTC
>JBBQCV010000085.1:0-14406 GCA_038319115.1 Burkholderiales bacterium | reverse complement strand
TCGGCGGTGCGGCGCGTGGCGCGCACGAAGCCGATCTCGCCGAAGACCTCGCCCGGGCCGAGCGTCGCCACGAGGCGCTCGGTGCCGGCGCCATCATCGCCGTCCCGGCGCACCACCTCGAGCCGCCCGCTGACCACCAGGAACATGCTGCTGCCCATGGTGCCCTGCTCGATCAGGCGGTCGCCGTCGCGGTACTCGTGCAGCTCGCTGATGAGGATGGTCTTGCGGATCTGGTAGCCGGTCATGCCGCGGAACAACGCGCTTCCTTCCAGCGCGGCGCGCTGGCGCGACATGGCGAGGATTTCGTACAGCCCGACCAGCCGGATGCGCGACATCACCAGCGGCGTGATCAGCAGGTTGGCGAAGATCGAAAACAGCATGGTGGCCGCCGCCAATGCGCCGAACTGCGCGATCAGGGTGAAATCCGACAGCAGCAACACGCCGAACCCCAGCGCGAGCGCGAGGCTCACCGCGATCACCGGCGCGGCCTCGTCCTTGACCGACTCGATCACCGCCTCGTCATAGTTCGAGGTGCTGCGACACAGCTCGCTGTAGCGCGAAAACAAATGGATGGTGCCGTCGATGGCGATGCCGATGGCGATCACCGAGACCATCACGGTGCCGGCGTTGAGCGGGATCTCGAGCACCCGCATGACCCCGAGGATCATGAGGATCGGCACGACGCTTGGCACCAGCGCGATGATGCCGCCCTTGACCGAGGTGAACATGAGCGACATCACCACGAAGACGACCACGAGCAGCGCGAGCAGCGCTATGGCCTGGCCTTCGAGCAGGCGCTCGGCGGCGGCGTTGATCATGAGGTTCTCGCCCACCACGGTGGCGGTCATGTCGCGGCCGGCGAAATGCACCGCCACCTCGCGCAGCTCGCGGATGTGGTGGTTCAGGGTGGAGGAATCGCGCACGTTGTGGCGCACCACGATGTTGGCGCGGCGATAGTCGTGGCTCACGTAGGGCTCGAGGTCGCGCGGCGGGTGCAGCAGCAGGTACTCGGCCACCAGCTTGCGGGTGGGCGGGACGCGATAGGACTCGGGCCGCCCGCCGCCCGCCTCCTGGTTGGCCTGCGACACCACGTCGGCCAGCGACAGGCTGCGATCGAAGATCTTCTGTTTGGCGATGAAAGCCTCGATATCGGCCAGGCGCTGCAGGTTGGCGGGGTCGCGAAAAGCGCCCTCGCTGTTCGATTGCAGCGAGATGTAGAACACCTTGATGCCGGCGAGGTCCTGCTGCATGCGCGCGGCATCGCGCACCAGCGGCCGGTCAGGGCGAAAGAACGTCAGCGGCTCGTTGGTCACGTACAGGTTGGAGGCCTGCTGCACGAACAGCACGCACAGGCCCGCCGCCAGCGCCAGCGCCCAGAGCGAAAAGCGGTGGCGCATGACGCGGAACGCCGCCCCGGCCATGGCCGAGACACCCTGCGCCGATGCGAATACCTGCCGCCCGGCGCTGCGCGGGCCGAATGAGGCGTACAGCATCGGCACCAGCAGGATGGTGATGAGCCCGTTCGACAGGATGGCGAAGGCCGCCGCCAGGCCGAAGTCGCGGATGATCCCGATGCCCGCGAACGCATTGCTCGCGAATCCGGCCGCCGTGGTGAGGACCGTGAGCACGGCCGGCGCCCCGAGGCTGCGCAGCATGAAGCGCGTGGCGGCCGCGCGGTCCGGCGGCTCGCCGCGCATGGTGGCGTCGAGGATCCCCGCGTAATACCCGGAGATCATGCGCATGATGCCGGTGGCGCCGATCACGACCACCAGCGAAGGCAGCATGGCGGTGAGGATGCTGGCCGGGATGCGCGTCCATCCCATCATGCCGAAGGTCCACAGCAGGCTGATCGCGGCGACCACGAGCGGCATGACGGCGGCGAACACGCTGCGGTAGAACGCGAACACCGTCACGGCGAGCAGCACCGCCGAGGCGGGCACGAGAACCTTGAGGTCGTGCATCAGGCCCTCGCGGATCTCGGCGTCGATGCGCGGCGGGCCGACCTGCGTCACCGACCCGAAGCTGGCGCGCGCGGGGGCGAGCACCTTTTCGAGGATCGCGTGGACTTCGCTCTCGCTCAAGCCCCCCGCCCGCTCGCGGATCGAAATCCCCAGCGACACGGCATTGCCATCGGCGCTGACGATATTGCGCGCGGCGAGCGGATCTTCCAGCGCGTCGCGGCGCGCGCGCTCGGCGCCCTGCGCGTCGTTCGGCACCGTCTCGAGGAGCGGCCGCGCGGTGAGCTGGCCATCGACACTGCGCACCGTGCGCAGCGTGAACACGTCGTCGACGCGTTCCACGAAAGGCAGTTCGCGCAAGCTGTCGTGCAGTTTGTGCAGCGCCTGCAGCTTGGCCGGCGTCCAGAGCTGCGCGTCGCGCACGTACACGAAGCTGCGGTGGTCCGAGCCGAACTCGCGCGACACGCGCAGGTAGGCCTGCCGGTCGGTGTCGTCGCGCGGCACCAGCCGCTCGAAGCCGGTGTCGATCGTGAGGCGCGCGAGGCCGAGCGCGGCGATGATGCTGACCGCCACGAGGAACACGAGGCTTGCGAACGGCCGCGCCACCCCGAGGTTGAGAAAGCCCTGCAACAGGCTCGCCACCTGCGCGCGGTCCTCGTCGTCCTGCGAAGAACCGGTGGGCGGCGGGGTGCGCGGCTCGCTCATGGCAGGCCCGCGAACACGGCCTCGGGCACGTAATCGGCCGAGTGCACGCGCCGGTCGACCTTGAGCAGCGTGCGCCGCGCCTCGCGCAGGTCCTCGGTCAGCGTCATCGCGGCGCGCCACGCGCCGGTCTCGTCGGCCTGCGGGTCGCGGAACGTGCGCCGCCGCGCCACGTTGCCGCGGCTGTCGAGGTAGTCGATGCGGGCCACGAAAAGGTTGTCCTTGCGCAGGAACAGGCGGCGCTCGCCGTAGCCGGTCGCCAGGGTCACGCCGGCATCGCGGGGCGTGGCGAGCACCACGTGGTGGGCCACCCGGTCGAGGTCCTGGCTGTCCTCCACCGCGTAGCGGAAGTCGCCCGGCTGTTCGCCCTCGAAATCGGCCACCGAGATCTCCGAGCCGAACAGCAGGCTCGAGGGCATCGGCCCGCGCCGCCCGCCCCCGGCATTGCGCGCGATGAACACGGAACGCCCGCGCAGTTCCGCCGGGGTCTGGATCACCAGCAGCCGCTGGCGCCAGCCGTCCCGGTTGCGCGCGTAATAGCGCACGGTGCGCACCGTGCGATTGCCCGCGAGGTCGCTGAGCACCATGGTCTGCTCCTGGTACACATAGGCCGGCGGGCTGTAGCGGGCAAGCGACGCCTCGATGAGCGGCCGGCCGTCCTGCACCGCCGCCGCCGCCGCCGCGAAGACGGCCAATATCACAGCCACCGCAATCCGTGCGCCGGTAGCAGCGATGGGCGGCGCGCTCACTTGGTCTCCTTCGCGCTCTTGCCGAAGATGAGCGATTGCGGATCGCGCTCGAGCAAGTCGACCAGGGCCTTGACCGAGCGCGCGGTGGCGGCAAGCTCCTGCGACAGGCGGATCACGCTGCCCTGCAAGGCCGAATCGCTGCTCAGCACCCCGTCGGCCAAGGCCATGGTGGCGCGGGCCTTTTCGAGCGTGGCGCGCGCCGCGACCAGCGCCTGGTCGAGATTTTCGGTGAGGGGCTCGGCCTTCGCGTCGACTTTGCGCAGGATGCTGCGCGTGGTGGCGAGTGACGCGGCCAGGTCGTTGAGCGAAGCCTCCAGGGTCGGCGCATTGGCGAAAGCATTGGTGCCCTTGAGCGTGCCCTTGAGCTCGGTGCTGATGCCGGCGAAGTCGATGCGGTCGAGCTTGTCGAGCACGCTGGTGACCGAAGCGGTCACCTGTTCGATCTTGCCCGGCACCGTCGGCAGTTCCGCCTCCGGGCGCCCGGTGGCCAGCAGCCGGACGCGCGTCTTCGGCTGCATGTCGAGGTCGACGTAAAGCTGCCCGGTGAGCAGGTTGCCGGTGGTGAGGCGCGCGCGCAGGCCCTTCTTCACCAGCGCCTGGAAGGCCTCGCGCGGGGCCTTGCGCATGCGCTCGCCGCGCTCGAAGATGCGCTCGGGCTCGAGCTCCACCACCACCGGGATGCGAAACCCCGCCCTGCGCTCGTCGTATTCCAGGCGCATGTCGATGACCGATCCCACCTTGATGCCCTTGAACTCGACCGGCGCGCCGACCGCGAGGCCGCGCACGGAGTCTTCGAAGAACATCACGAAGCGCACCTTGCTCGCATACGCCTGGTCGGCGATGGACTTCTGGTCTTCGTGCAGGGTGAACACCAGGCCGGTGATGTCCTCGGCGCCGGCTTCCTGCGGCTCGGGCGTGTCGAAGGCGATACCGCCGAACACCAGCGCCTGCAGCGACTCGGTGCGCACGCGCATGCCGTCGGGCCCCACCGACAGGTCGACGCCGCTGGCGGTCCAGAATCGGGTGGTGCTGCGAACCAGCCGGTCGAAAGGCGGCTTCACGAACGCGTGGATCAGCACGTTGCGGTAGTCGTTGGCCATCTCGTAGCCGAGCACCTCCCCGGCGACGATGCCCTGGTAATGCAGCGGCGAGCCGCGGTCGAGCGAGCCGAGCCGCTTGGCCAGCAGCGTGATCTGCTTGCCGGCCTCGTCGGCGTGCACCACCGGCGCCGATTCCAGCCCGACGAACAGCGATTGCGGCGCGCCCTGCCCCGGTTCGATCTCGATGAAGGCGCCCGACAGCAGCGTGCCCAGCCCGGAAATGCCGCGCGCGCTCAGCGTGGGCCGCACCACCCAGAAGCGCGTGTCGCGGCGCAGGAAATGCTCGGCTTCCTTGCCCAGGCGCGCCCGCACCTCGACGCGCGAAAAGTCCGGGCTGAAGCGCACGCTCTCCACCAGGCCGATGTCGAGGCTCTTGTACTTGATGCGGGTCTTGTCGACCTCGATGCCATCGGCGGTGCGGAAGGTGATCGTCACCAGCGGGCCCCGGTCGGTGAGCGTCTGAATCACCAGCCACGCACCGATGATCGCGGTGAGGATGGGGATCAGCCAGACCAGCGACGGCCCGCCGCGCTGGCGCACCACCGGCTGGAAGGCGTCGTGCCCTGCCGACGGCGTCGTCTCGTCGATCATCGGGTCGCTCATGCGCTGCGCCCGGCGCGGTCCCACACCAGGCGCGGGTCGAATGTGCGCGCGGCAAGCATCGTGAGCACCACGGCCGCGCCGAAGAATGTCGCGCCTATGCCGGGGCGCACTGAGGCCAACGCATCCATGCGCACCAGCGCGACGAGGATGCCCACCAGGAACACGTCGATCATCGACCAGGCGCCCACCGCCTCAGTCACCCGGTACAGCAGCGTGCGGTCGCGCAGCCGCCAGGCCGAGCCGCGCTGCACCGTCACAAGCAACAACGCCAGCGCGCCGATCTTGGTGATCGGCACCACGAAGCTGGCGAAGAACACCAGCGCCGCCAGCGGCCATGCGCCATCCTCGGCGAGATGCACCACGCCCGAGAGGATGGTGCTGGGCTCGCCCTGCCCGAAGCGCGTGACCGTCATCACCGGGAAGAGGTTGGCGGGGACCAGCAGCAGCGTGGCCGAGGCGAGGAGCGCCCAGGTGCGCGTGATGCTGTCGGGCAGGCGCATGCCGTGCACGCCGCTGCCGCAGCGGGGGCAGTTCGCGGCCTCACCCGCGAGCGGAGTGCGCACGAGCAGATCGCAGGTGTGGCAGGAGGCGAATCCGAGCCGCGCCGCGCCACCGGGGGCAGCACCCGAGCGCGATCCGCCGTTGCCGGCCGCGCCTGCCGGCCCCATGCGCGGCCAGAGCGCCGCGGGGTCGAAGCAAGCCGTCGCGGCGGTGGACACCACCAGCAGGCCGATGAATGCATACAGCGCGATGCCCGGAATGATGGTGGCGAGGTCCTGCAGCTTCACCACCGACACCAGCAGGCCGAGCATGAACACGCCGATGAGGCTCCACGGGCTGATCGCGCGCACCAAGCGCCACACCGGGGTCATCCACACCGGCCGCCAGCCCATGCGCAGCGGCAGCAGCAGGTACAGCATCCCGGCAATGGTCAGGAAAGGGAACACCACGCTGGTGAGCAGCACGAGCAGGCCCAGTTCCCCCATGCCGGCCTTTTGCAGGGCGAAGGCGCCCGACACGAGCAGGCTCTGCTCGACGCGGTCGCCGTATTTGAGCGACACGAACGGAAACGTGTTGGCGATGACGAAGAGCAGGAACGCGGCGAGGTAGAGCGCGGCCGAGCGGTCCAGGCTGTGCGGCAGGTTGCGGTACAAGAGCGTGCCGCAGCGGGCGCACAGCGCGCGGCCGCCGACGGGCAGCGGAACGATGCGATGCGCGCCGTCGCACGCATGACAGGCGATGAGCCCGTCCGGCGCGTAACCAGGTATTCCCTTCCCCCCCGTCCCTGCCACTGAGTTGAGCCCGTTTTACAGCCGGATCGCTGCCCCGGCGGCATCATAGCGAGCCGCGCGCGCTAGGTATACTCGGCTGCATGAACCGGGTGTCGGGATTGGATTTGGTTGACATCGGGGCGAATCTCACCCACGAATCGTTCCGCGAAGACCTTCAGCAGGTGCTCTCGCGTGCCGCCGCGGCGGGCGTGGGCGCCATCGTGGTGACCGGCACCAGCGTGGCCGGCAGCCGCGCCGCGCTGGCGCTGGCCGCGGCCCACCCGGGCGATGCGGCCCATCCGCAACTGTGTTCCACGGCGGGCGTGCACCCGCACGACGCCGCGCACTGCGACGAGCACACGATCCCCGCGCTGCGTGAACTGCTCGCCCGGCCCGAAGTGCGCGCGGTGGGGGAATGCGGACTGGACTTCAACCGCAACTATTCGCCCCACCCCGACCAGGAAAAGTGGTTCGTGGCGCAGGTCGAGCTCGCCTGCGACACCGGCAAGCCGCTGTTCCTGCATTCGCGCGACGCCCACCCGCGCTTCGCCGACATCCTGCGCAGCTACCGCGACCGGCTGCCCCCGGCGGTGGCACATTGCTTCACCGGCGAGCGCGACGAACTGCACGCCTACCTCGACCTCGGCCTGACTATCGGCATCACTGGGTGGATCTGCGACGAACGGCGCGGCGCTCACCTGCTCGCCTTGGTGCGCGACATTCCCGCCGAGCGACTGATGTTGGAGACCGATGCGCCCTACCTCACCCCGCGCTCGATGCGCCCGAAGCCGAAATCCCGGCGCAACGAACCGGCCTTCCTGCCGCATGTCCTTGCGACTGTGGCCGAAGCGCTCGGCCGCGAGCCCGCCGAAGTCGCGGCCACCACCAGCGCCAACGCGCGGCGTTTTTTCAACCTGTGAACGTCGCCCATTTCCTGCATTCCAATGCGCGCCGCCTGCCGCAGGCCGGTGCGATCGCGCTCGGCGAGCGCACGGTGTCCACCTACGCGGCGCTGGCCGGGCGGGTCGCCTCGCTCGCGGCGGGGTTGCGCACGCGGCTCGGGTTGAATCCAGGTGAGCGTGTCGCGATCTACCTTCCCAACTGCGTCGAGTACTTCGAGGCGCTGTTTGCCATCTGGCATGCCGGCCTCGTGGCGGTGCCGGTCAACGCCAAGCTGCATGCGCGCGAACTGGCGTGGATCCTGGCCGATTCGGGCGCGCGGGCCTGCTTCGTCGAGGGCACAGCCGAGGGCGCCGAAGAAGGGGTCACGCGCATCGGCGTGCGCAGCCGCGGGTTCGAAGCGCTACATGCGGACCCCGGCGCGGCGCCGCCGGACCTGCCGCCCGAAGCGCCGGCCGAGGCTGCACCCGATGCGCCGGCATGGATTTTCTATACCAGCGGCACCACCGGCGTTCCCAAGGGCGCGGTGCTCACCCACCGCAACCTGTTGTTCGCCACGCAGGCGTATTTCTCCGATATCGACCGCCTGTTCCCCGGCGATGCGATCCTGCATGGCGCGCCGCTGTCGCATGGCTCGGGCGTGTACGCGCTGCCACACTTCGCCGCCGGGGCGCTCAACGTGATCCCGGCCAGCGGCGGGTTCGACGCGGCCGAAACGTTCGACCTCATCGACGCCCACCCGAACACCTCGTTCTTCGCCGCGCCGACCATGGTGGTGCGGCTGCTGGCGAGCCCGGCCGCGCGCGAGGTGCCGCACCTCAAGACCATCACCTATGGCGGCGCGCCGATGTACGTGGCCGACGCGGTGCGCGCCATCGACCTGTTCGGCCCGCGCCTGTACCAGCTCTTCGGCCAGGGCGAGAGCCCGATGACCATCACCGGCCTGCCCCAGTCGCACCATGCCGGGCGCGACGACCCGCGTTTCCTCGAGCGGCTCGCCTCGTGCGGCTTTGCGCGCACCGGGGTGGAGGTGCGCGCGGTGGACGAGGAGGACCGCGACCTGCCCGCGGGCGAAGTGGGCGAGATCGTCACGCGCAGCGACTGCGTAATGTCCGGCTACTGGGGCAACCCCGAGGCGACCGCGAAGACCCTGCGCGGCGGCTGGCTGCACACCGGCGACCTCGGCAGCCTCGACGCCGAAGGCTTCCTCACCATCCGCGACCGCTCCAAGGACATGATCATCTCGGGCGGCTCGAACATCTATCCGCGCGAGATCGAGGAGGTGCTGCTCACCCACCCGGGCGTGGCCGAGTGCTCGGTGGTGGGCCGCCCGCATCCCGAATGGGGCGAGGAGGCGGTGGCTTTCGTGGTGGCGCGCGGGGAGGCCGCGCCGACTGCGCAGGCGCTCGATGCGCTGTGCCTGGACAACATCGCGCGCTTCAAGCGGCCGAAGGACTACCGCTTCGTCGACGCGCTGCCCAAGAACAACTACGGAAAAGTTCTCAAGACGGAGCTTAGAAAACGCCTTGAATCGTAAACTTTAGTTTTCAAAGACCTAACTGGCGCGCGGCTTTCGTGGCAATTGTCTTTCCGGAAAAGGAAAAACAGTCTCAGCCGAGGATGGCGTAGGTGGTGGTGGCGTGACAGGCGGGGCGCTCGTCCTTGGCGCCACGCAGGGTGATCTCGCCGAACGCGAGCGTCTTGCCCAGGCGCATCACTTTCGCCTCGACCAGAACGTCCTGCGCCGCGATCGGGCGCATGAAGGTCACGTTCTGCGACACGGTGGTGACCGGCTTGAAAGCGCCGAACGAACCCGACAGCGCGATCACCATCGCGGTGTCGGCGGCCGACATGAGCGCCTGCCCGCACAGGGTTCCTCCGACGCGCACCAGCCGCTCGGAGTACGGCAGGCGCAGCACTGCGACGCCCTCCCCGACCGATTCCACGCTCAATCCGAGGTCGAGCACCCACGGGGCGAAATTGGCGGCGAGGATGTCCTGCGCCGCCGCCACGCCGAGGTCAGCCATGGCCGCCCCGGGCGTCCCGGGTACTCAAGGCAGGCCCGAGCCCGGCGACTCGTGGTAATCGTCGCGCGAGTTGAGCGCCTCGCGCAGGATGCCGTCCTCGGAGAACTGCACCCACAACACGCGCTTTTCCTGGAAGTCGAGCCACTTGTACTCCCACACTTCGCGCCCCGACAGGGCGAGCTTGGTGGTCACATACGGATTCGGCGGACCGAACAGCTCGGTCACTTCCTTCCTGGTGGTCCTGCCCGCCATGAGCTTGTTGACGTTGGCGAGCGTGAGGCGCTGCTCGATCGCGCGCAGGGTGCCGTCCTTGTTCATCAGCGCCACATAGGTGTGGCGCCCCTCCGGACCGCGCGGGTAGTACAGCGCCGTGCCGCCGTCGGGCTGCGCCACGCGCAAGGCCGGTGGCCCCATGGCGGCTTCGACCTGGGGCGCGGCTGCGCCCGGGGCGAGACCGCGTCCGTCGTAGGCAGCGCAGCCGGAGAGGGTCAGGGTCAAGGCTGACGCCAGGGCCAAGGCCAGCGCCGATGTCGGGGCCCGGGCCCGGCTTACACAGGGTGCCGCCAGGAGTTTTCCCATCACGCCTTCCTTTCGAGCACCTCGATGATCTTGCGCGCCGGGTCCACCCGAACGCGGTCGCCGGTGCGCACCACCTCGCGCGGATGCGGGGTCCAGCCCTCGGTGATGGTGATGCCGGCGAACACCGCGCCCTGCACCATCACCGGGTTGGTCACGCCGAAGATGAACGCCTTGGGCGCGATTTTCTTCCACTTGATGTCGTAGAACGCCCAGCCGGCGGCGATGCCGCCCTTGGCGGTCGGGAAGAAGCAGATCTTGTCGCGGATGTTGGTGCCTTCGAGCTTGTGGCCGGGCTTGGTGATCACGCCGGTCCAGCGGTCGAGGTCGTAGCGCGGCGAGAAGCCCTCCTCGGACACCACCGCCTCGCCCTCCACCACCGGGCCGTAAGCACGCTGAACGTGGATCACTGCGCGAATCACTTCGCCGCTCACTTGAGCGTCCCCGAGCAGGCGATCTCGACGCAGTCGCGTGTGCGTCGCAGGATGGTGTTGAAGCGGTGCGCGCCGATGATGTTCACGATCTTGGCGGAGTTGGACACCATGTTGGTCCACTTGTTGGCGATGCGCATCGGCGACAGGTTCTGCAGGATGTAGAAGCACACCCCTTCGAGGATGGTGGCGCCGGCGGCCTCGAGGGTCTGCGCATAGCCGAGCTTGCGTGCCTGCGCGAGGACCGCATCGTTGGTGGTGATGAAGACGCTCGAACCTTCCTTCACCTTGCGGCCGTCGAAGAGCTCGGCCAGCAGCTTCATTTCGAACAGCGACTGTTGCGGGCCGGAGAACACCACCAGCCGCGCATCGCCGTCGCCCATCTTGTAGCCGCGGTAGACGGCCTCGATCTCGGCATCGCCAATTGTCATGCGGTCGGTGGGCGTGTTGCCACCCAGCGCCGCCTCGATGCTCGGCGCCTCGGGCGTGACGCCCACCATGTGGAACATGCCCATCGACCCGTAGCTCGCCAGCGCCGCGCCGAGGTGCTTCAACTCATCGGCGCCGGGGGCCCGACGTTGGCCATGAAACACCGGCACCGCGTAGTAGTTCTGGTGCGTCTCGCCCACCAGCTTGCCGATGGCGCCCCAGTCGGCGAGGTCATCGAGCGCCGCGGTGAGCTCGACCGTGAAAGTGCCGCGGCGATGCTCGTCTAGGTGAAACCCATAGGCCGGCGTGCGCCCGGTGATGCCCGCGGCCAGCGCGGCCGGGCCGGATTCGAAATTGCTGCGCGCACCGAACACCGAGTTGGCGTAGATGACCGTGCCGGTGTCGCCCCAGGCAACGTGCTCACCCAGGTGCGGCTGGTACACCGTCTGGTAGTTGATGCAGGTATCGGTGGTCACCACGTTCATGCGTCGAAGCGTGGCGATCAGGACCTTTTCCTTGGCCGCCTCGCCTTCGTCCTGCCCAAGGCGCTTGCAGTGGGCGAAGTCGACGCAGCGCGCGTTGGTGGTGGTGCCGACCACGCAGCGAGCACCCAGCTTGGCGGTGGCCTCGAGCCATTCGAGGCCGCCGTCGCCCATGACCTCGATGTCGCCCATCATGTGGACGTTGGTCACGGGCACGAAGCGCTTGGCGCCCCAGAACTTGCCCACCTCGACCTGGAATTCGACTGCCTTTTTGATCGCCTCGCCGTGCTCGCCGGCAAGCATGGCCTGTTCTTCGCTTGTGAGTTCCATGGCGCGGCGGCGGGGCTATTCGCCCGTGCCGGGTTCGGCGCTGAAGTACTTGTCGAACTTGCCTTCCTCTTTGAGGTAGGTGTCGGCATCGGCGGGCGCGGTGCCCTTGCGCGTGATGTTGGGCCACTTGACCGAGAAATCGGTGTTCAGCTTGAGCCACTTCTCGCCGCGCTCGTCCGAATCCGGGATGATCGCCCCCGGCGGGCATTCGGGCTCGCACACGCCGCAGTCGATACACTCGTCCGGATTGATGACGAGCATGTTGTCGCCCTCGTAGAAGCAGTCCACCGGGCAGACTTCAACGCAGTCCATGTACTTGCACTTGATGCAGTTCTCGGTGACGAGGTAGGTCATTGCGGCTCCATCTGGAATTCGGTCCGGTAAGAGGCGCTTATTTTACATGGGCTTGAATCGCGCCTACCCTCGCCCCATCTATGTTTCACCTGTTCCGAGGAGAAAGACCGTGACGACGCAAGTGCCATTGGAAAGCGCGCTGCCCGGCGCCCTGCCGCCCGGCCCACCGAGCCATGCGGTGGACGTCGACGCCCGCAACTTCAACCAGGAAGTGCTGGAGGCCTCCAAAGAGGTGCCGGTGATCATCGACTTCTGGGCGCCGTGGTGCGGCCCGTGCAAGGTCCTCAAACCCATGCTCGAAAAGCTCGCGGTGGAGTACGGCGGCAAGTTCAAGCTGGTCAAGGTCAATTCCGACGAGAGCATCGACCTCGCGCAGGAGTTCGGCGTGCGCTCGATCCCCGACGTGCGCGCGATCCGCAACGGCAAGCAGGTCGGCGCCTTCGTGGGCGCGCTACCGCTGCCGCAGTTGCGCGCCTTCATCGACAAGCTGTTGCCCACGGCATCGGACCTCGAGCGTACGCGCGCGGGAGAGCTGTCAGCGGCGGGCGACGTGGACGGTGCGGTGGCCGCGTTGAAAAAGGCCGTCGAGCTGGACGCCAAGAACGACCCGGCCCGCCTCGAACTCGCCGAGCTGCTGACGCGGAGGAAGGACCTCGATGCGGCCGGCGAGGTGCTCGACGCGATCCGCCCTAACATCGACTGGGACGAGCGCGTCGAAACGCTGCGCCAGGGCATTGCATTTGCACGCTCTGGCCAAACCGGGCCGGGCGAGGCGGAACTCGCCAAGGCCGTGGCCGCGAACCCGGCCGACCACGAGGCGCGCCTGCTGCTGGCCAACCTGCATGCCGGTAAGCGGAACTACCGCGCGGCCCTGGACGAGCTGCTAGAGATCCTGCGCCGCGACAAGGAGTTCAAGGACGGCGCAGCGAGAAAACAGATGGTGGCGATCTTCAACCTCGCCACGGACGAGGCCGACCTCGTTTCGGAGTACCGCAGGAAACTGGCGAGCGCCTTGTACTAGGGGCGAAGGCGCGCTTTCCTACCGGGCGCTGCGGCGCCCCTTTTTTTGCTCGGGTTCTGCCGGCGCGAGACCGTGCGCTGCCACACAGACCGTGCCCTTGCCCGCTCCTTACCCTCAAAGCTCTTCCAGCCAGAGTGTTAAGGATCCCCTATGGGTACGACCAAAGGCAAGTCCAGCAAGTCCGGCGCATCCGACGGCACGGATTCCCCGGAGAAACTGTGGGACCTCATCCGGCATATCCGCTTCGCCATGTTCACCACCCGGCACGGCGATGGTCACCTGCACTCGCGTCCGATGACCACGCAAAACGGCAAGGAAGACGAGCAGGACCGGCTGTGGTTCTTCATGTCGCGCCAGGGCGACCCGGTCGAGGACATCGAAGCCGAGCCGACGGTCAGCGTCAGTTACGCCGATCCCGACTCCGACCGTTACGTGTCGGTCTCAGGCTCTGCGCGCGTGGTCGACGACCGTTCCAAGGTGGGCGCGCTGTGGTCCAAGCTGGCGGGAGCGTGGTTCCCCGCCGGGGTGGACGATCCCGACCTCGCGCTGGTCGAAGTGGTGATTACCCACGCCCACTACTGGGACGTGAAGGACAACAAGGTGACGCAGGTCTACAAGATGACCAAGGCCGCCATCACCGGCCGGCCGCCTGAGATGGGCGAGTCGGGGGAAGTGCGGATGCAGTAGCTGGTGCCGGAAACGAGCGAAGGTGGGCGCCGTTTCAGATTCCGACTACGCGACTTCGAGTAACGCACTGGGATTCTTTTGCGCGATGAGGAGCAGCGTTCGGGCTGCACCGAAGGAGCGCGTCGACCTTGTTCCCATTCTTGAAGAGTACGCACCGAAACGCCGAGGAGCTCGGCGAATCGCGATTGGGAAAGGCCGGTTCGCTCCCGAACGGTGGATACGGAGGGGACATTGACAATTCGACCGTGCTCCCCGCGCTTGATTTCGCGAATGCCTTCGAGAATTTCCAGTCCGATATTCCGTTTGGTCTTAGCCATCAATTTCCTCCTTGATCTTGCGCAGGACATGAGCGGGAATGTTCTCCTCCTCGTTCTTTGCGTAGATCGTGAGCATCCCATGCGCTCCGTTCGGGGTCACGCCCTGCGGGAATTGCATGCGGGTGTAAGTCTGCATCGCGCGCGACCGCCTCACGCGCCAGCGCGCGGTTCATACAGAAACTTCTGGAACCCGGCGAATACCTGGCCGATCTCCTCAGGTGCGCCCAGGTCAGCCACGGCGTCGGCAATGGAGTTGTGGTACCGGAGCCGCAGCAGCGGGGTGAGTTTGTCCTGGTCCAGTTCCTCCACGCCCACACTCACGTAGTGCTGCAGGACGAAATCGAGGAACACCCGCTGTTTTGCTTTGAACGCCGTGTCGATGTGAGCCTTCGCGCCCGATGCCCGCACCTCTCGCGTGACGGGAGGCATGGCATAGGCCACGTGCGCGAGCACGTCGAAGAGGTCGCTC
>JBBQCV010000084.1:0-14454 GCA_038319115.1 Burkholderiales bacterium | reverse complement strand
GGTCCGGAAGCAGTGGCCTGTGCGGGCCTCGCGGGCCGTGCCGGCGTCGCCTGCCGCGTTACTTCACCCGCCCGAAAAACATCAGGAATGCGCCGATCGCGATCGCCGCGCCGCTGGCGATCATCGGGATCGACACGGTTTCCTTCTCCTGCACCTTGATCTCCATCGGGCCGACCTTCAGCGCGGTGGTGTCCTTGGTGTAGCTGAAGCCGCCGAACAGGAGGCCGAGGCCGCCCGCCACGATGAGCAGGATGCCGACGATCTGGATGGGTTTCATGGGTTCCTCCCGCAGCGCGCCTCGCTCGATTGCGGGCACATGCGCCCACGTTACGCGGGCCGGGCGCCGCCCTCTGTACGCTGTCGAACACTAGAACTGGTAGCGCCTGAGCCCGCCGTCGACCGGGATGACGGTGCCGGTGATATAGCGGCCGCGTGGCGAGGCGAGGAAGCACACCAGGTTGGCGATGTCCTCGGGCTGGCCGTACTCGCCCACCGGGATCTCGTGCTCGGACTGCCACTGGCGGTATTCGGGCGTGTAGTTGCGCAGGATCTGCTCGCTGATGATGCGGCCCGGCGGGATCGAGTTGACCGTGATGCCGTGTTTGCCCACTTCGCGCGACAGGCCCTTGGCCCACGAATGCATGGCGGCCTTGGCGCAGAACGCGCCGTTGATGCCGTCGGGCTCGCTCTTGCCGGTGATACTGACGATGCGACCCCACTTGCGCGCGATCATCTGGTCGAGCAGCTTGTGGGTGAGCTGGCGCTGGCGGGTGAAGTTGAGCGTGAGCGCCTCGTTCCACTGCTCCTCACCCGTGTCGAGGGAGAACTTGCGGCTGCCGCCGGCGTTGTTGACGAGGATGTCCACGCACCCCAGGCCCTCCATGGCCGCCGCCGCGATGGTCGCCGCGGCGTCCTCGCGCATGAGGTCGCATTCGATCACCACGGGCCGCACGCCGCCGCTCGCCTCGATTTCGCCCGCGACTTCCTCCAGCAGCGCGCGCCGCCGCGCGGCGATGGCGAGCTTTACGCCCTCGGCCGCGAGCGCGTGCGCGATGCCGCGGCCGATGCCGGTGCTGGCGCCCGTGACCAGCGCCGTCTTATCCGAAATGCCCAGATCCATTGCGACCCTCCTTGTCGAGTGCGCGGGAGTTTACAGGCGCCCAGAGGGCACGCCCGCGCGTCGAACGGGCGCGGTTGGCCCCGCAACGGGGGGCGCTCGCGGCAGCGAACATTCTGTTACAAAAAAACCGCCGTGTAGGCGAAAAAGGAAGTTGCTTGTAGGCGCTTTCCTACATCGCACCTACGTTTATCCTGTTACGATCCCGTGTAGTTCTTACAAGGCGACTGAGCGGGATTGCCGCTTCAGACCTTTTACGGAGGAATTACGCGGATGCGCACAACGACTGCCCGTTCCCTCGCGATTTCCCTTCTTGCGCTGGGTCTCGGCGCCTGCGGCACGATGGAGTTGCGCCAGGAAGCGATGGCGCCCATCGAGGTCATCGAGAGCAATTACGTCGAATCCACCAACGATGCCGAGATCGTCTTCGCCGACACCCCGGCCATGCCTTGGCAGGCCCCCGCAGCGGGGCAGGTGATCGCCGCCTAGGCGGCTAGTCCAGTTCGAGCTGGCGAGGCCCGGCGGCCGAGCGGCCCGTCGCAGACAGGGTCTCCAGCAGTTCGCGCAGGCGCGGCGTATCCAGCGTCTTGTCGAAGAAGTATGCCGCCCCGAGCCTGGCGGCGATGCGCCGGATGTTGGGCCGGACGTGGTTGCTGTAGATGATCTTGACCAGCCCGTGCGGCTTCTCTGTCGCCGCCAGTGCCTTGAGCACGCCGATGCCGTTGCCTTCCTTGAGCTCGAGGTCGAGGATCAGGACTTCGCATTCGTGACTCTGCAGCCAGGATAACGCACCGCTTTCGGTTTCCGCGCAGCCAGCCAGCTCCACCCCGGGGATCTCCTCCAGGTTCTCGATGACCAGCGCGCGCACGGCCGGCAGGTCTTCGACCAGGAAGACGCGCACCGGGGGCTCGGGGCGGTTGGGAGGGATTTCGGTAGCTGGCGCCATCGGAGTGGGCAGGGCCTTTATGGTTGCGGGCGATGTTCCGCAGTTGCGCGCCGGCAAGGGTCCGTCGCGTGGATAACTTTTCCGCTCATCGCGGCGCGCGTGGGGTGCGTGTGCAGTTGCCTGCGCCGCGTCAATCGACCAGGTTGTTCTTGATGGCGTAGTAGGTCAGGTCCGCATTGCTGGTCATCTTCATTTTCTCGAGGATGCGCATGCGGTAGGTACTCACCGTCTTGACACTCAGGCTCAGATCGTCGGCGATCTTGGTCGGGCCCTGGCCCTGCGCAAGCCGGCAAAAGATCTGGAACTCGCGCTCCGACAGAGTGCCGTGCAGCGGGCCGTCGCTGCTCTCGTCGATGTCCACCGCGAGCAGCTGGGCCACTGCGGCGCTGACGTACTTGCGGCCCGACACCACGGTGCGGATGGCGCTCACGAGCTCGCCCGCCATGGCTTCCTTCTGCAGATAGCCGCTCGCGCCGTTGCGCAGCAGTTGCACCGCATAGCGGTTCTCCGGGTGCATCGACAGGATCAGCACCGGCAGGTCGGGCTTCTCGCGCTTGATCTGCTTGAGGATCTCCACCCCGCTCTTGTCGGGCAGCGAGATGTCGAGCAGCACCACGCTCCAGTCCTGCGCGCGCACCAGGCGCAGCGCCTCGTCGGAATTGGAGGCATCGCCCGCAATCTGCATGTCGGGCGTGTCGGTGAGGAAGTTCCTCAGGCCGGCGCGGACCACCGCGTGGTCGTCGACGACGAGGATCTTGATCTGCGATCCGAGGTGTGTGCCCGCAGGCGCATTTATTTGCGAGTTCATGTGCATCCCTTCCCCCTTGTCGCCGTATTAGCTGTTGAATTCGCGCCGGGCCGGCTGGCGGGCGATCACACCACCATACTCGTGCAGCCGATTGTAAAGCGTTTTGAGGCTGACCCCGAGGATCTCGGCGGTGCGCGTCTTGTTGCCGCCGCAGCGATCGAGGGTGGCGCAGATCAGGTTGCGTTCCGACTCGGCCAGGCTGGTGCCCAGCGGGACCATGACCCGATCGTCGGGTGCCGGCATCGGGGTGGAGGTGGACATGGCGCGCGCCACGGCCAGCTCGAGGGTGTCGTCGGCCAGCAGGTAGGCGCGCTGCACCAGGTTCTTGAGTTCCCGCACGTTGCCGGGCCACGCGTAGGTGTGCAGGAATTGCATGGAGTCTGGCGAATAATGCTTGGCGGTGGCGCCTTCCTCGTTCAACTGGTCGAGGAAGAGCTGGGCGAGCAGGTCGATGTCGTTGCCACGCTCGCGTAGCGACGGCAGGTCCACGGGGATGACCGACAGGCGATAGAGCAGGTCGCCGCGCAGCAGCCCGGCCTTGACGGCCTGGTCGGGGCAGCGGTTGGTGGCGGCAATCACGCGCACTTTTACTTCGATCTCGGCGTCCCCGCCGACGCGGCAGAAGCGCCCGGTCTCGAGGACCCGCAGCAGCTTCACCTGCATGTCCGTGGGCATTTCAGTCACTTCGTCGAGGAACAGCGTGCCCCCCGAGGCGCGCTCGAAACATCCCTTCCTGGAACGAACCGCACCGGTGAACCCGCCGCGCTCGTGGCCGAACAGCTCGGCCTCGACGAGGTTGGGCGGGAAGGCGCCGCAGTTCACGGCGACGAACGGCTGTTGGCTGACGCTGCTCATCTTGTGAAGGGTGGTCGCAGCAAGTTCCTTGCCCGTGCCGCTTTCGCCTTTCAGGAGGACCACCGCCTGCGAGGGCGCGACCTTGGCCAGCAGCCGGAACAGTTGTTGCATGATGGGCGCTGCACCATAAAGGTCGCCGAAGCGGTTGGCGGTGCTGGGGCGCAGGCGCGCGGGAGTTGACTGGCGCGGCGTGATGCCTGCGTTCAGGGCCTGAAGGGTGCCGATATTGAATGGCGGCGAATCCAAGGTTTCGCTGCGGCTGGTTGCTTCGGACATCGATCTCTCCTAAACGCGTTTTCGAATTATGGTTCTTGTCGGTGAGGACATTCTCTTTTAGGAAGCGCGTGTAGGTGATCCGGTTTCGGCTGATTTGTTTGTAGGACAGACACCTACAAAGATCGACGAAACGTGTGCGTGTTACAAAAGTCCCGGCGCTTTTTTACCGTTTCTGCGCCGGCGCACCGGGCGCGCCCGACGCCTACTTCTGCATCTTCACGCCGACAAATTACAGGGTGGGAAGTTCCGGCCGCACGTAAGTGCCTGACGGGACGGGCTATCCACACATGGCATGGGGCTTGCGCACTCACCAATGACAAGCCGCCGGCCAGTGTGGTTCGGGAGAGGACACTTTGAATGAATAACCGCAGTAGCACCTCGGGGCACGCGCGCCTGCTCATGCGTATCGTTGCGGCAATGGCCGCCGCCGTGTGCGCTCTCGGGCCGCCCGCCGCCCAGGCCCAGCCGGTCGCCGCGCCCCCAGCGAGCTCCGCAGGTACGTCGGCCTACGTGACCGACTCGCGCGGCGAGGTGGTGAGGAACGCCACCTACCTGTGCTGGCACACCGGGTACTGGTCGCCGGCGGCCGCGGTTGCGGAGTGCGATCCCGATCTCGTGGCCACGCCTCGCGCGCTTGCCCAGGCGCCGGCAATCGCGCTGCCTGCGCCTGCAATACCCTCCTCGCCGGCGCCCGCGCCGGCGCCACGCTCGTCGCCGCCTGTTCCGGTCGCACAGCGCGTGACGCTATCGGCCGAGGCGCTATTCGATTTCGACAAATCCGCCCTCAAGCCCGAGGGACGGCGCGCGCTCGACGAACTCGTGGCGCGCCTCGCGCCGGTGAGCCTCGACGTGGTCATCGCGGTGGGTCACACCGACAGCATTGGCACCGATGCATACAACCGGCGGCTGTCGCTGCATCGCGCGCAGGCGGTGAAGGGCTATCTCGTGAGCCGGGGGGTGCCGGCTGACCGCGTCACCGCCGATGGCCGCGGCGAAAAGGAACCGGTGGCGAGCAATCGCACGCGGCAGGGGCGCGCCATGAACCGGCGCGTCGAGGTCGAAGTCATCGGCACGGCAAAGCCGTAGCGCTTCGCGAGGGATCGAGCGAGGCTTCGAATGGGCCAGACAACTCACGCAGCCGGCGCGAAGCGCGGCCGCTTCGACCCGAACGCTCAGCGCGCGGGCGCCTCGACGGGAACGCGCGCCTCGACGAGCGTGCCTGCGCCATCGCTGCCGGGGCGGATATCGAACGTGCCGCCGACGATCGCCATGCGCGCGCGCATTTCGAGCAGCCCGTGGGTGGCGGGGCGGTCGAACGCATCGTCGGGCAGTCCCGAGCCGTTGTCCGCGATCCTGAGCCGGATGCCACCGGCCTCATTGGCAAGCGAAACTGCCACGCGTGAGGGCCGCGCGTGGCGCGCCGCGTTCTCCAGCGCCTCGTGCGCAATGCGAAACAGCGCGGTTGCGGTGTCGTGGTCGACTTCGCCGACGTCGACGATTTCGTCGACGTCGCACTCAAGACCTGAACGTTCGGTGAAATCCTCGCAGACGCCGCGCAGAGCATCGGCAAGGTCCATGTGCTCGAGCGCGCTGGGGCGCAGGTCTTCGATGATGCGGCGGCTCAGGCCGACCACCCTCCGCAGTGAATCGAGCGCGCGGCGCAGCCGCGCGGCCAGCACCGGGTCGGCGGCCTTGAGCTTGTCTTCCACCGCGGCGACATCCAGGTTCACCGCGGTCAGGTTGGAGCCGAGCTCATCGTGCATTTCGCGCGCGAGGCTGGCCTTCTCGCGGTCGCCGCGGCGGATGAGGTGGTCGACCAGCCTTTGTGCGTGTTTCGTCGCCGCGTCGCTGCCCGCCGCTGTTTCCCTCGCCTGCCGATCGAATGCCATCGCCTGTTCCTTCCGTCCAATTAAAAGCACCAGCGGCGCCGATGTTAGTCCTGCGTGCGCTGCGTTGCCATAGGAATACCGTGTGAAAATTTATGAGCATGTAAAAAATGCACACTCGCCGATGGCGCCTGCGGCCCAGCGTTTGCGTGGTTATCATTGCGCAACGACACGGCAGCACCGGCACGAGCATCGCGGTGCGCATCGCCGCAGGCCGCCCTACCGGGAGACAGGCATGGCTGAAACGGATTTCCGTAAAGTGGTCCACGACCTTCGCAACTACATCGCCCCGATCCGCAATGTCGTATACCTCCTCAAGCTGCGCGCGAGCGCGGCCCCGGGGCTGGCCGAGGCGACCGGCATCATCGAGCGCCAGGTTGAGGGCATGACGCGCCTGCTCGACGAGGTTTCGGCTTGCCTCAATACCGAATCGCCGGACGCGGCCTCGACCGGCAACGACGCGCCGCAGGCGGCGGGTGCGGCACCCGCTCCATCAGGCGCGCCAGCAACGGCCGCCGCGACCCAGGTGCCGCGACGCATCCTCGTGGCCGACGACAGCCCGGCAGTATGCGAGTCTTTCGCCGCCATCCTGCGCGATCTTGGTCACGAGGTGCGCACGGTCCACGACGGCCTTGCCGCCGTCGACGCGGCAACCGCGTGGATGCCCGACTTCGTGCTGCTGGATGTGAACATGCCCAAGCTGAACGGCTATGAGGCGGCGCGGCGCCTGCGTGCGCAGTTCCCGACTTCGGCCATGCGGCTGGTCATGATCAGCGGCACCGACATCGATGGGGGCGTGACGGCCGCCGCGCGGCAGGCGGGCTTCGACCAGTGCCTGGACAAGATCCTGGATTTTCCCGCGCTGCGCAAAATGCTGGAAGGCTGAATGCGCCGCGAGCGGACGCGAACTGACCAACGGAAACCGGCGGCGCGTCGCAGCGCCCACACCGCAGGAGGAAAGCATGCAAGTGATCGATCCGCCCGGCTTGTCCGGCACCGTCGCCGGGAGTGAATTGGCGCAGGTCCTCGGCGCGCTCGCCGCCCTCAAGCGCGGCGAGCGCTCGGTGCGCCTGCCGCTCGAGTGGACCGGTCTCCCGGGCAAGGTGGCCGACACCTTCAACGAGGTCGCGACCCAGAACGAGCGCATGGCCGAGGAACTCGCGCGACTGCGCCGCGTGGTGGGCAAGCAAGGCAAGCTGCTCGAGCGCGGCTCGATCGGCGACGTGAGCGGCTTCTGGCGCGAGTCGATCGACGACGTGAACGCGCTCATTGGCGACCTGGTCCACCCGACCAGCGAAACCGCGCGCGTGATCGGCGCCGTGGCGCAGGGCGACCTGTCGCAGAAGATGGCGCTCGAAGTCGACAACGCCCCGTTGCAGGGCGAATTCCTGCGTACCGCCACCACCATCAACAAGATGGTGGACCAGCTCGGTTCGTTCGCTTCGGAAGTCACGCGCGTGGCGCGCGAGGTGGGCACCGAGGGCAAGCTCGGCGGGCAGGCGCAGGTGCGCGGCGTAGCCGGCACGTGGAAGGACCTCACCGACTCGGTCAACTCCATGGCGGGCAACCTTACCGGCCAGGTGCGCACCATTGCCGAGGTGACCACCGCGGGGGCCACCGGCGACCTGTCGAAGACATACGCGGTCGACGTGAAGGGCGAGTTCCTCGAGCTCAAGGACACCATCAACACCATGGTGGACCAGCTGCGTTCGTTCGCGGCCGAAGTCACGCGCGTGGCGCGCGAAGTGGGTACCGAGGGCAAGCTCGGCGGCCAGGCGAAGGTGGAGGGTGTTTCCGGCACCTGGAAGGACCTGACCGATTCAGTCAACTTCATGGCGTCCAACCTCACCTCGCAGGTGAGGAACATCGCCGAGGTGACCACTGCGGTGGCCAGCGGCGACCTGTCGAAGAAGATCACGGTCGACGTGAAGGGCGAGATCCTCGAGCTCAAGGACACCATCAATACCATGGTGGACCAGCTCTCGTCGTTCGCGGCGGAGGTCACGCGCGTGTCGCGCGAGGTGGGCACCGAGGGCAAGCTCGGCGGCCAGGCGCAGGTGCAGGGCGTGGCCGGTACATGGAAGGACCTGACCGACTCGGTCAACTTCATGGCCTCCAACCTCACCGACCAGGTGAGGAACATCGCCGACGTGACCACCGCCGTGGCCAAGGGCGACCTGTCGAAGAAGATCACCGTTGACGTGAAAGGCGAGATCCTCGAGCTCAAGGACACCATCAACACCATGGTGGACCAGCTGGGTTCCTTCGCAGCCGAGGTCACGCGCGTGTCGCGCGAGGTGGGCACCGAAGGCAAGCTCGGCGGCCAGGCGCAGGTGCAGGGCGTGGCCGGCACGTGGAAGGACCTGACCGACTCGGTCAACTTCATGGCCTCCAACCTCACTTCGCAGGTGAGGAACATCGCCGAGGTCACCACCGCGGTGGCCAAGGGCGCCCTGTCCACGAATATCTCGGTCGACGTGAAGGGCGAGATCCTCGAGGTAAAAGACACCGTCAACACCATGGTCGACCAGCTCTCGTCTTTCGCGGCCGAAGTCACGCGCGTGGCGCGCGAGGTGGGCACCGAGGGCAAGCTCGGCGGGCAGGCCGACGTGCGCGACGTGGCCGGCACGTGGAAAGACCTGACCGATTCGGTCAACTTCATGGCCTCCAACCTCACTTCGCAGGTGAGGAACATCGCCGAGGTGACCACCGCGGTGGCCAGCGGAGACCTGTCCAAGAAGATCACGGTGGACGTGAAGGGCGAGATCCTCGAGCTCAAGAACACCGTCAACACCATGGTGGACCAGCTCTCATCGTTCGCCGCCGAGGTGACGCGCGTGGCGCGCGAGGTGGGCACCGAGGGCAAGCTCGGCGGGCAGGCCGACGTGCGCGACGTCGCCGGCACCTGGAAGGACCTGACCGACTCGGTCAACTTCATGGCCTCCAACCTCACCTCGCAGGTGAGGAACATCGCCGAGGTCACCACCGCGGTGGCCAAGGGCGACCTGTCCAAAAAGATCACGGTCGACGTCAAGGGCGAGATCCTCGAGGTGAAGAACACCGTCAACACCATGGTGGACCAGCTCTCGTCGTTCGCCGCCGAGGTGACGCGCGTGTCGCGCGAAGTCGGCACCGATGGGCGCCTGGGCGGGCAGGCCGACGTGCAGGGCGTGGCCGGCACATGGAAAGACCTCACCGATTCGGTCAACTCGATGGCGGGCAACCTCACCGGCCAGGTGAGGAACATCGCCGAGGTGACCACTGCGGTGGCCAAGGGCGACCTGTCGAAGAAAATCACGGTCGACGTGAAGGGCGAGATCCTCGAACTGAAGGACACCATCAACACCATGGTGGACCAGCTCTCGTCGTTCGCAGCCGAAGTGACTCGCGTGGCGCGCGAGGTCGGCACTGAAGGCAAGCTCGGCGGCCAGGCGCAGGTGCAGGGCGTGGCCGGCACGTGGAAGGACCTGACCGACTCGGTCAACTTCATGGCCTCCAACCTCACCTCGCAGGTGAGGAACATCGCCGAGGTCACCACCTCGGTGGCCACGGGCGACCTGTCGAAGAAGATCACGGTCGACGTGAAGGGTGAGATCCTCGAACTCAAGGACACCATCAACACGATGGTGGACCAGTTGCGATCCTTCGCTGCGGAGGTCACGCGCGTGGCGCGCGAGGTCGGCACCGAGGGGCGCCTGGGCGGCCAGGCCGACGTGCAGGGCGTGGCCGGCACATGGAAGGACCTGACCGACTCGGTCAACTCGATGGCCTCCAACCTCACCGCGCAGGTGAGGAACATCGCCGACGTGACCACCGCCGTGGCCAAGGGCGACCTGTCCAAGAAAATCACCGTGGACGTGCGCGGCGAGATCCTCGCGCTCAAGAACACCGTCAACACCATGGTCGACCAGCTCTCGTCTTTCGCGGCCGAGGTGACCCGCGTCGCGCGCGAGGTCGGCACCGAAGGCAAGCTCGGCGGGCAGGCGCAGGTGCAGGGCGTCTCGGGCACCTGGAAGGACTTGACCGACAGCGTGAACTTCATGGCCGGCAACCTGACCGCGCAGGTGCGCGGCATCGCCAAGGTGGTGACCGCGGTGGCGATGGGCGACCTCAGGCAGAAACTCACGGTGGAGGCGAAGGGCGAGATCGCCTCGCTGGCCGACACCATCAACAGCATGACCGACACGCTGGCGACGTTTGCCGAGCAGGTCACCACGGTGGCGCGCGAGGTGGGCGTGGAAGGCAAGCTCGGCGGACAGGCCAAGGTGCCCGGCGCGGCCGGCACGTGGAAAGCGCTGACCGAGAACGTCAACGGCCTGGCCGCCAACCTCACCACCCAGGTGCGCGCGATCGCCGAAGTGGCCACGGCGGTGACCGAAGGCGACCTGACCCGCTCGATCGCGGTGCAGGCGCAGGGCGAGGTGGCGGTGCTCAAGGACACGATCAACGAGATGATCGTCAACCTCAAGGAGACCACCGAGAAGAACACCGAGCAGGACTGGCTCAAGACCAACCTGGCCAAGTTCAGCCGCATGCTGCAGGGCCAGCGCGACCTCGAGACGGTCGGCCGCCTGATCCTGTCGGACCTCGCGCCGGTGGTGAAGGCCCAGCACGCGCTGTTCTTCGTCCTCGACAGCCGCTCCGAGCCGAACGAACTGGCGTTGCTCGCAAGCTACGCCGCCGAGGGCCTTGCCCGCCACGGAAAGCGCCTCTCGTTGGGCGAAGGGCTGATCGGCCAGTGCGCGCTGGAAAAGGAAAAGATCCTGCTCGACCATGCGCCGGCGGACTACATCCGCATCAGCTCGGGCCTGGGCAATGCCGCCCCGCGCTCGCTGCTGGTGCTGCCGATCGTGTTCGAGGGCCAGGTCAAGGGCGTGCTCGAGCTTGCCTCGTTCGAGGGCTTCAGCTCCACCCACCAGGCGTTCCTCGAGCAGCTCACCGAAAGTATCGGCATCGTCATCAACACCATCGAGTCCACCACCCGCACCGAAGACCTGCTGACCCAGTCGCAGTCCCTCGCCCACGAGCTGCAGAGCCGCCAGGACGAGCTGCAGCAGACCAACCAGGAGCTGCAGGACAAGGCCGGCCAGCTGGCCCACCAGAACCAGGAGGTGGAGAGGAAGAACGCCGAGGTCGAGCAGGCCCGCCAGGCGCTGGAGGAGAAGGCGCGCCAGCTCGCGCTCACCTCGAAGTACAAGTCCGAGTTCCTCGCCAACATGTCGCACGAGCTGCGCACGCCGTTGAACAGCCTGTTGATCCTGTCCGACCAGCTTTCCGGCAACACCGAGGGCAACCTGTCGTCGCGCCAGATCGAGTTCTCCAAAACCATCCACTCGTCGGGCAACGACCTGCTCATGCTCATCAACGACATCCTCGACCTGTCCAAGATCGAGTCGGGCACCGTCGTGGTCGACGTGGGCGAGCTGCCCATGGACGAGCTGTACCGCTACGTGGACCGCACCTTCCGGCCGGTGGCGGAGTCGAGGAAACTCGAGTTCCTCATCCGCCTGGCCGAGGGCTTGCCGGCATCGATGCTCACCGACGCCAAGCGCCTGCAGCAGATCATCAAGAACCTGCTCTCGAATGCGTTCAAGTTCACCCACCGCGGCCAGGTGACCCTGGCCATCGAGCCGGCCGCGGCCGGCTGGAGCCCCGACAACGAGGCGCTCAACCGCGCCCCGCAGGTGCTCGCCTTCTCGGTGTCGGACACCGGCATCGGCATTCCCCCGGAAAAGCAGCAAATCATCTTCGAGGCCTTCCAGCAGGCCGACGGCAGCACCAGCCGCAAGTACGGCGGCACGGGCCTGGGCCTGGCGATCAGCCGCGAGCTCTCGCGCCTGTTGCGCGGCGAGATCCGCCTGCTCAGCACGCCCGGCCGCGGCAGCACCTTCGTGCTGTACGTGCCGCAGGACCATGCCCCGACCCGCGCGTTGCACGGCGACGAGGCGCGCGGGTCGGCGCTGCCGGCGCCCGCGGCCCCTTTTGCCGACGCAAGGATCGCCGACGTCCCGGCCCTCGCCAGGCCCGAGGCGCGGTCGCCGCCCGAGGCGCCGCGCAACGAGGCCGACGACGACCGCGAGCGCATCCGGCACGGTGACCCGGTGCTGTTGATTGTCGAGAACGACATCCGGTTCGCGCGCGTTTTGCTCGAGGCAGCCCGCGCCAGCGGGTTCCGGGGCCTGGTGTCCCCGTTGGGCACCGCCGCGCTCGCCATGGCGCGCAAGTACCGGCCCGCGGCGATTACGCTGGACATCCACCTGCCCGACATCGAAGGCTGGCGCGTGCTCGAGCGGCTCAAGTACGACCTCGACACCCGCCATGTGCCGGTCTGCGTCATCTCGACCGAGGAAGCGCGCGAGCGCGCCTGGCGCGCCGGCGCGTGGTCCTTCCTGGCCAAGCCGATCCGCAGCGCCGATCGCCTCACCGAGCTGATGGCGGCTGCGATGGCGCTGGTCAAGCGCAGGGGCGCCGGCGTACTCCTCATTGCCCCCAAGACGTTCAAGCTGGCCCGCACGATCAGGCAATTCGAGGCCGGGATCAGCGTGAAGCACGTCGCCAGCGCCGCGGCGGCGGTGGCGCCGCTGGCCAAGGGCGGCATCGACTGCATCGTGGCGTCTGCGGGAAGCCTGGTCCCGGCGGCGCTGCCGGGCCCGATTGCGGATGCGATCGGCGAAGGGCGCATCCCGCTCATCGTGTATGACGAAGCCAACCGCGTGCATGAGGACGACGCCGCATGGCACCGGCTGCTCAGGCACGCCCGCGTGCGCCTGGTGCGCTCCCCCGAGCGCTTCGCCGACCAGCTCGCCTTCGCGCTGCACTCGGAGGTGGCGAACCTGCCCGCGGCCCACCGCGCCGAATTGCAGGACATGTACAGGTCCAACAAGCTGCTGGCCGGCAAGCGGGCGCTCATCGTCGATGACGACATGCGCAACATCTTCGCGCTCTCCTCGGTGCTCGAGGAGTACGACATGGACATCAGGTCCACCGACAACGGCCGCGACGCGATCGACATGCTGCAGGCCGACTGCGGCGTCGACATCGTGCTGATGGACATCATGATGCCGGAGATGGACGGCCTGGACACGATGCGCGAAATCCGCCGCATCGATGCGTGCCGCGACCTGCCGATCGTCGCGGTCACGGCCAAGGCCATGAAGGGGGACCGTGAAAGGTGCCTCGAGGCCGGTGCGTGGGATTACCTGTCCAAGCCGGTCGATACCGAGCAGCTGCTCGGCACGCTGCGCGCCTGGCTGTACCGATGATGGCCGGCAAGGCAAATGTGCTGGTGGTGGACGACCGCGCCGACAAGCTGCTGGTCCTCGGCACCCTGCTCGAGCCGCTGGACCAGAACGTGGTGCTCGCGCGCTCGGGCGAGGAGGCCCTCAAGGCTATCCTCGAGCAGGAATTCGCCGTCATCCTCATGGACGTCAACATGCCGACCATGGACGGCCTGGAGACCGCCTCGCTGATCCGCGAAAGGAAGAAGACCGCCCATACGCCGATCATCTTCATCACCGCGTACGCCGACGAAATGCACACCTTGCGCGGCTACTCGCTCGGCGCGGTGGACTACATCCTCACGCCGATCGTGCCCGAGGTGCTGCGCACCAAGGTGCGAGTGTTCGTCGACCTGTTCCTGATGGCCGCGCAGATCCGCGACCAGGCCGACCAGCGCGTCGCGCTCGCCCACGAGCAGGCCGCGCGCAAGGCGGCCGAGGAGACCTCGCTGCGCCTGCGCGAGGCCGACGAGCGCAAGGACGAATTCCTCGCCATGCTTTCGCACGAGTTGCGCAACCCGATGGCGGCGATCCGCAACGCCGTCGAGCTCCTCAAGATCGGCCGGCTCGCGGCCGAAAAGTCCGACTTCGCGCGCGACGTGATCGACCGCCAGTCGTCGCTGCTCGCGCGGCTGGTGGACGACCTCCTCGATATCACGCGCATTTCGCGTGGCAAGATCGAGCTGCGGCGGCAGAAATTCGACCTCGCGAAGGCGGTCGAGGCGGCGGTGGAGACCAACCGCGCCCTGATCGACTCGCGCCAGCACGCCGTCGAGGTGGCGGTGCCCGAAAGTCCTTTCATGCTGGATGGCGACTATGCGCGCACGGTTCAGATCGTGGCCAACCTTGTCCACAACGCCGCCAAGTACACCAGCGGCGCGGGAAAGATTGTGATCGAAGTCACCGCGGAGGGCGACGACGTGGTGATCCGCGTGCGCGACTCCGGCATCGGCCTGCCGGGCGACCGCCTAACCGACATCTTCGAGCCTTTCGTGCAGATCGAGCGCGGGACCAACGGCTCGCAGGGCGGCCTTGGCGTGGGCCTCACGCTGGTGAAATCACTGGTCGAACTCCACGGCGGCAGCGTGCATGCGACCAGCGCGGGACCGGGCCGCGGCTGCGAATTCGTGGTGTGCATGCCGGGCGGTGAAACCGAGCCGGCGTCCCCGCCGGCTAGCGGGCGCAAGCGCGCGGCAGGCCGGGCGCGAGGATCTGCCTGAGATGCCCCATGTCGAGCGGCTTGACCAGGTGGTGGTCGATGCCGGCCTCGCTCGAGCGCCGGCGATCGT
>JBBQCV010000083.1:0-14482 GCA_038319115.1 Burkholderiales bacterium | reverse complement strand
AACTCGCGCAATCCGAGTCTGCCGCGCAGACTCCTAGACCGAAGGCTCAATCTGCTCGAGCGCCTGCTGGATCGGGTCGGCGTCGCGCGGTCGTACCAGGCGCGAAATCTCCTTGCCCTGGTTCATGAACACCAGCGTCGGCCAGAGCTTCACCCCGAACGAGCGACCGAGCGGCCGTCCCGGCCCGTCCTCGATCTTGATGTGGCGAACATGGGGGTGGTTGGGCAGGGTGCTTGCCAGCAAGGGCTGCGCGGCGCGGCAGTGGCCGCACGTGGGGCTGCCGAATTCGACCAGCGTGCCGCCCTCGAGGGCGTCGATCTCGGCCCGGGAAGGCTCGGTGGCTGCATAGGTGATGTTCATGGCGGTGTCCGGAAAGGCGTTACACGATAAATGAAAGTGCGCGATCACGTGTGCTGATGTGCGGAGGGCTTACTTGTAGAATGCAACCAAAAGGAGCCGTCCCGGCCCCACGCTTTCAGGAGTCTCCCATGCACCTGACGCCCCGCTCGCTCTTCCTTGCCGCATGCACCGCCGTGGCCGTCCTGAGTGCCCCGGTTGGCGCGCAAACGCCGCTGACCTTTCCGGACAAGCCGATCCGCTTCATCCTCGGCTTCGCCGCCGGCGGACCCACCGACCTCAGCGTGCGCGCCCTCGCCGCCGCCGCGGCCCGTCAGCTCGGCCAGCCGCTGGTGGTTTCCAACCTCACCGGCGCTGGCGGCACCCTTGCGATGGCCGAGCTCGCGCGCTCGCCGGCCGACGGATACACGATCGCCATGACGACCAGCTCGTACAAGGCGATGACCGCGCACACGCAGAAGCTCGCGTTCGACCCCGACGAGTTGCGCACCCTGCTGGGCTACGCGGAATTCAGGCACCTCCTGTTCGTCAAGGCCGACGCGCCGTGGAACAGCTACGAAGACCTTGTGGCCTATGGCCGGGCCAACCCGGGCGCGCTCAAGTTCGGCCATGTGGGCCCGGGCACTTCGCTGCAGCTGCAGGGACTGGTGTTCTTTCGGGCGGCCGGCGTGCAGGTGACCGACGTGCCCTATCGCGGCAGCAGCGAGTTCACCAACGCGGTGCTGGGTGGCCATGTGAATGCCGCGTTCATCGATATCGCCGGCATCCGCGCGCTGGCGCGCGCCGGTACGGTCAAGCTCCTCGTAACCATCACGCCGCAGCGGTTCGCGGAGTTTCCGGACGTGCCCACAGCGCTCGAAAAGGGCATCCGAGGGCCGGAGCTGTTCAATCCGCTGGTGGGGGTTGCCCTCCGACGCTCCACGCCGCCGGATCGCACCAGGCGATTGCACGATGCGCTGCGGCGCGCCATCGAAGACCCCGAGTTCGTCCGGGCGCTGAACGACATCGGCCTCAAGAGCGGCTATACCTCGCCCGAAGCGTTCGATGAAACCGTGGCGCGCGCCGAAGCAAGCGCCGTGCCGCTGCTCAAGGAACTCAAGCTCTTCGCGCAATGAGAGGTAACGGGCCGGACGTCACGTCTGCGCCGCACACGTTGCGCGACGCGAGCCCGCATGCCGCTTTCCTGGCGGCTGCGGCGCATTTCCCGGACCACCCGTTCCTTTGTATCCCGGCTTCGGCAACGCGCGAGTACGCCGGAGGGCCGGTCGAGCTGACCTATGCCGGGGCGCTGACGCGAGTCCGCGCCCTGTGCGAAGCCTACCGTGCGGCAGGGCTTGGCCCAGGGCACCGGGTGGCGCTGCTGCTGGGCAACCGCGCCGACTATTTCCTGCACTGGTTCGCGCTCAACGGCGTCGGGGCGAGCGTCGTGCCCGTGAATCCAGACTGCCGCCGCAACGAGATCGCCTACCTGCTGGGCCACGCCGAAGTGGTGCTCGCCATCGGCTTGCCCGAGCGGCTGGCCGATCTTGCCGCCGCCGCGGCCGAAGCAGGCCGGCGCGTAGCGCTGGCGGCGCCCGCCGATGTCGTCACTGGCCTTGGCAAGGTCGCACAACCTGCCGCGGGCGCACCCGCCGACCTGGGCACGGAATGCGCGCTCATGTACACCTCGGGCACGACCGGCAAGCCCAAAGGGTGCCTGCTGAGCAACGAGTATTTCCTGCGCATGGGGCTGCGCTACCTCAACCGGCGCGGCTATGTGCAGCTCGAAAGGGGGCGCTCCCGGGTGCTCACCCCGTTGCCGATGTTCCACATGAACGCCATGGGCGGCTCCACCATGGGGATGGTGATGTCCGGTGGATGCGTTATCCAGCTCGACCGGTTCCACCCGGCGACATGGTGGCGCGACGTGGTTGAAACACGCGCCACCGGCATCCACTGCCTCGGCGTCATGCCCGCGATCCTGCTGGGGCTGCCGTCTTCGGAGGACGACCGGGCGCATTGCGTTCGCTATGGCACCGCCGCCAACGTGGAGCCCAGGCACCACGAGGCGTTCGAGAAGCGTTTCGGCTTCCCGCTGGTCGAGGGCTGGGC
Source organism: Burkholderiales bacterium (assembly GCA_038319115.1). Classification (GTDB taxonomy): domain Bacteria; phylum Pseudomonadota; class Gammaproteobacteria; order Burkholderiales; family SG8-39; genus SZAS-79. The sequence goes on along the minus strand of JBBQCV010000083.1, from coordinate 12,034 downwards.
GATGACCGAGACCGGCGCCGGTGCGGCGATCAGCGCGGATGCGGAGCCGCGCCATCCGGGCACGCGCTGCTTCGGCCGGCCGCTGGCGGACGTCGATGTCCGGATCGTGGACGAAGCGGGCAGGGACGTTGCGGCGCAGGAGCCAGGCGAATTGCTGGTGCGCCACGCCGGGCCCGACCCAAGGCTGGGATTTTTTTCCGGCTACCTGAAGGATCCCCAAGCCACCGCCTTGGGCTGGGAGGGCGGCTGGTGGCATACCGGGGACGTGGTGTGCCGGTGGCCGGACGGCACGCTGCACTTCGTTGACCGGCGCAAGAACGTGATCCGCCGCAGCGGCGAGAACATCTCCGCGCTCGAGGTCGAGGAAACGCTGCGCGCCCATCCGCTGGTGGCCCAGGTGGCGGTCACGGGCGTTGCCGACGACGTGCGCGGCGAAGAAGTCATGGCCTGCATCGTTGCGGCGAGGCCGGCCGGCACGGACGGGGCGGCCGAGGCGCGCCAGATTTTCGATTGGGCCATGGCGAGGACGGCTTATTTCAAGTGCCCGGGCTGGATCGCGTTCGTGCCGTCGCTGCCGACCACCGCGACCCAGAAGCTGCAACGCGGCGCGCTGCGTGAACTGGGGGTGGGTCTGCAGGGCACGGCCGGGTGTTTCGACCTGAGGGCGCATAAGCGGCGCAGCGTCCACGCGCAAAAGGAGTCGGCATGAAGGCAGCACGGTCTCGCGGCGCGGCCCAGGGCGCACCAATGCGTATCTGGTACCAGAGCTTCACCGATCACGACGAAACGCGCGCGTACCACGACCGTCTACGGGAGCATATAGCGAGCGTTGCCCGGCCGGGTACGCAGGTCGAAGTCGTCGGTATGTCGCCGCCGGCGAGGCGGCACCGCATCACCGAGACGCGGTGCGCGCTCGACGCGGTCAGGAACGCGCTCCGTGCCGAGCGCGAGGGCTACGATGCCTTCATCCTGGGCCATTTTCAGGATTCGGGGCTGTGGGATGCGCGCTCGGCCATCGATATCCCGGTGGTGGGCCTGGGCGAGAACGCAATGCTGCACGCCTGCACCCTCGGCCGGAAAATCGGGCTGATCACGATCCACCCGATCCATATTCCCTATCACGAAGACCAGGTGCTGCGCTACGGCCTGCAACAGCGCGTCGTCGCCGTGGCGGCGGTGGAATCGGCGGCCAACGACTACGTGCTTGCCTTCGGCGACGCGAAGGTGGCCAAGTCGATCGGCGCGAAGTACGCCAAGGAAATACGTGCGCTGGTCGCGCGCGGCATCGAGGTCGTGATCCCCGCCGGCGGGCTGCCGAGCCTGCTGTTCGGCGCGGCGCTCAAGGTTTCGGCCGCGCCGGCAGTCGTGCTGGACAGCGTTGCCCTCGCAGTCAAGGCCGCAGAAATGGCCGTCGACTTGCGTCGCTTTAACGGCACAGGGCCGAGCCGGGCTTCCACCTTCGCCCTGCCCTGGCCGGCCGCGCTCGAAGCGCTCGGTGTGCCGCCGCGCCGCTAGGCGTCCTGCTGCCCTCGCCAGCAGGCGGCGATTTCACCGACGGTTGCACACCACACGCCTTCGCGTCGGCGCAGGTCCGCCAGCACCGCATCGAGGTACGAGATGCGCCACGGCTGGCCAATGAGCCAGGGATGCAGGTTGAGCACCAGCATGCGCGGATGCGTAGCGCCGTCGGTGATGAGCCGGTCGAGCGCGTCGGCGATCGAGCGCTGCCAGCGCGCCATCGTGAGCTTGCGATACCAGTGCGCGAACACGTCGTCGAAATCGACCAGCATTGGCACAGACACCAGCGGGCCGGAGGGCGTGCGCATGAGGTAGGGAAGTTCGTCGTTGGGCCAGTCGAGGACGTATTCGACGCCCAGCCCCGCGAGGACGCCGGGCGTGCGCGCCGATTCGGCGTATTCGGGCCCGTGCCAGCCTGCGGGCCGCTTGCCTGTTGCGCTCTCGATGGCCGCAAGCGCGGCTGCTACCTGCTGCTGCTCGTCGGCCGCCTCCAGTTTGGCCGTGATCACCTGCGTCACCGCGTTCCCGTGCGCGGCGATCTCCCAGTCGCGGGCGAGGCATTCGCGCACGATGGCCGGCTTGTGCGTGGCCACGCTCGCGTCTATCGCAGCCGTCGCGCGCAGGCCGTGCCGGTCGAGGGCGCCCATCACGCGGAATACGCCGATGCGGTTACCGTACTCGCGCAGCGAATACGAGCGGAAATCCGGGTAGGGGCCGCGCCCCATGCCGCCGGGCAGCGTGACCGGCAGGAAAGCCCCCGGCGCCTGCGCCATTTCGTACTGCTCGATGCTGACCACCAGGCCGACGGCCAGGCGCGCGCCGCCGGGCCAGGCCACGGGCTTGCGCGCAACGATCGGGCTGGAGCCGAAAAGCCCGTGATCAGCCGGGGACTGCCCGCCCGCGCTCATGCTGACGCCTTGCGCGTATCGAGGTGCGCCAGCGCCGTGTCGTAGTGGTGGGCAAGGTAGTGTCGTGCGATTTCGTCCGCCGTGGTCTTCCACGTGCCCGGGTGCGAGAACACGTACTCAAGCGCCTCGTCCAGGTACCTGGCGCGCTGCGGCTGGCCGACCAGCTGCGGGTGGATCGAGATGCACATCACGCGCGCGTTGTGCTCGCCTTCGCGGTACAACGTGTCGAACTGGCGCTTGATCACGTCGAGGAAATCGTCGGCCTCGAACGCCATTCCGAGGAACGGCGCGTCGTTGACCTCGGCGGCGTAGGGCAGCGAGATCAGGCGCCCGGATTTCACCCGCAGCGGCATCGGCTGGTCGTCGTGGTACCAGTCGCCGTGGTACAGGAATCCCAGCTCGGCGAGGATGTCCGGCGTGGATTCGGTGGCCGCCTGCGGCCCCGGCCCGCCCATGCCGAGCATCTCGCGTCCGGTCAGGGTGGCCACCGTGTCGCGCATCTCGGTGTAGTAGGCGCGCTCCTCGGCCTCGGCATGGCCGAAGATGAAGCGCGTGTTGTTGATGCCGTGGCCAAGGTACGCCCAGCGGCGCTCGATGAGAGCGTCGCGAATCGCGGGGTAGCGGGTGAGCGCCTCCGTGTTGATCACCGCGGTGCAGGGCGTGTCGTATTTGTCGAGCACCTCGAGCATGCGCCAGAACCCAACGCGGTTGGCGTAGTCCTGGCGGCCGTACGCAAGCGGGTCGGGTACCGGTGTGCGCGCCCACGCGTCGAGCCAGGGGTCGGCGGGGGGCGCGTATTCCCACGACAGCACGTTGGGCGCGACCCATACCGCCACGCGCTTGCCACCGGGCCACGTGATGGGCGGGCGCTCGATGATGGGCGAGTAGTCCGACCACGGCTGGTCAGCGCCCTGCAACGTGCGCCGGGTGGCCGGTGCGTCCGGGCGATAGCGGTATTGCAGCATTCGGATTTCCTCCCCCGATCATGGGCGCCAGTTGACCCCGGCGATGGTCTTCAACTATGTTACTTGTATATCGCAACCAACAGGAACGACCCCGTGAAGCCCATCCGCATCCTGCTTTCCGCACTCCTGGTGCTTGCGACGCAAGCGGCGCTGGCGCAGGGCTATCCCACTCGCCCGGTAAAGATCGTCGTTTCCTATGCGCCGGGCGCGGAGAACGACCGGCTCGCGCGCCTCGCCGCGCAGCACCTCGCCGACCAGCTCAAGCAGCCTTTCGTGGTGGAGAACAAGCCCGGCGCGGCCGGGGTGATCGGCTCGGAGTTCGTCGCCAACGCGGCACCGGACGGCTACACGCTGCTGCTCGGCAATGCCTCCACGCTCGCGATCATGGGCAGCATGAATCCGAAGCTTCCCTACCGGCCGCTCGATTTCGAGCCGGTCACGGTGCTGGCCTCCATTCCCTCGGTGCTCGTGGTGAATGCATCGTTGCCGGCCAGCAACATGGCGGAGTTCATCGCGCTGGCGCGCTCGAAGCCCGGCTCGCTCAATTACGGTTCGCCCGGCGCCGGCACTTCGATGCACCTCACCGCAGAGCTTTTCGCCGCGCAGACCGGCACAAAAATCGTCCATGTCGCCTACAAGGGTGCCGCACCGGCGGTGACGGATCTCCTCGCGGGGCAGGTGCAGTTCATGTTCCAGAACGTGCCGACCGTCCTGCAGCATGTGCGCAGCGGCAGGCTGCGCGCGATCGCCGTGACCACGCCGGCACGGATCGCGGTGCTTCCGGATGTCCCTACGCTCACCGAGTCTGGCATTCGCGACGCGGACGCGGTGTCCTGGTTCGCGATCGTTGCGCCCAAGGGGACGCCGGCCGCGATCACCGCACTCCTGCAGGCGGAAATCGCCAAGGCATGGCAGAAACCGGAGTTGCGCCAGAGCCTGGAGGCGCTCGGCGCCGACCCCGTCGCGAGCACCCCTGCGGAGGCCGCCGCTTTCATGCAGGCCGAGTACCGCAAATGGGAGAAAGCCGTGAATGTGGCCGGGCTGAAAGTGCCGAACTAAGGCTCGGTCAGATGCAGTAGAAGTCGATCATCGTGGGGATGTAATCGTTCAGGAGCACGATCTTCTTCTGCACGATGCGCCATTTCCCGCCGTCCCCCGCATAGCGCATTTCGTACCGGCCGAAGAACACGTGCTGCTTGTGGTGCTTCGGATCGTAGACGTGGCAGGTCCAGTTGGCGCACGCCGTCGGGTCGTCCGGCCCGCCATCCAGCAACACCCCAGTCACCGAATGCAAAGTACGCAGTATCGGCGTCGAGGCTGCAGAGCGGCCGCTCTGCAGCCGCCAAACCCGGTCCTCGAGGGCGGCTCGGCCCTCGTGATAGATGAGCGAAACCTCCTTGTTCGGGTCCTCCACCAGATGCTCGTCGTCGCGCCAGCTCGGCACCCAGAACAGTGCGGCCGGGTCATACATGGCCAGCCAGTCGTCCCAACGGCGCCGGTCCAGCAGGAGGGCTTCGCGCACCAGCAGCGCCTGGGCGCGCTCCTCACTCAGGCAGTCCGTCACCGGCCTTCCTTCACGATTCCACGGCTGATGAGGCGCACCCACTCGCGATAGGCCGACTGGTGGCAGGTCTCGTCGCCCATGTCGTAAGGCCCGTGAGCCCACGATTCGGGCACGATCCCCAACTCGTCGGAGTGCGGACCGCGGCCTTTTTGCAGCACCGCCATGCCGCGCGCATAGGCCTGCTGCCAATCGATCGCCCAGCCGTTGAAGCCGCTCTGGCAGTCGCGATAGGTCGCGACGTCATCCGGCGTGGCGAGCCCACTCGGGTTGAAGAACTCCTCATAGTGCCGGATACGCCGCCGCCGAGCCTCGGCGGCCTCGCCCCTGGGGCCGATGCACCAGGCGCTCATCTCGGTTCGGTCCACCGACAGCGGCCGCAGAACGCGTAGCTGGGGGGCGATGTTCTCCGAGATCTGCAGGTTGGGGAACACCGTCATGTTGCGCATGTAGAACATCCACTTCGCGCGCGTCTCGCCGACTCGCGCGACCACCTCTTCGCGCGCAAGGTGCAGCGGGCGTTGTTCCGGATTCGGGATTGGTCCCCATGTCGCGCTGTGGCCGCGGCCGAAATCGAAGGCGCCTCGCTCGAGCAATTTGCTGCGCGCGTGGATGTCGGCGTAAGACGATGCGCCGTCGTCTTGACCGGTGCCGCGCTCCCCCTGCCTGCCGAGCACGCCGATGTAGGACGCGTGCGTGGTGGCGAAGTGGTAGCTGTCGGTGGCGTTCTCGATCTGGGTTTTCCAGTTCGCGTCGAACGTGAAAGTGACCGAGCCCGGCAGCAGCTCGATGCCCTCCGGGCCCTGGTCCACGAACAGGTCGAGGAAGGCCCTTGAGGCGCCGAGGTGCTCCTCGATCGGGGGAACATCCTCGGTCAGGCTGCCGAAAATGAACCCGCGATAGTTCGCGAAGCGCGGCAGTGCCTTGAGGTCGTGGCTCTCGGCGGAAAAAGCAGGGGTGTAGGCGCCGCGCTTCTCCGCATTCACCGCGATCGAGCGGCCGCCACTGTCGTAACTCCAGCCGTGATACGAGCAGACATGCAGCTTCCGGTTCCCGCTCGGCTCGTGGCACACCACGGCGCCGCGATGGCGGCAGCTGTTGATATAGGCGCCGAGCTGGCCCGCGCCATCGCGCATGACCACCACCGGCTGGCGCCCGACGCGTGTGGTGAGGTAGTCGTGGGGATTCTGCACCTGCGATTCGAGGCCGAGAAACGCCCATGTGGCCTCGAAGATGTGCCTGACTTCGAGTTCGAAAAGCCCCGGGTCGCGGAACACGTCTCGGTGCACCCGGAATACGCCGTCCTGCGGCCGGTCGTCGATGTAGCGGGCGACGCTTTCGACGCGCGCGTTCATGCAGCACCCCTCGCGGCGCGAAGATCGGTGGGCAGCAGGCGGTCGCGTCCCTGCGGGCCCATGGCGGTATGCCCGCCATCGACGCGCAGGCAGGTGCCGGTGATGAACCCGGCGTGCGCGGAACACAGGAACAGCACTGCATCGGCGACTTCGCTGGCACGCCCCGCGCGGCCCAGCATATGCAGGCGCTCGGCGATAGCGTTATAGCGTTCGCGCGCCTCGGGTGGGGCGGACTCGAGGGAGGCCTTGGCAGTCCACGCCGGCTGCACCGCGTTGACGCGGATGCCGTCCGCGGCCAGGTCCATCGCCTGGCTGCGCGTGACCTGCTCGATTGCCGCCTTGGTCGCGGGATAGATCCAGCGCCCGGCCAGGGCGAAATTGGCGCTGCCGCTGCTGAAGTTGACCACGCTCGCGCAAGGCGAGCGTGCCAGCCACGCGCGCGCGCGCTGGACCAGGGCAATGTGGCCGAACAGGTTGACTTCGAAGCCGTTCATCCACTCCGCGCGGCTGGATTCGGCGCCGCGGTCGGCATAGGTGCAGGCGACGCAGATGACGAAATCGATCCCGCCGAAGGCCTGCGCTGCGGTGTCCACAAGCCGCCCGATGTCTTCGTCCCGGCGCAGGTCGGTGGCGACGAAGCGGCAGCCCGCCCCGAGTTCGTCGGCGAGCGCGGTGCCGTCCTGCTCGAGGATGTCGCCGATCACCACGCTGGCGCCCGCGGCTGCGAAAGCGCGCGCCACGCCTGCGCCGATGCCGCCTGCACCGCCGGTAACCATGGCCACGCGGCCCTCGATTCCCTTCATTTCGCTTTCCCGTATGGCCTGTGCTTTGTGGTTGGTTTTTGTTTTTTGAATATCACAATGAACTGGGCACGCGGACCGCGGGCCACGTCGAGGGGCAGCCATGCTGACCAAGGAAGACAACGACCGCATGACGCAGGTCGGGCCGGACAAGCCGCTCGGCCGCTTTTTCCGCCGCTACTGGATTCCGGCGGCCAAGCTGGAGGAGATCGCCGAGCCCGGCGGCGCGCCCGTGCGCGTCGGCCTGCTGGGCGAAAAGCTGGTGGCCTTCCGCGATCCGGCGGGCCGGCCCGGCCTCATGCACGAGTTCTGCCCGCACCGCCGCGCCTCGCTCGTGTACGGCCGGAACGAGGAAGGCGGGCTGCGATGCCTGTACCACGGCTGGAAGATCGCGCACGACGGCCGCGTGCTCGAAACACCGGCCGAGCCCGCCGGCAGCAAGCTCGCGAAGAACCTGTGCCAGGCCGCCTACCCGGTGCGCGAAGCCGGCGGCATCTTGTGGGCTTACCTGGGGCCGAAAGAGCTCGAGCCGCGTTTTCCCGACTTCCCGTGGACGCGCCTCGCGCCGCCGCACTTGCTGGTGGTCAAGATGTACCAGGACTGCAACTACCTGCAGGGGCTCGAGGGCGACCTCGATCCCGCCCACCCGAATTACCTGCACCGCGACTTCCAGCTCGAGAAGGACAAGAGCTGGGCCGGCGCGGGCTGGCAGTCGATTGCCGACCTCATGTCCGACGGCATCCCTGCGATCCACTGCGAGGAGTCGCCCTACCTCATGCGCGTCGCGGCGGTTCGCAAAACCGCCGACCCGAAAGTGAACTACGTTCGCACCACCGAGTGGGTGGCGCCCTTCTACACCTACATCGCGACCGGCCCGCACGAGTCGCGCCTGTTCAAGGCGTGGCTGCCGATCGACGACACCAGCTGCTACACGTTCTACATCCACTTCAATCCCGACACCCCGCTCAATGTGCCCGCGAGTTACGCCAACTGGGGCCACGAAACCAGTGCGCCGCACTACCGCACCAGGCACACCCTCGCCAACATGCACTTGCAGGATCGGGGAATGATGGCGACGACGAATTTCTCCGGCGTGGAGGGCGCGGCGATCCAGGACCGTGCGGTGCAGGAGGGCATGGGCCCGATCTGCGACCGCACCCAGGAGCACCTGGGCACCAGCGACAAGGCGGTGATCTTTTACCGGCGGCTGATCCTGAGGAAGCTCGCCGAGATGGACGAGGGCAAACCGCTGCCGGGCCTCGACCCGTCGCTCGATTTCAACCAGCGCACGGCCTCCTGCTTCATGCCGGCCGATGCCGACTGGCACGATGCGCTGGGATTCCAGGAAGCGCAGGAGCGCGATCGCTACGCGCCGTGAAGCCAGATTCTGCTGATACTTCAAGTTCGAATCCATCGTGACGAGAACGGCAAAGTGCTCGCGTTCGGCGGCTTCGAGAAGCTCGCCATTTTTCAGCGTGGACCACCCGAGCTCGTAGGCGGTGACTACTTCATGGTGGGCAAGTGCGTGGCGCAGCGGGGCAGGTGTGCCCTGATCGAACAGAACGCGCACCTAGGCGGGAGCCAGTGCGCTGCGGGCGGCATGCTCCAGGACTGCGCGCACCTGCTCCGCGGTCACACCAGGGAACCATTCCACGAACTGCGACACTTGGGCGCCGTCTTCCAGGTTCTCGAAGAGGGCCGCTACCGGTACACGTGTGCCCCGAAACACCCAGGCGCCGCTGACGCGCTCCGGATCGCGCTCGACCATCGGGCAGGAGGACCAGTCAATCATGTGCGGATGCTAACACCGGGGGAAGGCTTGCTTCCCGGTAGGGAAATTGGGGTCGCTCAACCATCACGCTGGTTCTCCAATCTTCCCGCCATTGCCGATCCTGGAGGCAAGAATGAGCAGGTGGACGGGCATGGGGTCAGATTCCAATGATTTCGTTGAGGCCCTCGACGACATGCGCAATCTCCTCGGGCGTAGCGCGGCCAAGCCGGGCACTTATTCGCTCCGCGGAAAGGGTGCGAATCTGACTGATCTTGACCCAGGACCGCTTGGGTAACTTTGGGGATTTGAGTTCATGGGTGAGTGGAAAACCGGCGCGCTGAGGCTGGCTCGTGAGCGCCACCGCGATGACCGTACCGGAGCGATCATTGAAAACGTCGTGGCTGAGGATCAGCACTGGGCGCAAGCCGGCCTGTTCACGGCTCCGGACAGGATTGAGATCCGCCCATCGAATTTCGCCCCTCAGTATTCGGGCCACGCGTCCAACTCCAGGCCCAAGCCTTCTTCGGCAAGCGCTTTCTCGAACTTCGGATCGAGCTTCGCGCATTCCGACGCGAGCCGGCCGCGTTCCATCCGCGTGAGTTTCTCGGCGACGGCTGCCTGGATTGCCCGGCTGCGGTTGGGGAATACGCTGCTTGAAACCAAAGCATCAACGCGGCTTAGCGTCTCGCGGTCGAGGGTGATTGCGACTTTGACGCTGCTCATGGCGCACCTCCAGGGTATGACAATACATCATACCAAATGGCAGTGCTCGCCCAGGCATGGCTGCACTCACCTAGAGCGAGAGCGGCAGCTCCAGGTGCTTTGCGTACATCATGTCGCGATGCTCCAGGACACCGCCCGCGTGTCGGGCTTCATCGCGCACTTCGCGTGCGGCAGCGGGGCGAACAAATACCAGCGCGAGCAGAATAGCCCTGACTAGGTGGGCTACAGCCTCCCATGTTCAAGGAAGCTGAAATATGCAGTCCTATTGAAGATAATGTGGTCAAGCAAACCAATGCCTACCACTTCACCTGCTGCTTTAAGCTGGACGGTGATATCGATGTCGCTTTGCGACGGGTCCACACCGCCGCTGGGATGATTGTGGGCAACAATAACGGCGGAAGCGCGGTCTGCAAGGGCGTCGGCGAAGACTTCTCGTGGATGCACTGGACTGCGATCGACAAGACCGATCGACACCACCCGAATGTTCAAAATCTCGTTGGCGCCGTTGATGCTGGCGCAGAGAAAATGTTCCTGCTTGCGGTCGGCAAAATGGCGGACGTGCGGTAGTAGGTCGGCAGGGGTCACGATTCTGGCGCCTTCCGGCTTGATACGGCGGCGGGCGAACTCGATGGCGGCGAGGATCAAAGTCGCCTTGGCGTCACCAACACCGGCGAACTGCGAAAGATCCGCAGCCTTCACATCCAGCCCTTTTTCGTCAATGAGCCGCGCCAACTTGGAGGCGAGGGTCATCACGTCCATGCCCGGCGTGCCCTTTCCAAGAAGCACGGCCAGCAATTCCTGGTCGGTCAGAGCGGCCGCGCCTTTGCGCAGGAGCTTCTCACGCGGCCGGTCGGCCGCGGGAATGTCGTGCATCGATTTGCTCATGAGCTTAGATGACCAGCGACAGATGGGTCTGGATGACAGTCACGGCCATGATGTCGAATATGCCGCCGGTGTCAGTATATTTCGGGTCGGCGAGCTCGTCGTAACGGCCGCGCGCATCGTATGTCGTCTGAATGTCGCCGTTGACCTGCCCGCGATACGGTCCTTCGAGATAGATGCGGTCGTCGCGGTGCGCCTGGACAGTGGTACGGATGGTCGGGTCGGCGATCTTCTCCTCCGTCACTTGTTTGATGTAAAGCGCTTCCTCGTCGGTGATCTGATGCGCGATGAGAATTTGCGCGATCATGTCCTGCACGGACGACTTCACCGGCACCGGGCCTACGCGTCCTTTTCCTTTGCCAGGCTGTAGCTTCACCGGGCCGCCGCTGGTCGTCACGCCCTGATACTGCACCGCTGCCTTGGTGACCACGGTGGCGCGAATCTGCTTCATCAGCTCGGATACGGTTCCGACCTTGATGAGCTGCGGGCCGACCCATTCGGCGAAGGTGACGAACTCCTGTATCTGCGGCGAGTAGGTGAAGAAGCAGGTGAGGAAACGGTAACTTTTCACGAAGCGGGCCAGCAGGTAAACGAACGCTTTGCGATCCTCCCAATCGGTGACCCTCGCCTGAAATCGCGTCCGCAGGGCGTTCACCTGGAATTGCACCTGCGCATCCGTGCCGGTCCCGAGTAGCGCAAGGATGTCGGCGGCGTCCTTCTGGGTGAAGACGCCCGCGGCGAGGATCTCAGCGTGTAGCTTCGGGCAAGTTTCCTGATCTGGTTCCTCTGGCTCAAACGGCGTGCCTTTCCGATACTTCGCGAACGCTTTGAGGATTTGCTTGGCGTTGTTTGTGAAGTCCACAACCACGACATCCTTTTTGCCGTGGTGGCAGCGGTTCAGCCGCGAAACCGTCTGCACGGCGTTGCGATCCAGCACCGGTTTGTCGAGGAACATGCCCGCGAGCAAGGGCTGGTCGAAGCCGGTCTGAAATTTGTTCGCCACCACCATGAGCCGGTAGTCATCGCCTTCGAATCGGTCTTCGATTAACTCGCCCGTTTGCAATTCATTCAGCGCGTATTCGCTGATGGCCGCGTTGCTCTCGGGGTGGACGAAATCCGAGAAGGCATAGAGAACCTTGTAGTCGGCACCTCGCTCCTTGAGTTTCTCCTTGATGATATTGAAATACCGCAGTCCGGCCACGCGCGACGAGGTGACGATCATCGCCTTGGCGCGTCCTCCGATGAGCGTCTTCACGTCTTTCTCGAAAATGCGCAGTATCACCTCGGCTTTGTACTGAATCAGCCCGTCGTCCTGAAACGCAACGTTCTGGAGCGCCTTGGACACGACGCCCTTGGGGTAGAGCTTTTCCTCGTCCGGCTTCGGGACGATGGGGCAATGCAGGTTGTACAGCGTCTTGTAGGAAATGATGCTGGCCGCCACGTCCACGATGTAGCCCTCGGCAATGGCCTCGGCTTCAGAATAGGTGTCAAACGCCTCGCCAAACAACGTGACCGTGGCAGGCGCAGGCGTGGCGGTGAACGCCACCATCA
>JBBQCV010000082.1:0-14577 GCA_038319115.1 Burkholderiales bacterium | reverse complement strand
GCCTCGCCGGATTTCTCGATCAAAACGTTCGACAGAATCGGGAGCGTGTGGCGGCGCTCGATGATGCCGCTGACTGCGGACAGGGGTCCGAGCAACTCGTCGCGTTTTGCTTTTACCAGAATCATCTTATTTATCCTTGGTAATAATTAATAGAGGGCATAACTTCTGGGGATAACCCGAAATACCCTCCTGATGCAGCGACTTGCGCGCCGAAAAGCGGTGAATTGGGCCTGTGCATGGCCTGTGCACAGTCCGGGATAACTTTGCCGGTGGCCGCCGGAACGCGAGTTACCCACAATCTGTACCCAATCGCTGCACAGCTTTGCGGTCCGTTTCCGGCCGGTCCAGTACGTGTTTTCGGATGCTTCGCCATCGCCTATCCCTTGAGAACCTGCTCGAGGACCAGGTAGTCCCGGTTCATCACGGCATCCTGCTTGCGCAGGGAGGCGATCGTGCGGCAAGCGTGCAGCACCGTGGTGTGGTCGCGGTTGCCGAACGCTTCGCCGATCTCGGGCAGGCTCATCTGGGTGAGGTCCTTGGCAAGCGCCATGGCAACCTGGCGTGGCCGCGCCACGTTGCGGGTGCGCTTCTTGGAATGCATGTCCGCGATCTTGAGCTTGAAGAACTCCGCCACGGTCTTCTGGATGTTCTCCACAGTGATCTGCCGATTGGCCACGTTGAGGATGTCGGCCAGCGCGTCCTTGGCGAGGTCGAGCGTAAGCTCGCGCGCATTGAAGCGGGAGTAAGCGAGTACTTTCTTCAGCGCCCCTTCGAGCTCGCGCACGTTGGAGCGAATGTGCTTGGCGATGAAGAAGGCGATGTCTTCGGAGAGCACCACGGATTCCGCCTCGGCCTTCTTGAGGATGATGGCCACCCGCATCTCGAGCTCGGGCGGCTCGATCGCTACGGTCAGGCCCCAGCCAAAGCGCGAGATGAGCCGCTCCTCCATGCCCGAAATTTCCTTCGGGTAGGTGTCGCAGGTGATCACGATCTGCTTGTGTGCCTCCACCAGCGCGTTGAAGGCATAGAAGAACTCCTCCTGCGTGCGGCCCTTGTTGGAGAAGAACTGGATGTCGTCGATGAGCAACAGGTCGAGCGAATGGTAGTAGCGCTTGAACTCGTCGAACGATTTCTGCTGGTAGGCCCGCACCACGTCGGTCACGTACTGTTCGGCATGGATGTAGCGGATCTTGGCGTCCGGGCGCTGCGCGGCGACGAAGTTGCCGATGGCCTGCACCAAGTGCGTCTTGCCCAGGCCCACACCGCCATAAATGAACAGCGGGTTGTAGGAAATGCCGGGGTTCTCGGACACCTGGATGGCCGCCGCGCGCCCAAGCTGGTTCGCCTTGCCGGTCACGAAGCTCTCGAACGTGAAGCCAGGGTTCAGCCGGGCGCGCTCCAAGGTCTGCGGGACCCTGGGCGGGGCAGGCGCGGCGACCGGTACCGGGATGGGCGTCGCACGCACCGCGCCGTCGGCACCGCGCGCAAGAACGAGGCGCAAGGACACGCTGCCCGGTGCCTCCTCGGAAAACAGCTTCTCGATGCGCCCGGAGAACCGCTCCCGCACCAGTTCCAGCACGAACCGATTGGGCGCGGCCAGCGTCACGCTGCCGGGATCCGAGGCCGTGCCATCGACGGCCAGCGGCCGGATCCAAGTATTGAATTGTTGGGCCGGCAGCTCGCGTTCGAGGCGGCGCAAACAGGCGTCCCAGAGGGTTTGCATCAATGTTTTTCGGGGTGTCTCGCGGCGTGTCCGGGGAACGCTTTTGCCCCCTTGGAACGGCTGCTTTCAGTAGGCTCGATTCTACCCTTTCCGGCGCGAGTTATCCACAGGCCCGGCACAAAAATCCCGGAAAGTTGACAAGGGGTTAGCTACAGCGTGTAATACGCGCCTTTTTGCGCCCGAGGCAGTCATGAAGCGAACTTACCAACCCTCCAAAACACGTCGTGCGCGGACCCACGGATTCCGTGCGCGCATGAAGACCCCGGGTGGCCGTGCCGTAATCAATGCCCGCCGCGCGCGGGGCCGTGCGCGCCTGGCCGTCTGACCCCGGAGACCGCTGCTCCACGCGTGGGCGAAGCCGGCGCAACGCGCACGGCAGGGTTCGGCAGGGACAAGCGCATCCGCACCAGCGCGGAGTTCGTCGCGCTCATGCGCGGCGGCACCCGGCGGACCCTCAACGGTTTCACGTTCTTTTATTCCATCCGGCCTGCGGGCCCAGCAAGGTTGGGGATCCTGATTTCGCGCAAGCACGCGCCCCTGGCGACCGACCGCAACCGCATCAAGCGCTGCATCCGCGAGGCCTTCCGGCAGGCGCAGGCGGGCCTGGGGCCGATGGACCTGCTGGTGCGCCCGCCCTTCGGGCTCAAGGCGTCGGTGGGGACGGTGGAGCGATTGCGAACCTCGATTGGAAAGCTGGCCAAGTGAAAGTCCCCACGTGAAAACCGCCCTGCGCGCCCTGATCGCCGGGTACCGCTATTGCATCAGCCCCATGCTCGGGCCGAGTTGCCGCTTCTATCCGAGTTGCTCGGAGTACGCCGACGAAGCCATCGCGCGTCATGGCGCCCTCAAAGGCTCGCTGCTGGCCGCCCGCCGCATCGCGTGCTGCCATCCGTGGCATGCCGGCGGGTATGACCCAGTGCCCGGAACCAAACAATCATGAAATCCATGGACACCCAGCGACTCATCCTGTTCTTCGTATTCAGCTTTTCCCTGCTCATGCTCTGGACGGAGTGGGAAAAGGAACAGCGGCCCAAGCCCACCCCGACCGTGGCAGCCGCGCAAAAAGGCGAGCCCAAGGGGATTCCCGGCGCGGTGCCGACGCCCGCTGCGGCGACGCCCGCGGTGCCGGCGCCAACGGCTGGAGCCACGGCGGTCGCGCCACCGACTGCGGCCAAGGGCGAGATCGTGCAGGTGCGCACCGACCTGCTGGTGGCCGACATCGACACCCTGGGAGGCGGAATTGCTCGGCTTGAGTTGCTCAAGCACAAGGAAACCAACGACCAGACGAAGAACCTCGTTCTCCTCGGTCCGGAGCACCACTATTTCGCCCAGAGCGGGCTCACCGGCGAGGCCGGCCCCAACCACCGGACGATCTGGCGAGTGCTGCCCGGCGAGCGCACGCTCGGCGATGGCAACAACGCGGTCGAGCTCAGGCTGGCTGCCGAAGGGCGTGACGGGGTCACGGTGGAGAAGATCTACACCCTCAAGCGCGACAGCTACATCATCGACGTGGCGCTCGAGATCCGCAACTCAGGTACGGCACCGGTCGCGCCGCACGCCTATTTCCAGCTCACCCACGACGGCAAGCAGGCGGCCGGCGGCAGTTCGCTCGCGCAGTCGTTCGGCGCACAGAGCTTCAATGGTTTTGCCGAGTACACCACCGAGCGCAAGTTCGAGAAGGTCCAGTATTCAGACATCGACAAGGGCAAGGTCGACAACGCCAAGCAGGCGGCCGATGGCTGGATCGCATTCGTGCAGCATTACTTCGTGGCGGCCTGGGTGCCGGTAACGCCCGGCCAGCGAGATTACGTGATCGAAAAGCGGCCCGACGGTGTCTACACGGGGCGCGTGGTCCTGACCCTGCCGCCGATCGCCCCGGGCGCCACCGCCAAGGTCGTGGCGCCGCTGTACGCCGGACCGCAGGAGCAGCACCGGTTGCAGGAAGTGGCGCCCGGTTTCGACCTCGTGGTCGATTACGGCTGGCTCACGATCATCGCCTGGCCGCTGTTCTGGCTGCTGGCGAAATACCACAGCCTGGTCGGCAACTGGGGCGTCGCCATCATCCTGCTGACGGTCACCATCAAGATCGTGTTCTTCCCGCTGTCGGCGGCGAGCTACCGGTCGATGGCGAAGATGAAGCTGGTCACGCCCCGGCTGACCAAGATCCGCGAAATGTACGCCAACGACCGCGCGCGCCAGAATCAGGCCATGATGGAGTTGTACAAGACCGAGAAGATCAACCCGCTGGGTGGATGTTTCCCGATCCTCGTGCAGATCCCGGTATTCATCGCGCTGTACTGGGTGCTCCTTGCCGCCATCGAATTGCGGCACGCGCCCTTCATGTTGTGGATCCACGACCTCTCGGCGCTCGATCCCTACTATGTGCTGCCGATCCTGATGACCGTCACCATGGTGATCCAGACCAAGCTCAACCCGGTGCCGCCTGACCCGGTGCAGGCCAAGGTCATGATGTTCATGCCGTTCGTGTTCAGCATCTTCTTTTTCTTCTTCCCCGCCGGGCTGGTGCTCTACTGGCTGGTCAACAACATCCTTTCGATAGCACAGCAATGGCAGATCCAGCGCATGTTCGAGCGCGCCAAACCTGCCCATGGAAAGCGCTGACCCGCCACCGGATACGATCGCCGCAATTGCCACGCCCCCGGGGCGTGGAGGCATAGGGGTCGTCAGGGTTTCGGGCCCGCAAGTGCCGGCCATTGCACAGGCGTTGCTGGGAAGGCTGCCCGCGGCGCGCCAAGCGACGTTCGGCGCAGTCCGGAACGCCACCGGCGAGCGCATCGACGAAGCGCTCGCCCTGTATTTTCCCGCGCCCGCCTCCTATACGGCGGAAGACGTGCTCGAGATCCAGGGCCACGGAAGCCCCATGGCGCTGGGGGCTGTGCTGGCGGCGTGCCTGGCGGCCGGCGCCCGCCTGGCCGAGCCCGGTGAGTTCACGCGGCGTGCTTTCCTCAATGGCAAGCTCGATCTCGCGCAGGCAGAGGCTGTCGCCGACCTGATCGAGGCCGCAACAGCCCAGGCCGCGCGCGGGGCGATGCGATCGCTGGCCGGAGAGTTCTCCGCGGCCATCGGTTCGCTCGTCGCAGCATTGATCGAGTTGCGCGCCTTGACCGAAGCCGCGCTCGATTTTCCCGAGGAGGAGCTCGACCCGATCCATCGCAACGACGTGGCGCAACGCGTCACATCGCTGCAGGCGTCGCTGCACCGGGTATTCACAAGCAGCCGGCAGGGGAGCTTGCTGCGCGCAGGGATCAACATCGTATTGGCCGGCCGCCCAAACGTGGGCAAGTCGAGCCTGCTCAACCGCCTCGCCGGGGAAGAGCGCGCCATCGTGACCCCGATCGCCGGCACCACGCGAGACACGGTGCGCGAAACGATTGCCATCGAAGGCGTGCCGCTGAACATCGTCGACACCGCGGGCCTGCGCCCGGCGAGTGACGAGGTCGAGCGCCTCGGCATCGAACGCGCTTGGGCGGAACTGGGCCGCGCCGACGTCACGGTGATGATCATCGACGCACAAGCCGGGCGGACGGCGGAGGACGATGCCATCCTCGAGCGCCTTGCGGCCGGGGCACCACGCATCCTCGTGTGGAACAAGATCGACCTGGCGGGCCTCGCGCCTGAAGTGCGGCAGACAACCCCGGCCGAGATATGGGTCTCGGCCAAGACCGGCGCCGGGATCGAGGGGCTGCGCAGCGCGCTGCTCGACGCGGCGGGCTGGAATCCTGCGGGCGAGACACTCTTTGTGGCGCGCGAACGCCACCTGCGGGCGCTCGCCGAGGCCGGCGTGCATATGCAGGCCGCCGCCGGGCTGCAGGACCGCGCCGAACTGTTTGCCGAAGAACTGCGTCTGGGGCAGCAGGCGCTGTCCCGCATCACCGGCGAATTCAGCGCCGATGACCTGCTCGGGGAGATCTTCGGGCGCTTCTGCATCGGCAAGTGAGGCCCGCGCGCGACACGTTCTTCAACCCGCTGGCGAGCCTCGCGCTATGTGTCGCCGGCGCTGCCCTGTTCGTGCTGCTCAAGACGCCACTGCCGTGGATGATCGGTCCGCTGGTGGTCATGGCGGCGATGAATTTCAGCGGCGCACGCCTGCGCGCGCCCCGCGTGGCCCGGCCGGCCGGGCAGGTCATCGTCGGCACCGCGCTGGGGCTGTATTTCACCCCCGAGGTCGCCCGCCAGGTGCTCACCTATTGGCACTTGCTGCTGTTGGCCGCGCTGCTCGCAATCCTCATCGCCTGTGCCTGTGCGTGGTTCCTCAACACGGTCACCGACACCGACCGGACCACGGCATTCTTTGCCAGCGTGCCAGGTGGGGCCGCGGAAATGTCGGTGCTGGCCGAGCGTTTTGGGGCGCGCACCGACCGCGTCGCGATCGCGCAGTCCATGCGCATCCTCGCGGTGGTGGTGGTGATCCCGTTTGCACTGACCTATTCGGGCGTGCACGGTGCCGATGTGTACGCGCCCGCCACGGCGGAGCTCGACTGGGGGCGCCTTGGGTTACTGCTTGCCATCGCCGCAACCGGTGCCGGCCTGCTTACGCTCCTGGGCGCACCGAATGCCTTCATGCTGGGGGCGTTGTTCAGCGTCATCGGGCTGACCGTGGCCGAAGTGAGCTTTTCGGCCATGCCGCCACTGGTGTCCAACGCCGGGCAGCTGCTCATTGGGTGCGCGCTGGGCGGCCGGTTCGAGCGCAGCTTCCTCGATCGGGTCCCGCGCTTCGTGGCTGCGACCCTCGGCAGCATCCTGATTGCGATGGCTCTCGCCGCCGCCCTGGGTACCGCGCTTGCGTGGGCGTACGGCCTGCCTGTGCCCAGCGTGGTGCTGGCGACAGCCCCGGGCGGCATCGCCGAGATGTGCATCACTGCCAAGGTGCTCCAGCTCGGTGTGCCGCTGGTGACCGCGGCGCACGTGACGCGCGTCATCGTCCTCGTCACCGGAACCGGGATGTTGTTTCGCGTCGCGCGCCGGCTGGCGGAGCGGTTCCGCAAGGCCTGAGCGGCCGGTCCGGACGGCCCCCGGGGCTATCCGCGGATGCTCACTTTGGGGCAGCGCGGGGAGCCCTTGACTGGCCAGCAATCGAGTGGCGGAAAGCATAGCCGGCCGGCTAGCCCCGGCTTGGGGCGCACTGCTACAATCAACTGAATCAGAAATCAATAATTGCGGCCCGGCCAGCCTAGGGCCGTTTTTCATTTTGGAGCGCACTTGATGGATCAGCCAAGCAGCATCGCCAACCCTCCCGACTACGTCCGTCACACGCGCCTTCGACAGTGGGTCGCCGGGATCGCCGCCCTGACCAAGCCCGATCGCGTCGTGTGGTGCGATGGTTCGGAGGAAGAAAACGAGCGGTTGAATGCAGAACTGGTTGCGGCGGGTACGTTCTTGCGCCTGAACGAGAAGTTGCGCCCCAATAGTTACCTCGCCCGGTCGCATCCCACCGACGTGGCGCGCATGGAGGATCGCACCTTCATCTGCAGCGCGCGCAAGGACGATGCCGGCCCGACCAACAACTGGATGGCGCCGGCAGAGATGCGCACCACGCTCGACAGCCTTTTCGATGGCTGCATGCGCGGCCGCACCATGTACGTCGTGCCATTCTCAATGGGGCCGATCGGCTCGCACATTGCCCAGGTCGGCGTGGAGTTGTCGGACTCGGCCTACGTGGTGGTCAACATGCGCATGATGACAAGGATGGGGCGCGCGGTCATCGACCACCTCGGTGAGGACGGTGCGTTCGTCCCCTGCGTGCATTCGGTGGGCGCGCCGCTGGCGACGGGGCAGGACGACGTTTCCTGGCCGTGCAACGACAAGGAAAAGTGGATCGTGCATTTTCCCGAGACGCGCGAGATCTGGTCCTTCGGCTCGGGCTACGGCGGAAACGCGTTGCTGGGCAAGAAGTGCCTGGCGCTGCGCATAGCCTCGATCATGGCGCACGACGAAGGCTGGCTGGCTGAGCACATGCTCATCCTCGGGGTGGAGTCGCCCAAGGGCGAGAAACACTACGTGACGGCGGCGTTTCCGTCGGCCTGCGGAAAAACCAATTTCGCCATGCTCATCCCGCCGCAGAGCTACGCCGGCTGGAAGATCACCACCGTCGGCGAAGACATCGCCTGGCTCAAGCCAGGCAAGGACGGGCGGTTCTACGCGATCAACCCTGAAGCCGGGTTCTTCGGGGTAGCGCCGGGCACCTCCGAGGCCACCAACCCGAACGCCATGAAAACGTTGCGCGCCAACGTGATCTTCACCAACGTGGCGCTCACCCCCGAGGGCGACGTGTGGTGGGAGGGCATGACCGAGACCCCGCCGCCCAAGCTCACCGATTGGCAGGGCAACGAGTGGACCCCCGCCAGCGGGCGGCTCGCGGCACATGCCAACGCACGCTTCACCGTGCCCGCTTCGCAATGCCCATCGATGGACGCCAAGTGGGAAGATCCGGCCGGCGTGCCGATCTCGGCGTTCCTGTTCGGCGGGCGGCGCTCTTCTACGGTGCCGCTGGTGGTCGAGGCGCCGGGATGGGAGGACGGGGTCTACATGGCCGCGACGCTCGGATCGGAGACCACGGCCGCGATCACCGGCAAGGTGGGCGTGGTGCGGCGCGACCCGATGGCGATGCTGGCCTTTTGCGGTTACAACATCGGCGACTACTTCGCGCACTGGCTGAAAGTAGGCAAGGCGGTATCGCGGCCGCCGAAGATCTTCCGCGTCAATTGGTTCCGGCGCGACGCGGCGGGCAAGTTCATCTGGCCTGGGTTCGGCGAGAACATGCGCGTCCTGCAATGGATCGTCGAGCGCTGCGAAGGCACCGCGCGCGGCACGCCCACGCCGCTTGGCATCATGCCGCGCTACGAGGATCTCTCCTGGCAGGGGCTCGAGCGCTTCACGCGCGAACAGTTCGCCGAATTGAGCGAAGTCGAGCACGCCGCCTGGGCCGAAGAGCTCCGCTCGCACGACGAATTGCTGGGCAAGCTGGGCGAGCACCTCCCAGGCGAACTGGAGGCGCGACGCACCCTGCTGCACGAAAAACTGGCGGCCTGACCCGCCGGAGCGCATGAGTCGCGTCTTCCACCGCAACCCGCACAACACTTACCCGGTGGCGGTGCGCGGCGAAGGCGCGTACCTGTTCGACCGGGAGGGAAAGCGCTATCTCGACGCTTCCGGTGGCGCGGCCGTGTCGTGCCTGGGCCATTCCGACCGAGCGGTGATCGAGGCCATCAAGGCCCAACTCGACCAGTTGCCTTTCGCGCATACCTCCTTCTTCAGCAACGAGCCGATGGAGGCGCTCGCCGACGAAATCGTGCGGCATGCGCCGGCTTCCTTCGAGCGGGTGTACTTCGTGTCGGGCGGGTCCGAGGCGGTCGAAGCCGCGCTCAAGCTGGCGCGCCAATACTGCGTCGAAAACGGCGAGTCCCGGCGCGAGCACATCATTGCGCGCCGCGGGAGCTACCACGGCAACACGCTCGGCGCGCTCGCAGTCGGCGGCAATGCCTCGCGGCGCAAGCAGTTCGAGCCGCTGCTCATCGACGTCGCCCACGTTTCGCCGTGCTACCCCTATCGCGGCAAGCAGCCCGCGGAAACTGACGCCGCTTATGCCCATCGGCTGGCCGCAGAACTCGAAGCCGAGGTCCTCCGGCTCGGGCCGGACAAAGTCATCGCTTTCGTGGCCGAAACCGTGGTGGGAGCCACCCTCGGGGCGGTCGCACCGGTGGCGGGTTATTTCAAGCGGGTGCGCGAAGTCTGCGACAAGTACGGCATCCTGCTGATCCTCGACGAGGTCATGTGTGGCATGGGGCGGTGCGGGTCGCTGTTCTCGTTCGAGTCCGAGGGCATCGTGCCCGACCTGGTGTGCATCGCGAAGGGCCTGGGCGCGGGCTACCAGCCCATCGGCGCGGTGCTCGCGTCGCGCAAGGTGTACGAAGCAATCGCCGGCGGCAGCGGGTTTTTCCAGCATGGCCACACCTATCTTGGGCACGCGGCGGCCTGCGCCGGCGCCTTGGCGGTGCAGAAACGCCTGCACGAGGATGGCCTGCTGGCGCGAGTTGCGCCGATGGGGGAACTCCTCGACGGCAAACTGCGCGTGGCTTTCGGGAGGCACCCAAATGTGGGCGAGATCCGCGGGCGGGGCCTGTTTCGCGCCATCGAGCTGGTCGAGGATCGCGCGTCCAAAACACCTTTCGATGCCGCACGCAAGGTCAACGTTCGCCTGAAGAAGGCGGCGCTCGATGCCGGCCTGATGTGCTATCCGATGGGCGGCTCGGTCGACGGCGTGCAGGGCGACCATGTCCTGTTCGCGCCGCCGTTCATCGTCGAGGAGGCACAGCTCGACGAACTGGTTGAGAAGTTCGCCACCGCCCTGTCTTCCACCGTTGGAGCATCGGCAGCCATTGCTGTGTAGTGGGGGCGTATTCAAGCCTGCCTGCCGGTAGCGCTCATCTGGTTTTTGTAAGTAGGCGCAGCCGCGCGCGCAGTACCGGCCACCGCATGAAAGATTAACTTGTTCAACGGGAGACTCAATACGGGCGCGGTTCCTAAGCCAGTTTCTTTTCCGGATTTGGAAACTAGTCTGACTCGCGCGTGGGCTCGCGCTCGTTTGCGGCGCGCTTTCTGCCGTCGCATAGGGAGGTCCGATCCGCGCCGAGGTCGCCCGCTGGCCGGCGTTTCGCGGCATGGTGCGGCGCTTGCGTCCGTTTGGATCCATCGGGACAGGTCGCATCCATCCCGGCTAGGTGCCAATCGTTTACGAGGAATACTCGCCCGCTGCCGTGGAATCGCTCGTGCGCGGCGCGTAATTGAGGAATATGTCACAACCGAGGCGGGCGGGCATCGTTCGCGCCGGACGGAACAATGATCGACAGCCCCGTCATGGCGTGTGCCGAGCAGTTGCCGATCCGCCACGCCGCCATCCAAGCGCGCGACCGGGCGCAACGCGCGGCCCCCGAGTAGGCGCGCGCCCGCCACCTAGGTGCCGTTTCCGGCTGCGCGCGAGCACGGGGCTGGCGAAATTCGCAAAATTGGTGAATCATTGCGGTTCGAAGCGGAGGCGCGCGGGGCAGTCACGCTATTTTTTCTTGCTAAAGGCATAATGTTTCCACGCTTGCCCGCGTCGGCCAAACGAGGCCCTTGGACGATAACCATCAATGTCGACACCCGCTGCTGACCTGAAGCGCCTAGGGCGCTACGACATCCAGGCCGTCCTGGGCAAGGGCGCGATGGGCGTCGTGTACGCCGGCATGGATCCGCGCCTGCACCGCAAGGTCGCGATCAAGACCATCCTCAAGAGCTCGCTCGACGAAGACACCGCGCGTGAATACACGATGCGCTTCGATCGCGAGGCGCAGGCCGTCGCGCGACTGAACCACCCCAACATCGTGCAGGTGTACGACTTCGGCGCGGAGGGCGAAGTCGCGTATATCGTGATGGAGTTCATCCAGGGCAAGGAGCTCAAGGACTTCTTCGACGCCAACGAGCGCTTCGACATCAAGGAAGCCGTCCACATCATGGGCGAGCTGTGCGAGGCGCTGCATTTCGCGCACGAGGCCGGCATCATCCACCGCGACATCAAGCCCGCGAACGTGATGATCGACAACAAGGGTCGCGTGAAGCTTGCCGACTTCGGCGTTGCGCGCATCACCGACGCCGACCGGTCCGCGTCGGAGAAAACCGCGGTCGGCGCTATCGTCGGCACGCCCGCGTACATGTCGCCCGAGCAGATCGAAGGCGGCGACATCGACCGCCGCACCGACATATTTTCGGCCGGCATCATCCTGTACCAGTTCCTGACCGGCGAAAAACCGTTCACAGGCACCAGCACCTGGACCATTGCCAAGAAGATCCTCCAGGACGAGCCGGTCATGCCATCGAGGCTCAACACCAAGATCTCGCCTCTGTTCGATGCCATCGTGAGCAAGGCGCTGGCGAAGAACATGAACTCGCGCTACCAGAACGCGCGCGACCTCGGCCTCGACCTCAAGAACGCCCTGGAAGGGAAGGCGACGACCGACGAGAGCGACAAGACGATCGTCGGTTCGCTTGCTTTCGACGCTTCGTTGCCGCCCGCCGCTATCGCCGGGGCGGCCTCGGGGGCCTCGGGGACGGGCGCCGGCCAGACCGGCACGCAGGAAGTCGAGCTCGAATTCTGGCGCTCGATAAAGGATGGCAACGACGCCGACGACTTCGACCTGTACGTCAAGCAGTTCCCCGACGGGATTTACGCCGCGCTCGCCAAGAGGAAGAGCGCCAAGATCCGCGGCGTAACCAGCGAAGAGACCGCGACCCGCGGCGCGCAGGCTGCCGCCGAGCAGGAAAAGCGCGAACTCGAGGAAGCCGCCCGGCGCGAAGCCGAGGTCAAGGCCAAGCTGGCCGAAGAAAAGGCCAAGCTCGAAGTCGAGATGGCCAAGCGCGAGGCCGAGTACCAGAAGCGCTCGGCAGAGGTCGAGGCGCGCCAGGTTGAGGAGGCCAAGGCGCGCGCCGCGAAAGAGATCGCCGAGAAGGCCGAGTTCGAGGCGCGCCTGGCCAAGCGCGAGGCGGACTTGCAGGTCCAGATCAAGAAGCAGGAAGAAGAGCAGGTGCGGATCCAGGCCGAACTCAAGAAGAAGGAAGCCGAAACCGACCACCTCACCAAGGAAATCCGCAAGAAGAAGGGTTCGCCGCTGGTGCCGGTGGCGATCGGCCTGCTCGTGGCGGCGATCGGCGGGGGCTCACTCTATTACTTCACCCGGTCACCCGACACGCAGGCGCTGATGGCAGCGCTTGAGGTGGCCAAGAAATCCAATGCCCAACTGTTGGCCGCCCGCGAGGCCGAGCAGAGCGCGGCCAAGGAACTCGAACTGGCCCGCCAGCGCGAGGCCGAAGCCAAGGCCTCGGGCGACCAGGCCAAGATGCTGCAGCTGGCCGAGGAAACGAAGCGGCGCGAGGCCGAGCTCAACAAGCAGGCCGAGCTGGTGAAGCAGCGTGAAGGCGAGGCCAAGGCAGCCTTGGCCAAGGCAGAGGAAGCCGCGCAGAAAGCCAAGGACAAGGAAAAGACCGACGCGATCAAGAAAACGCAGGAAAA
The DNA here is from genome assembly GCA_038319115.1 of Burkholderiales bacterium. GTDB lineage: Bacteria > Pseudomonadota > Gammaproteobacteria > Burkholderiales > SG8-39 > SZAS-79. The sequence goes on along the minus strand of JBBQCV010000082.1, from coordinate 1,792 downwards.
AGCCGCTGCCGACAAGGCCGCCATAGAAAAAACCGCTGCCGACAAGCTCGCCGCTGGAAAAGCCGCTGCCGACAGGATCGCCGCGGAAAAAGCCGCGGCCGAGAATGCGCAGCGTGCCGCCGCCGAGAAAGCCGAGGCCGACAGGGTCGCTGCGGAGAAGGCAGCGGCCGAGAAGGCCGCTCCGAAAGTGGCGGTAGCCCCGCCGGCGCCACCCAAGGCGCAACCGGAGGCGCCCCGCGCCAAGATCACGGCCAGCACCGGCGCGGCCGAGCGGTTGCTGATCAAGGAAGAGGAGGCGGCGAGGAAGGCCGCCGAAGCCCGTGGGCAGGTCGCCGAGGCCGCGCCCGCTGCCGCCCCAAGTGCCGCGGCAAAATCCGGCGAGCAGGTAGCCAGCGTGTCGCCGTCATTGACTGCGCCCGCTGCGCCCGCGGCTCCTGCCGCGCCCACGGTGTCGTTGTACCAGCAGGGGCGCGCCGCCGAGTCGGCGGGCAACATCAAGCAAGCCGTCCGGTTCTATGTACGCGCGGTCAGGGCCGGCCAGTACGAAGCGGCCAAATCATTGGGTGACATCTTTGCCGACGGCAAGGGCGAGGTGACCAAGGACTACGCCGAGTCGCTGAAATATTATGCGCTCGCGAAGAAAAACGGCGTCGAGGTGGAGACGCAACGCGGGCGCTGAGCACCTCCGCAACCCGCGCATCCTCCCTGTGCGCATGACACAATCACCCTTGCCGGATTCGGCAAAATCCGCCCCCTCAGCGACGCTTCAGCCCACCTTGTAGCGCTTCAGGATTTCGCGGTTGATCTCGATCCCCAGTCCCGGCCCCTGCGGCACCTTGACTACCCCTTTGGTGTGGCTGAAAACGTCGCCGCCGAGCTCTTCGCGAAACGGGTTATAGGTCTGCTCGTATTCGAGCATCGGCGGCTGCGGCACGAGGCAGGGCGGGCAGTCGGGCAATGAAGCGAGGAAATGCATTGTGGCCGTGAGCCCGATGGCGGTGCCCCACGCGTGCGGCACGCATTGCACCCAGTGGGCCTGGGCGAGCGTGGCGATCTTCTTGCATTCGGTGATCCCGCCGGCTGCGCACACGTCCGGCTGCACGATGTCCATCGCGCGGCGATTGATGATTTCGCGGAAGCTGAATTTGGTGAATTCATTCTCGCCACCGGCCACCTGCATGTCGAGGGCCTTGGATACTTCCGCGTAACCGTCGAGGTCCTCCGGCGAAACCGGCTCCTCGAACCAGTGGATGCCGAGTTGCTCCATCTCGCGCCCGATCTGGATCGCCTGCGGGACGTTGTAGCAGTGATTTGCGTCGACCATGAGGAGCATCTCCGGGCCGATCGCGTCGCGCACCGCACCGATGCGGGCGAGGTCCTTCTTCATCGAACCCAAGCCGATCTTCATTTTCACTGCCGGGAAACCCTGCGACTTGTAGCCCATCGCTTCCTCGACCGCCGTCTCGGTGAGGCGGTCCATGTCGGTGAAGTAGAGCCCGGTCGCGTAAGCCGTCAGATCGGTGCGGAACGCTCCGCCGATCAGCTTGTGGATCGGCTTTCCGGTCGCCTTGCCCATGATGTCCCACAGCGCAATGTCGATCCCGCTGATTCCGGATATGGTCATCCCGGTGAGGCCATAGTCCTTCACCTTGTTGTACAACGCTTCCCAGATCACCTCGACGTCGAACGGGTCGCGCCCGATGACCGAAGGCTTGAGGAGGGTGTCGACCACGCTTTTGGCGACGGCGGAAGGGCCGTAACAGTCCCCCCACCCAATGATCCCTTCATCGGT